>DXLP01000025.1 GCA_019414645.1 Collinsella sp.
CGGGCGTGGTGGGGGTGCCGTCGGCGCTTTCCGTGTTGACTGCGCTGGCGCCGGTGGATGTTGCGGTGCTGTCCTCTGCGGTATCTGCTGTCGTATTTGTGTTGGTGCCGTCTTCGGCCTTGCCTGTGTCGCTGCTCGTGGCGTCGGCTTGCGCTTGCTGCTCGGCGGTTTCTTGAGGCTGAATCGCCTCCGCGATGGCCGCCATGGGCATCGTCGCGCCGATCATGGACGTGCATGCGATCGCGCAGAGCAGGTAGTAAAGGGGTCGTTTCATAGCGGAGTCTCTCGGTGAGCAGCCAATAGGGTCCGAAGGCAGCTCCAGGCCAGCACTCCGCACATATTTTGTAAGGGCTAATTTTACGGGAACCCCAGTCAACATCAGCGAACTTTCTGGGGGATTGTTGGGGAGGGGAGGGGCGGCGGTCCGTCGTCGACGTTGTGATTTGCGCCGCGAGACTCGACACGGGCACCTTCTAGAAATAGTCTGTAAGGCTACGCTCTGGGTCTAGCTCTGTACGCTTGTGCTCTTCGATTATGCAGTCAGAGTTGTATTTGTCGGGCCTAAGACGCCATCCGGTCGATCGCTTACGTTGGTGCGCTGAATGTAGTTGCCAATTGGCGACTATACGAATATAGTTAGCATGATGCTAACTAAGGGGTGCTCATGAACCGAACCAAGTTTCGGCCGACATATTCTCTAGACGAGGCCAAATCCTTGGCCTGCTCGGGAGAGATGGTTGTAAACGGCAAGGTGCGCAGGCACCTGATCAACCACTATGGCTATTTGGATATTGATCGTTTTCTCGCCGATCTATTTGATTACCTAAAGCCCAGCGATTTCAGGAAATCCATCGCACTCGATATGGATGGGCCTTTGCACGATGTTTACGCAGACGTCTATGTTTGTCGGGATTTTGAATGTGAGGATTGGTACGTTAAGTTTTCAATCGATTCTGAAGGCAAGGCGCATTTAAACGTCTTGTCTGCGAACATCGATGGATATATTCATTAAAGGAGGAGTCATGCGTTGCATGGAATGTGGCAAGGAAATGCAATTTACCACGGCGCCAATGACTGAAATTTACCGTGGCGAGAAAATTACTGTTGAAGGAATTGGGCATTATATTTGTGAGTGCGGCAATGATGAAATGACCGCTGCGGAGGCGACTAAACTCGCCCATGCGCTTGCCGCGCAATACGCCAAGGCTCATGAGCTTCTATCTCCCTCGGAAATAAAGCATTTGCGCTCAGATCTAGGCTTAACTCAGCATGAATTTGAGTCACTTTTAGGAGTTTCAAAACCAACGTCATCTCGATGGGAGAACGGAGCGTCTCAGCAGACTGTTACTGCCAATATCCTTATGAGGCTCATTCGCGATGTTCCCGGGGCGCGCGAATACCTGGGCTTGGCTCTCCATGAGAGGACCGCAACTCTTAGCTCGCCGCTTTTGTCTGTAATACCAGGAGGAAAAGCCCCTGCTTATAGGGATTCTGATCCTTTGGTTGATGAGAATTCCTTCCGATTGGAGATGTAAATGGACTCGTTGAAGAAGCAGCGCATTGAGTCTTCGTCGATTACATGCGTGTCTAAAAAAGTCGATAGGTTTTCATTTGATGGCGGAATGGCCCCGAAGGAGGGAGTTAATAAGTCAGACGGTGAGTTTAACGTTAGAAATGACATAACGAGTGCCTTCTTTGATGAAAACGGAGTTAGATTTCGGCAGCTCAACCTTGTCATAGAGCTCATTCCCAGTGATGAGGGCCACTATTATCGTTCCGAAATATCCGTGTCCGGTATCTATCGTGCTCCGTCTGATTTAGACGATGAGGCATTTGATAGGGAGGCGCTTAGCTTCGGCATGCAAGACCTGTATTCCTTTGCAAAGGGCATCATTGAGAATGTTGCTGCCGGTGGGGTATGGGGGCCGCTTTATCTGCCACAGATCAGCTTTTCTATGTAGCTCGACCTTTGTCCCCAAACCTGAAAAATGATTGATCACAGCCCGACTCTTCCGTAAAGTAACCCTTGATGAGGCCTAGCGACGGTACGTCCGGCTTGGTCCGTGGGAACCGCCGAAAGGCGGTTTTTGCGTTTAGTGGGCTGTTTTCCGAGGAGCAATTGTCGTGTTTCCGCTTCAGACACTCGCTTTTACCGCGTTTTTCCGGAAGTGCGGGGAAAAATCGGAAACCGCCGAGCGCAACTCGATTTTCGGTAACAAAACCGCAGGTCGTCGAAGCTTAAAACAGGGGTCTGGTCGGCAGTTCTCGGTTTTTCACCGCACTTTCGGAATTGCCCGCCGGAAGTATGCGGCAAATTCTAGAATCCTCGAGCACACCGCCGTTTTTGCGTAAAGAAAACGCAGGTAGAAGCGTTGTGGCATTCCGGTGTGCTTGGCAGGTTTTGGATTTGCCGCTTACTTCCGAATTTGGCCCCTGCTGCAGGCTTCATTCCGCTATTGAATCAGTTAGATAATGGACAATATTGCCAAATCTTTCTCCCTGCTTAAATGCCGGCAGGGACGAAATCGTTCATGTCGGCAATTGGTTCGTCAGTTTGTGTTGTTTACGGCCTGCGCCTGCTGCTTCGCGGTTGCCTGAGGCTGGATGGCCTCCGTGATGGCTGGCATAGGCATCGCGGAGCTGACCATGGACATGCACGCGATCGCGCAGAGCAGGTAGTAAAGGGGTCGTTTCATAGCGGAGACTCTCGGTAAGCAGCCAATGGGGTCCGGAGGCAGCTCCAGGCCAGCACTCCGCACATATTTTGTTGGGGTTTATTTTACGAGAACCCCAGTCAACATCAGCGAACTTTCTGGGGAATGTTGGGGAGGGGTACCGTCAAGATTCTTTTGCAAATTGATTTTGCTGTCCTCGGCCCCGTCCTCTTCTAGCCCTCCTACTTTCCTTTCAGTTCGTCCATCTCGTCCAGATTCGACATATCCAGGTGCCTCCTCTTGCCCCGCTCGTGCTCCACTATGTACTTCAGCCTCGCCGTCACCAGCATGAGGGCCGAGTTGCCGTCCGGGAAGGTCCCGACGACCCTCGTCTTCCTCCTGATCTCGCGGTTGATGCGCTCGATCCCGTCGCTCGTCCTAATCTGGCTCCAGCGATCCGGCGGGAATTCCGTGTAGGCAAGCGTCTCGGCGAACCCGTCGCGCATCGTCCTAGCGGCTGCCCCGCGGAGCTTCGACACGCTGAGCTCGACTTCCCTGGCGCCCGTGACGAGCTTTCTCGCGTAGTGGCCGCCGCGGTAGGCCTCCCGGCCCGCCGTCCTCTCATAGCGCTCGGCCCCGACAAGCTTGGACGCCTCCTCGTCGAGCAGCGCGTCGAGCGACCCATCGTCGATCGATGCGATGTTTGCGGACTCGGCTCGCGCCCCTTTCGTCGATGATTTGTTGTTTACTCGCCTGAAATCATATGACGACGCGTGGACCGTGTTCCTCTATGTGTTTGTCAATTTGTGAAAGTAATTATGCGTTACCCGGCTTCGTCGTTTGGCTCGGAAGTGTTGTTTGGGTGCGGCTATCATTATTGATGGACATCGGATGGACATCTTAATTGATGTAAAGATTTCTTGGCCGTTAAGCCATATTGGGGGGTCGAAAATTACGATGGAGGAGCGAGGCTTATGAGAAACCCTCTTAAGGAGCTTTACAATGCAAACGACGCTGTAGAGCATTCAATTGATAGACTTGAATTCGAGGGCAGGTCAGCCGTTTCAAGAGACGTTGTGGGTTATCTGCGTCATCTTGTTGAGCACATTGCAATGTATGCAACTTATGGCAACAGGCCCATCGAAGGCGACTACTTTAAATTATGTTCGGTTGCTATTAAAGATATGAGCAAGAACAGCGAGACTCGGTTTATTGCTAAGTTCCATCATTATTTACAAAAGGTCGTTTCGCACTATGTTCCAAGTGAAGATTCTGCAGAGCGCCTTTTGTTGAAGTATTACGAAAATTTGCTGTGCTTGAAACGTTATGCATTCGATAAACTCGGCCTTACAATTCTTGCCAATTTGAGTAAGATTCCTCTGGACACCGATCCCGGCTTGGCTAAATACCATGAAGAGATAGCTCATAAAATCAATGATTTCATGAGTGCCAATGCTGTTGAAATTGAGAAGGACCGTTTTTACGTTAGAGCTGCTAAGCCTTTCTTTGTTGGGGATTCTGTCTATTATGAGGCGACACTTGTCCCCGCATTCGATTCTTGTAGCAAATTTGATCGTATACTTGTTTATTCATCTTTCAGAATGCCCACTAATTATTCAGTGGTGGTTTCGACTAAGCGCACGAGTATCGACGGTCTTGGCTTTACTCTTCCTGTTACGATTGTTGATGCATATGCGGTTTCAGTACGCCCCTGTGAGTTGAATAATCTTATAAAGATACTTAGAGGCCCTGATGCAGTGTGGCTTACTGGCCAATACACTAGCTATAGATCACTTATGAACCTAATGACCCATACCGGGATGACGCTTTGCGACATTGCTCTACTCCCTGATGACGAGTTTATTTCTGTGATGGGGGAGATAGCATCTTCGGGAAATGCCTGTCCGGTACACACCTTGCTTAGCTCTGCGCATGAGTTTTTGAGTGCTGGCTCAAATGGATCTAATGTTCTAAAGTATCTTTTGTCTAAACCTCGTAACAGGGTTATAGAGGAACAATTGACTGTAAGTCCGAATAGCCGTCTCGGTGACCTTTATTTGAAAAACGGCTGTGCCCCCTTTGATCGGCAGCCGTATTGCACGAGTCTTATTGGGCATGTAGTCGCTGTCGAGGATTTGTATCAATGTATTGATCCAGATCCGTATGAAGATAACTTTCTTGCTCGTAGGGTGACCGCGGAGACAATCGATTCTAATGCTCTGTATCTTAGGGATACCGAAATTACAACCTTCTCGGATGTTGATGAACTGATTGCCTCATTTAATAGCGCTTTGTATTTTAGACATCATTCAAGGGATCTCGTGCATGAGAACGGGCATCTATTTGTTAAGGGAGTCGAAGACGAACTCACTTGTATTATACGCGGGCTTTTAAAACTGTCTGGTGCCGGGGTCAAAGGCTATACTGCTTTATGTGAATCATGGCTTAAAGATCCAAGCTGCAAGTTGGATGATTCAGAAAAAATAGATGCTCTAAAGTCCATGTTTGCCGAAACGAGCGTCGCGTTCATCTACGGTTCGGCTGGTACCGGAAAAACAACCATGGTCAACATCGTTTGCGCTTTTCTGCAAAATGAAAGCAAACTTGCTATCGCTAATACAAATCCTGCCGTAGATAGCCTTAGAAGAAAAATAAATGATAAGAATTGCGAATTTATGACCGTCGCGAAGTATTTGAATCGTGTGCCAGATTGCGACATCTTAATCGTTGACGAATGCAGCACTGTCTGCAATAGCGATATGAAATCTATTATTGATTCTAATCGGTTTAAACTGCTATTGCTTGTTGGCGATGTGAGACAGATTGAGTCCATTAAGTTTGGAAACTGGTTTTCATTGGCTCGAGACTTCTTGCCTGATAAGTGCATCCATGAATTTGATAAACCATGGCGCACGAAGAATGATGATTTGCTAAAACTATGGCATGCTGTCAGGAATGTGAGTCCTGATATCGCTGAAATTCTTATTTCTTGCGATTTTACGTCGAATCTTGATGACTCTGTAATTAGCAGAATGAATGATGATGAGATTGTCTTATGTCTCAACTATGATGGCCTCTATGGCATTAATAATATGAACAAAATCTTGCAGTCGGGAAATAAGAACGAGGCCGTTGTCTGGAATTATCATACGTATAAAGTCGGCGACCCAATTTTGTTCAATGAGTCTGAGCGGTTTTATCCGTTGTTATATAACAATCTAAAAGGGCGTCTTGTGGGAATGGAAGCAATTTCCAAAGACGAGATGCAATTTACGGTTGCTGTTCCCATTATCGCCTCCGAGCTTTCCGTTCTTCATTACGACGGGTTGGAGTATTTAGATTTTCGTGATGGAGAGACGTATCTGCGCTTTTCAGTTAAGAAAGCCAAGGATCGAGACGGTGAGGATGTTGGCGAGGACTGTATCGTGCCGTTTCAGGTGGCGTATGCGGTGTCTGTCCATAAAGCGCAAGGACTAGAGTACTCATCCGTAAAGCTGATTATTACGAAGGACGTTGAGGAGCGCATTACTCACAGTGTGTTTTATACGGCAATAACGAGGGCGCGAGAAAGACTTCATATTTATTGGTCGCCTGAATCTCAGAATAAGATTCTCTCAAGCTTCGAAATCTCTAAGGAGCATAAAGATGCTTACCTCCTTAGTAATCGGAGGGGCCTTAAGATTCAGCGGAAATAACGGCTGGCCGTCTGTTTGTCATTGGTTAAGACTAAGGCGAAACTTTGTTAGTTCTTGCGCGCTTGAGTACAATTTAATATTGCGAAACAGTGCCGACATTATTGTGCTTGGGCACCTGAATCGGCAAATAGTCCATTGTCGTTTTTTGTCAGCGGCTGACCTTATGTCGTTGTCAAATGCTGGTCTTGACCATGCCGATACTGACCGTGTTGATTCGCAATATTTAGCGGTGCTTATGCGGGCAAATACTCACTCACTCGCAGCTGCCGATACCACCTTATGGACGTTAATAATAATCTAGAGAGATTTTTTCGCATGCTTATCGAAACTCTTCATTGCTTTTTTGTAAGCTTTTGGATGGTTGAGATAATAAGTCGCCTTAGCTTCGACTTCCTCTTGATTGGGTTCGTAAGGTAAAACGGCCCCGCATCGAGAGCAAAACCAGTTCAGTGTTCCTGGCGGCGAGTAAAAGAGCGGGCTAACTTGAACACTATTATCATCACGAGGAATAAAATCCAAATGCGGGCAGTAGCTCTGTGCTAACTTTCGGTGTCGTTCTTTGCGGCTTGCAATATACATATTGATGTCGAATTTGATGCCAAAATGCAAGATCGCAATTATTGCAAGAACGAATATTACAACGAGAAAGACCATCACTCCGTATCTCTCTATTAGTAATTTTGAAACAGAGTCGCTCATTTCACACTCCTTTTGTTGTGTAGAGATATTTCGAATGTGGGCAGTTGACCGGAATGTTCAATTCCGGTCAACGCCTTGAATATGCCATCTCAAATTGATTGGAAACGCCATGGGGGGCTAGGGACGACCATACTTAGTCTATCCGATAATTCCAGGAAGAATAGGGGCGATGAGTACGCCCAGCTTCGTTACGTTCTCAATAAACGTAGCCCCTTCGTTGATGCCCTTTAGGGTGTTCCATAGCGACTTTAGTATTGACGGTTTAGGCTGCGGAGTCTCAAAAACGTCTTTCATCGCGGCGATTGCATCCGCAGCAATTGTCCTGTTCTCACTGGAAAGCTCGTGGAGGGAGCTTTCCAGTTTTCCGATTATGTCGTTGAGCGCGTTAACGTCTATGCCGTTTGACTGATTGATGGTCGTACTTGACCCGTTCGTTGTCTGGGAAGCGATGGCGGCTCCCGAGTTGCCGAAATTGTTTACCTGTGTCACGGATTCATCCAATCCTAGTTCGATGCCCTTTAGTGTGATGGCCTGATTGACTCCGTTTACGAGGCGTCTCGCTACGTCATTCAGGAAGCCTTCGGCCATATCGTCATATTTCCTTGAACCGTGTGCATAGCCTAGAAGGAGGTGAAACGACTGGCATAGCTTTCTGTCGACTATTGCTTTGAGTACGAGATACGTTACGGCGCTTTCGCCCTCGCAGCTAGGCGGGAAGTTAAATATGGTATATGGGTCCGAATTTACTTCATCGATTTCGGCGTTTTTGTCGAACCCGCTAGGCAAATGGTTTGCCACGCAATCCTCAATGAACGCTCGTGTTACAGGCTGCCCATCAATAAAGTTGAGGTAGCGAGTGAGGGCTGTGTTGAGGTCATTGTAGTCAGACCTTAAAAGATTGCTGGCTTCAGCACTATGCTTGAAGAGTAGTTTTCGCAGCTCAATCTTCTCAGAATCCATTGAATTGTCCTATTCCGCAGTAGGGGCATGTGTATAAAGACATCGCAAGTGCAGGGGACACCTTTGATATGCGCTTGCAGTCCTTGCAGGTTACCTTCTGAAGGGCTTCGATTGCTTGCCGGATGGGAATCTCGGGTTCCTCTTCATTGTATGATTTCACACTGAAAGAGACGTGATCATTGCCCTTTCCGCCAAGCTCCTTCTTAAGCAGTTCTTCTAGCTCCGGCACGACCACATTCGCTGTTTTTGATAAGGCCAGGTCGATGACGTCCGGTGTGAAGAAGTTGTCCGAGATAAGGCCGCACAGAGGGCAGTGGATATCTAGGACGGAATCACTCTCATACTCATCAACGACGACTTTGAATAGCTCTCCGCAGTTCGGACATTGGAAAAGTACGCAGCCGTCTTCATCGGAAGGTATCGAGATGTTGAACCGAAGGTTGTCCATATTGCCTCCTTTCAGGAAATCTAATCGATAATATCTTGACTTCGGGGTAAATAACGTAACGCCTCAAGGCGTCCGTGGAGCTCGGAATCGTCGTTAATTCGCCCAACGAATCCAAGGGCCTCGAGCAGCTTTCGGACCCTTGTTATATCCGCGCATGGGGTGCCTCACGTATTGATTGTAATGGGAAACCGCTGCTACCGTAGTGGATTGATGTTTCGGTTTCGTCCATAGAATCGCACAGTTTAAACAGCCTGGAGCGATCTATTGTCTGATATGCGACTTCGTTGAGCTCTTTCATCATGAGGCGATTAAGTATGAACAAGGCACCCATTGATTCAATTACGATCGCGTCGGAAATGTTGGTGTAACCGCACGGCTGCTTCATCCATCCTTTCCGAGTGATCTCGCCAAATTGCCCGTCCGGGAGAACAATGGATCGAGCGTTGCGCCCCGCTCCCAGGGGTGCGGCGCTCCTGATTAAACTGTTCACTTTTAAATGACCCCTGTGCTCAATTCTCTGTGGCTATTTGAGGAGGATGAGCTCGATTTAAGTGAGTTGCTCGAGTATCTGAGGGCGCTCATCACGGACGATCGCAAGATAATCCACGGTAATAGCGAGCTAAAACGGCTTATTAGAATGTATGATTTTCTTAAGTACAAGAAGGCCTTCGACATATCGGCTACTAGTGAGTAATCCCACCTAGCGTCTATGAAGAAGGCCGTCTTTGTAAACTATGGCATCTGAGCGTATAGTGCGAACACCACGTGCAAATGCATACTTAATATAACGCTTTCTGCTTGAAATCACAATGGTGTCTGTTTCGACCTGCCAATCAAGGGAAGATGGTGTAGAGTATCTTCCTGCAATACAAAAGCTCTTTGGGAGCTTTAAGGGTGACGCTTTCAAACTGAGAGTCTTGCCCTTTTTTATGCGTGCAATGCCTGATATGCTAGCCAGACATCGTTTGATTTGGTTGAAAATCATGTGTGTCTTGATTTGAATTACATGATTGTCGCTTGCCTCAAATTTGCAGCTTTGACTTACGGATTGATAATCAGTAGCCTATCTAAAAAGCGGTATTGACGAGGGTAACCTACGGGTCCCGCGTCCAGAGGAAAGGCGGCTGTCCTTCTTGGGATGGCTGCCTTTCCTCTTTTTAGGAACCGCGATGGCGGCTGACCGGGAGACCTACCGCGGCGACCTCTCTGGCGTCCCTGAAGATTTGCATGGCCCCCTGTCTTCTTTGGACTTTCATGAGATAGAAACGACTGGGGTTGGGAACAAGATGGATGCGCTTCTTAGTTACATAGCTGCTTTTTAAGAGCTGCTCCCTAAAAGTGAAGATAATTTCTACTTGTGGCAGAGCCTGTAGACAAACAAGGGATATCGGCTAAATTAAAGTCAATTGCGGTGGGAGCCTTCGGGCGACACCTGAAGAGGGTTGATGCGTCGGCCCTCTTTTTTGTTTGGATGTAAGATTCGGCCTGTCAAAACTTACATCTCAATTGAGAATAGGCGAAATTGCGTGCGATTATCTGCTTGTATGCAACTTTGCTGACGTGTTGTTGGTAAGTCTAAGTTCGCAACGGGTTCTTGGCAGAGGATTGACCGGGATTGTGAATTGCGACTCTTCGAGACGCGGCACCGAGGCCTTCCTGGATAAGTCCGTGAGGCTGCCGCTCAGGTCAAGTTCTGCATGGCCGTATTCTTCGATTATGCAGCCAGGGTGATTCTCGTCTGGTAAAACTGGCCGCGAAGTGATTATCACTCGACGTGTCTCAAGTGACTCATTAGTTTCCACGCGTTTCTCTATCATGTAATCGCTACGTCATGCGGTCGTTCGCACGGGTATCATGTTGAAAGCGATTTCAACGACGGGGGTACTCGTGGTAAAGATGAAGGATGTCGCCGAGCTGGCGGGTGTTTCGAACGCCGCGGTTTCGCGCTATCTCAACGGTGGATATATCTCGGCTGATAAGGCCGAGCGCATTAAACAGGCGATCGAGCAGACCGGCTATGTGCGGTCCAACCAGGCTCGTGCCTTGCGTACCGGCTCTACCAAGCTCATCGGTGTCATCGTGCCTAAGATTAACTCCGAGTCGGTGAGCCGAATTACCGCAGGCATTGGCCAGGTGCTTGGTCGCCGCGGGTATCAGATGTTGCTCGCCAACACCGACAACGTTGCCGAGCGTGAGCTCGAGTACCTCGACTTGTTCCAGAACCACCCGGTCGATGGCATCGTGCTGGTAGCGACCATGATTACCGATGAGCATCGTGCGGCTATTGCATCGTGCCGCGTGCCCATTGTGCTGATTGGCCAAAACGTCGAGGGCGCGGCCTGCGTCTACCATGACGATTACGAGGCGGCATATGAGCTGGGCCATGCGCTCGTGGGGCGCGTGGAGGGAAAGATCGCCTACATCGGTGTTACCGAAGAAGACCGCGCCGCGGGCTACGACCGACGCCGTGGCTTTGAGGCAGGCTTGCTGGCTGCGGGGGTTGTGCTCGATCCCCACCTGGTGCGTCGTGGCTCCTTCACGCTCGACTCGGGATATCGTGCGGCGCGCGAGTTGTTGGCCGACGTGCCCGACGTCTCGTTTATCGCCTGCGCGACCGATACCATGGCCGCCGGCGCCCTGCGCGCTCTTGATGAGGCGCGTGGCGTGGGCGAGGGCTTACATCGCGTGAGCGGATTTGGCGACAACGCGTTTTTGCGCGCGCTGACGGGCGGCATTCCCACCGTCCATTATGGCTATCTGACCAGTGGCGTCGAGGCCACCAATATGCTGCTCGACACGCTCGATGGCGTGGAAGGGGAGGGCGGCCTGCGTACGCTCAAGCTCGGTCATCAGCTTATGAATGTCTAGGTTTTGGGCGCCCGCCGCTATCTTCGGACCACTGTTATTTGTCCCAAACTACCTTTCACCGGCGAAAATCTACCGTTTACCGCTATATGAAAACGATTACAGTAATATGAAACTGAAAACGATTACAGTGTAAGTGTCAAAGATGGCCAGGTGTAAAACGCCCGTTAGACGAAAGGGAAGTCATGGACTACCGCAAATCAGCCCAAGAGGTGCTCGACAACATCGGTGGCGCCGGCAACGTCGTGTCGGCCGCGCATTGCGCCACGCGTCTGCGCCTGGTGATTGCCGACAACGCAAGGGTCGACAAGGAAGCCATCGAGAATATCGACGGTGCCAAGGGCGTCTTTGAGGCCCAAGGCCAGCTCCAGATTATTTTTGGCACCGGTACCGTCAACAAGGTCTATGACGAGTTCATCGCCCTCGGCGGCATCAATGCTGCTTCCAAGGCTGAGGTCAAGGAGGCCGCGGCGCAGCAGCAGAACATCTTTATGCGCGCCATTAAGGTCCTCGGCGATATCTTCGTTCCCATCATTCCCGCCATCGTGGCTTCGGGCCTGCTGCTGGGCATCATGAGCGCCCTCAACTTTATGGCCTCCAACGGCTTTATCGCGCTCGACACCAATAACTGCATCTACAAGATTGCCGACCTGGTCTCGGGTACGTCCTTTGGCATCCTGCAGATCCTGATTGGCTACTCCGCGGCCAAGGCTTTCGGCGCTAATCCGTACCTGGGCGCCGTCGTCGGCGGCGCGTTCATCAACTCCTCGCTGCAGAGCTCCTACACGGTCGCCTCCGAGGGCGTGCAGACCATGGTCACCGTCATCCCCGGCGTGTACAGCTTTGAGTGGGTTGGCTATCAGGGCCACGTCATCCCCATCGTCATCGCTTGCGCGATCCTTGCCTTCCTCGAGAAGCGTCTGCACAAGATCGTTCCCGAGATGTTCGACCTCTTTGTAACCCCGCTTGTCTCCGTGTTCGTGACCGTGCTCGTGACGCTTATCGCTGTCGGTCCCGTCTTTGTGTGGGCCGAGAATGCCGTCCTCGGTCTGATCCAGGCTCTGCTCACCCTGCCCTTTGGCATCGGTTCCTTTATCGTCGGCCTGTTCTATGCCCCCACGGTCGTCACCGGTATTCACCAGATGTACACCGCCATCGACCTGGGCCAGCTTGCCCAGTACGGCGTGACCTATTGGCTGCCCATTGCCAGTGCCGCCAACATCGCCCAGGGCGGCGCCGCGCTTGCCGTTGCCTTTAAGACCCACGATGCCAAGATCAAGGGCCTAGCGCTTCCTTCGGCTCTGTCCGCCTTCATGGGTATTACCGAGCCTGCCATCTTTGGTGTGAACCTGCGCTTCTTTAAGCCCTTCATCGCTGGCTGCATCGGCGGCGGCTGCGGCGCCCTGGTCTGCGCGCTCACCTCGCTCGCCGCTTCCGGTACGGGCGTTACGGGTATCTTCGGTATCCTGCTGTGCCTGGCCCAGCCCGTGCAGTACGCGATCATGTTTGCGGTCGCCGCGCTGGTTTCCTTTGGCGTCTCGTTTGTCCTGTACAAGGACGAGCCCAAGGCTTCCGAGCAGGCCTAAGAGCTTTTGATTGAAGGGTGCCCGCGGGTTGTATGCTCGCGGGCGTTTCCCGTATCCGGTGTCGATCTCTGGCGCCTTGTTACTTTCGATCCGTTAGGACTTTGATATGTCTAATGCACTTGGCCGCGACCTTGCAAAGCTGGTTGCCGCTGTTGACGCTGCCGCCTCTGAGTGCGGCCATGGCGCGTATGGCCAGCGCTTCCATATTATGCCGCCGGCGGGCTGGCTCAACGACCCCAACGGTCTTTGCCAAGCGGGCGGCGTGTTTCACGCGTACTTCCAGTATGCCCCGTTTGATGTGAACGGTGGCGTAAAGATGTGGGGCCATGCCACAAGCCGCGACCTTATGAACTGGGAATATGTTGGCGCCCCGCTGCTGCCCGACGAGCCGTTCGATTGCCATGGCGTGTATTCAGGCTCCGCGCTTGCCGAGGACGGCCGCATTCGCGTGCTCTATACGGGCAACGTTAAGCTTTCCGATGCGGACGGCACGTACGACTACGTCAATACCGGCCGTCGCGCCGATACTGTTTATGTCGAGAGCGTTGATGGCCTTGCCGGTCGGGAGTTCAGCCAAAAGCGCGTGGTGCTGGCGTCCGATGATTATCCCGAGGATTTGACCTGCCACGTGCGTGACCCCAAGGTGTGGCGCGATGATGACGGGCGTTACCACATGGTGCTGGGCGCGCGTCGTCGCGTGGATGGGCCGCATGCCGATAGTCGATTTTGCGCCATGCACGGCGAGGGTGCCGGGCGCGATGTGGGCGAGATCCTGGTGTATGGCTCGGCCGATATGCTGAGTTGGGAGCTCGAGAGTCGTGTGTCTACGCCCGAGCGCTTTGGCTTTATGTGGGAGTGCCCCGGCTATATCGAGCTCGATGCGAATGGCGATACCGCTGCATTTTTGTCGTTCTCGCCCCAGGGGCTCGAGGGCGGTCGTTGGGACCGCGGCAATGTGTATGCAGCGGGCTACATGCCTGTAACGGGCGACATTACGGGTGGTGACGGTGTCTATGAGCTGGGCGAGTTCCGCCTGTGGGACGCCGGTTTTGACTTCTATGCTCCGCAGGAGTTCACGGCCGAGGACGGTCGCCACATTCTGATTGGCTGGATGGGTATGTCCGATGAGCCGACCTATGGCAACGCGCCCACCGTGGCGTGCGGCTGGCAGCACTGCATGACGGTGCCGCGCGAGCTTACGGCCGGTGACGGCGGCGTGGTGCTGCAGCAGCCGGCGTGCGAGATCGAGCGCCATTATGCCTCGGTGCGTGTGGGGGAGGGCTCGTTGGAGGTTGACGGCGATACCTGCTTTGACCTTGCTGTCGACGGTGTCGACGGCGCGTTTACCGCGATTGTTGATGGCGAGCTGAAGCTGGCGTATGTGCCCGCCGAGGGCGGACTGCCCTCGCGCTTTGAGATGCGATTTACCGATGAGGGTCGCGCTTCTGCCGGCTGCGGTCGTACCGTGCGCTGGGAGCCCGTCAACGAGGTTCGTAACGTGCGCATTGTTGGCGATGTCTCGTCGGTCGAGGTGTTTGTGAACGATGGCGCGCTCGTGTTTTCGACGCGCATCTATCCCGAGACCTATGGCGTGTCCGTTGATGCTCCGGGTGCGAGCGTGACCTACCACGCGCTCAACATCTAGGCGATTCGTCGCATATCGGCGCTATACTGCAGCCGTTGCCCACGATGCGGGGAACATCCGTATCGTGGGTTTTTGTTTCTGAAGGGACGGTACCGTATGGGCGTACAGCAGCTAGAAGATACCTGGGCTTTGAGAGCCGGCGCGCGTGAGGCGCGTCTTGTTGCGGCCTCGCATGTACCGGCGGCGCTGTCGCTGCTGGGAATCGTGCGTCCCGGTGACCGCCTGGTGGCCTTTGCGGACGACTTTGCCGATGCGTTTGCTCGTGGCTTTGATGGCCGCGATGTTGTGCTGGTGGGGGAGCCATCGGCTGCAGCGTTTTCTGCTGCGTCCGAGGGATTTGATGCTTCGTTTGATGCTGAGGGACCGCACCTGTGGTGGTTTGTGAACTCAATCGGTGGCTTTGGCCTGCGTGTGCCCGATCTGCGTGCGCTGGGTCGGGCGGCGCGTGAGGCCCATGCGCTGCTGGTTGTGGACAACACCGTGGCTGACGTCTTTGGCTGCGATCCGCTGCGGCTGGGTGCTGTGCTGTCCCTTGAGGCGCTCGACCGTGTGTGTGCCGGTGAGGCTCCACGCAAGCTCGTTGCCGCTTCGGTCGCGCGCTCGCAGCTCAAGCGCCATCGCGTGGACGCTGCGGCCGAGTGCGCGCATGCGCTGCTCGAGTGGTGCGGATTGGCCGCGCTCGACTTGTCCTCCGATGAGGCCGAGGTTCTAGAGCACGGGCTCGACACGCTCGACACCCGCATGCAGGCACATTTCGATCGCGCCCGTGCGCTGGCTGAATATTTGGCCGCGAACGAGATGGTGCGCAACGTGCGCTATCCCGGGCTGACCTCGCATCCCGACCATGTGGCTGCAACGGGAATTCTCGAGCACGGCTTTGGCCCGGCAGTAGAGTTCGATCTTATCGAACGTAGCGCGGGCGAGCTGTTCGATGCTTTGCCTGGGGAGTTTCGCACATCGCCCGCAGGCGGCGCAACAACGCGCCTTTCGGCTCCACGCAGCAAGCAGGGGGGCACCATCCGCCTCTTCGCCGGCACCGACAACCCCCTGGTTGTAGCGTCCGCCCTAGACAACGCCCTCCGCAAGTAGCTAAATCATCCTCGACTCCATAAGTTGCGGTGAAATAGGGATTGATTTACGACTTTAGCGGCATAAACAGCCCCTATTTCACCGCAACTTATGAGAAGGGGTTGTGTGGCTATAAGGCCCCGTCCCAAATGGGCTACTCTTTGATGCTGGCGATGAGATCGTTGGCTTTGGTGGCGATGACGTTGTTGATGTCGGTCTGCAGCTCCTCGTAGACCGCTATGGCTCGCTCGCCGGCGGGGGTGAGGGTGGATCCGCGGGCGCCGTCGCGCTCGATGAGCTTGCAACCCAGCTGACCTTCGGCCTCGTTCACAATGCGCCAGGCCTTGGAATACGCCATGCCCATGCTCTTGGCGGCGCGGTTGAGCGAGTGCTCGCGGGCAATACCCTGCAGCAGCAAGACGCAGCCGTGGCCGAAGACGCCCGGTAGATCTTTGTCGCACGCTTGAATGACCAACTTTGCCGTCGTCTTGTACTCCATGTGCTCCACGTCTCCCCGCTAAAGTGTTTGCTGGGCAAACGCAAAGCCTGCGTCAAACCCTCGTGTGCTCTTCTTAAATCATGCATTGTAGCAGTCAAAGTGCGTTAAGATACTTCCCCAGTATTGGGCGCCCAAGGTTGGGCTGGGTCCTACGAGGCCTGCAGCCGACCGGTCGCATGGAAAAAGGAGAAACATGGCTACGTTCTTTCCCGGTGAGTCCCACACGTTTTCGGAGTATCTGCTGGTCCCTGGCTACTCGTCCTCGCAGTGCATCCCCAACAACGTCTCTCTTAAGACGCCGCTGACCCGCTTCAAGCGCGGTGAGAAGCCGGCAATCACCCTGAACATCCCCATGGTTTCCGCCATCATGCAGTCCGTCTCGGGCGTCGACATGGGTGTCGCGCTCGCTACCGAGGGTGGCCTGTCCTTCATTTACGGTTCCCAGAGCGCCGAGTCCGAGGCCGCTATGGTCAAGGCCGTCAAGGATCACAAGGCTGGTTTCGTTCAGTCCGATTCCACGCTGACCCCCGACATGACCATGGAGCAGGTCATCGAGCTCAAGGAGAAGACCGGTCACTCCACCATGCCGGTTACCGACGACGGCACTCCCAAGGGTAAGCTCCTGGGCATCGTCACCAGCCGTGACTATCGCCCCAGTCGCGATGACCACCAGACGAAGGTCTCCGAGTTCATGACCCCGCGTGAGCAGCTCATCGTGGGCGACAAGAACATCAGCCTTAAGGTTGCCAACGACGTCATCTGGGACAATAAGCTCAACGCCCTGCCCATCGTCGACGACTACGATCACCTCATGGGCATCGTCTTCCGCAAGGACTATGACAGCCACAAGACCAACCCCAACGAGCTGCTCGACGGCGACAAGCGCTACATGGTCGGTGCCGGTATCAACACCCGCGACTATGCCGAGCGCGTGCCGCTGCTCATCGAGGCCGGTGCCGATGTCCTGTGCATCGACTCTTCCGAGGGCTTCAGCGAGTGGCAGAAGCGCACCATCGAGTGGATCCGCGCCAACTACGGCGAGGACGTCAAGGTCGGTGCCGGCAACGTCGTCGACGCCGAGGGCTTCCGCTTCCTGGCCGACTGCGGTGCCGACTTCATCAAGGTTGGTATCGGCGGCGGCTCCATCTGCATCACCCGTGAGACCAAGGGCATCGGCCGTGGCCAGGCCACCGCGCTGATCGACGTCTGCCGCGCTCGCGACGAGTACTACGAGGAGACCGGCGTCTACGTGCCCGTGTGCTCCGATGGCGGCATCGTCTACGATTACCACATGACGCTCGCCCTTGCCATGGGTGCAGACTTTATGATGCTGGGTCGTTACTTCGCCCGCTTTGACGAGAGCCCGACCGAGCGCGTCAACGTGAACGGTCAGTACATGAAGGAGTACTGGGGCGAGGGTTCTGCGCGTGCTCGCAACTGGCAGCGCTACGACCTGGGCGGCGCCGCGAAGCTTAGCTTCGTCGAGGGCGTCGACTCCTACGTTCCCTACGCCGGTTCCCTCAAGGACGGCGTGGGCGGCACGCTCTACAAGGTCAAGTCCACGATGTGCAACTGCGGCGCCCTCTCAATCCCCGAGCTCCAGGAAAAGGCGCGCCTAACGCTGGTCAGCTCCACCTCCATCGTCGAAGGCGGCGCCCACGACGTAGTCGTCAAGGATTCCCAGCAGAGCGTTTCCTATCGATAAGCGGCTTTCCCAGGCACCGCACCTTGCCGTTCAAACCGTCGCTCGCGTACCAAAGTACGCGTCGCTCCTCTTTCACGGCAATCTGCGGCACTTGGAAAACCCGACCATGCTTGGGCTGGTAACAATTAGCGGTTGATTCACAACCACGTTATTAAGATAAAGCGAGATGCCTGCAAGTTGCAGGCATCTCGCTTGTTGTATTTGCTATCATCATGCGAGTTAACGATGTGGCGGGGCGTTCTTACCTTTGCTCGCTGCAAGTTCCGCACGAGCCGAAGAGCACTTAATGTGCTCTTCGTGCGAGCAGGACTGTCCGCAGCAGCGAGTAAAGGTAAGAACGCCCCGCCCCAACCCAGCTAACAAAGGAGCTGATATGTGCGATTGCACAGATCATAAGGACGAGATCCCTGTCTACGACGCGCAGGCCATTGAGTCCAAGTGGATGAAGGCCTGGGAGGACTCCAACCTCTTTGCCGTCGACACCGACGACAGTAAGCCCAAGAAGTACGTGCTCGAGATGTTCCCGTATCCGTCGGGCGACCTGCACATGGGCCACGCGCGCAACTATACCATCGGCGATGCCATGGCCCGTCAGGCCCGCATGCGCGGCTACGATGTGCTGCATCCCATCGGCTTCGATGCCTTTGGCCTGCCCGCCGAGAACGCCGCCATCAAGCACAACACGCAGGCTGCCGCCTGGACGTATAAGAACATGGATCAGGCGCTTTCCACGATGAAGCGCATGGGCTTCTCCTACGATCTGGATCGCATGGTCAAGACCTGCAGCCCCGGCTATTACCGCTGGGGCCAGTGGATCTTTGAGAAGATGTGGGAAAAGGGCCTGGTCTACCGCAAGAAGAATCCGGTCAATTGGTGCCCCACCTGTAAGACCGTTCTGGCTAACGAGCAGGTTACCGAGGGCAAGTGCTGGCGCTGCGGCACCGAGCCCGAGAAGCGCGACCTGGAGCAGTGGTACTTCAAGATTACCGAGTACTCCCAGGAGCTGCTCGACGACCTGGAGAAGCTCCCCGGCTGGCCCGAGCGCGTCAAGCAGATGCAGGCTAACTGGATCGGCCGCTCCGAGGGCGCCGAGGTCGACTTTACCCTGTGCGACAAGGATGGCGAGCCTATCGAGGGCGACGAGGGTAAGATCACCGTCTTCACCACACGTGCCGACACGCTCTTCGGCGTCTCCTTCTTTGTCCTGGCTCCCGAGTATGAGCGCCTGCACGAGCTCGTCGAGGGCACGGAGTACGAGGAGGCCGTCACCAAGATCGTCGAGGACTCCAAGCATATCTCTGCCGTCGAGCGTGCCCAGGGCACCCTCGAGAAGCACGGTGCCTTTACCGGCCGCTATGTGGTGAACCCCGTCAACGGCGAGAAGGTCCCCGTGTGGGTTGCCGATTATGTCGTTGCCGACTACGGCACCGGCGCCGTCATGGCCGTTCCCTGCGGCGACCAGCGTGACTTTGAGTTCGCCCGCAAGTACGATCTGCCTATTGTGCCGATCATTCTGGACGATGACGACCGCGCTGCCGTCGAGGCCAGCGGCGAGACCATCGATACCTTCCATGCCGAGAACGTCGACTGGGATTGCGCCCACGCTGCCGAGGGCACGCTCGTCCAGTCCGGCAAGTACACCGGCATGCGCGGCGGCAAGCACTCCGAGGGCGAGGCTGCCATCGTGTCCGACCTCGAGGCCATGGGCTGCGGCCGTCGCAAGGTCGAGTTCCGCCTGCGCGACTGGCTCATCAGCCGCCAGCGCTACTGGGGCAACCCCATCCCGGCCATCCACTGCGAGCACTGCGGCATCGTGCCCGTGCCCGAGGACCAGCTGCCGGTGACGCTGCCCGAGAACCTGGACCTGGGTGCCGGCGAGACCCTCGCCGAGTGCAAGGAGTTCTACGAGACCACCTGCCCGGTGTGCGGTCGCCCGGCTAAGCGCGAGACCGATACCATGGACACCTTCACCTGCTCTAGCTGGTATTACCTGCGCTATACCGACCCGCACAACACCGAGCTGCCCTTCTCCCGCGAGGCGGCAGACCGTTGGATGCCCGTCGATAACTATATCGGTGGCATTGAGCACGCCATTCTGCACCTGCTCTACAGCCGCTTCTTTACCAAGGCGCTGCGCGACCTGGGCCTGCTGAGCGTTGACGAGCCCTTCACCAACCTGCTGTGCCAGGGCATGGTCAAGGACGAGAACGGCGACACCATGTCCAAGTCCAAGGGCAATGTCGTGCCCCCGAGCTCGGTCATCGAGCCCTACGGCGCCGACACCATGCGTCTGGCGATCCTGTTTATCGCCCCGCCCGAGAAGGACTTCGACTGGGATCCCAAGGCCGTCGAGGGCGCTAACCGCTTCATTAAGCGCGCCTGGCGTATCGTGTGGCAGCTCGTCCAGTCCGGCGACGCCAACGTTGCCTTTGACAAGTCCGCGCTCGACGAGGTCGCGATGAAGCTCTACCGCGAGCGCCATCGCACCATTGCCAAGTGCACCGAGGACTTCGACCGCGGCCAGTTCAACACCGCGATCTCGGCCGTCATGGAGCTCGTCAACGCGGCGAGCGCCTACCTCAACGCCACCGAGGGCGCTGACCGCGACAAGGCCCTGTGCTACGGCGTGGCCAAGGACATCGTAAGCGTCCTTGCCCCCATCTGCCCGTTCTGGGCCGACGAGCTGTGGCACGAGGCACTCGGCTGCGAGGGCAACGCCTACACCGCCGCCTGGCCCGAGTTCGACCTGGCCGAGTCCATCGAGGACACGGTGCAGATCGTCGTCCAGGTACTCGGCAAGGTCCGTGGCCGCATCGACGTCGCCCGCGATGCCTCCAACGAGGAGATGCAGGCTGCCGCCGAGGAGGCCGTTGCCAAGTGGCTCGAGGGCAAGACGGTCGTCAAGGCCATCTGCGTGCCTGGCAAGCTGGTTAACCTGGTGGTTAAGTAAGCGCTGCGCGCATAGCTGACATGAAAAGGCGAGGGACGATTCCGCAGGAGTCGCCCCTCTTTTTGGTTATGGATACTTGCGACACACCCAATTATCCATTTCTTGTGGAGAACCTGTGCTCACGCTGACCTGCGGGTTTGTGTTGTGGTTGCACGTTTGTGCAGGTATTGGTATAGTTTGCTTGCAAATGAAGTTGTAATTGAAAGAAGTGGGGTTTCGGCCCCGCTTCTTTTTTGTATGGATGGAGGTGCCGCAATGGTCAAGACCAAGACCGAGCAGGCGATCATCGACGCGCTCGAGGCCGTTGCTCCCCAGCACGATGTCGACATCGTCGACGTTGAGCTCGTGGGTGCCACCAAGGCCCCCTGTGTGCGTGTGCGTATCGAGGGTGCCGAGGGTCAGAGCCTGTCGCTCAATGACGTCACGGCCAACACCAAATGGGTCGGCGATGTGATTGAGGAGCTCGACCCCATCTCTTCGAGCTATACGCTCGAGGTTTCGAGCCCGGGTATGGCGCGCCCGCTGCGCCGCCCGCGTGACTTTGCCCGCTTTGTGGGCGAGAACTGCGAGCTCACCTCCACCGCCACCGAGGGCCGTCGCAAGTACGCCGGCAAGATTGCCGCCGCCACCGAGACGAACGTGACCCTCGAGCTCGAGGACGGCGAGTCCGTTACCCTCGATTTCTCTGATGTTAAAAAGTGCAAGTTGAAGCCCACCTATGACTTCAAGCCCGCGAAGGAAGGAAAGTAAGATGGCAGCATCCGACATGATGTCCGCCCTGATGGAGCTTTGCCAGGAGAAGCACATCGACCAGCTCTACCTGATCGACCGCCTGGAGCAGTCGCTCGCCAAGAGCTATGCCGAGATCCTGCATCTTGAGTGGGGCGCCAAGGTGACCATCGACCGCACCACCGGCAAGATCTACGTCTACCGTCTGGAGCCGATCGACGATTCAATGGACGAGGAGGGCAACTTCACCGAGTTCGAGGAGATCGACGTCACTCCCAAGAACACGAGCCGCATCGCCGCCCAGCACGCCAAGGCCGAGATCAACGCCATCGTGCGCAACTCCGCCCGCGAGCAGATTTACGAGGAGTTCTCCGGCCGCATCGGTGACCTCATCAGCGGTACCGTGCTGCAGTCCACACCCGACTTCACGATCGTCAAGATTCGCGAGGGCGTCGAGGCCGAGCTTCCGCACTTCGACCAGCGCCGTTACGAGAACGAGCGCAACGAGCGTCCGATGGGCGAGCGCTACCTGCACAACCAGCACATCAAGGCCGTGATTATCGACGTTCGCGACCCCAACTCCAACCTGCAGCCGGTCCGTGGCGAGCACAGCCGTCCGCCGATTGTCATCTCCCGTACCCACCCCGAGCTCATGCGTCGTCTGTTTGAGCAGGAGGTGCCCGAGATCTATGAGGGCACCGTCCAGATCAAGTCGATCGCCCGCGAGCCCGGCCAGCGCTCCAAGGTCGCTGTCCACTCGCTCGACGATCGCCTGGATCCCGTGGGCGCCTGCGTCGGCCCTAAGGGCAGCCGTGTTCGCGCCGTCGTGGGCGAGCTCCGTGGCGAGCGCGTCGACGTCATCCTGTGGGATGCCGATCCGGCAGTCTACGTCGCAAACGCCCTGTCGCCCGCAAAGGTCACGCGCGTCCTCATCGACGAGGAGAAGGCCTACGCCGGCGTTATCGTGCCCGACGACCAGCTGTCCCTCGCCATCGGCAAGGAGGGCCAGAACGCCCGCCTCGCCGCGCGTCTGACCGGCTGGCACATCGACATTAAGTCCGAGACCCTTGCCGCCGACATCCTCAAGAATGTTCCCGTTCACGAGGAGCCCGCCGCCGACCTGATCGGTGACGAGGAGGACGAGGACGTCCGTCGCTGCGAGTTCGTGTCCGAGGACGGCATCCAGTGCCGCAACCAGGCCCGTCCCGGCTCCCGTTTCTGCGGTGTCCACGACACCGACGCCTTCGATGATGCGGAGGACCTGATCTAGCGCGCGGTCGCGCCGGGCGGGTCCCAGCGCATACCCCACGCTCGTTCAGTCTCTAGGCACCCAAGGTGCCAGAAAGGGTAGGTGAAGTCATATGGCAAAAGTCCGTGTGTCCACCCTGGCCAAAGAGTTCGGCATGACCTCCAAGGAACTGATGGGTCATCTCGCCGAAATGAAGATTCCCGCTAAGTCCGCTTCCTCCGCTCTGGAGGACGCATACGTCGCCATGGTCCGCAAGCAGCTCGCCTCGGTGATCGAGGCCCGCGCCCAGGAAGTCGAGGCCGCCAAGCTGGCCGAGGAGCAGGCCGCTGCCGCCGAGGAGGCAGCACGCGCTGCCGAGGCAGAGCGCGAGCGCATCGCCGCCGAGAAGGCCCGCGAGGAGGAGCGCCGCCAGTTTGCCGCAGCCCAGGCTGCCGAGGAGGCTGCCCGCGCCGAGGCCGAGGCCAAGAAGAAGGCCGAGCAGGAGCGCCTTGCCCGCGAGAAGGAGGAGGCTGCCCGCGAGGCCCAGCGCCGCGCCGTTCCCGCTTCCGACTCCGGTTCGCGCTTCCGTTCGCTGCTCGACCAGATCGCCGCACAGGAGACCGTGCTCAAGGAGAAGAAGGACGCCGAGGACAAGGCCAAGGCCGAGCGCGCCGCCGAGCGCGGTAACCGTCGTGGCGGCAACAACGACCGTCGTGGTGGCCGTCGAGGCGACCGCAACGCCTCCGACAGCAACTCCGAGCGCAACGCCTCCGAGAACCGTCCCCACAGCCATCGCACCAACGCCAGCAACAACGTCGCTGCCGGCATGGACTTCCCCAACCCCGACAAGCAGGGCAAGGGCAAGAAGCGCAAGGGCGGTCACAACAACGAAGAGGACCACTACAGCCGCATGGCTCGCGAGGCCGAGGAGTACAGCCGCGAGAAGGTGCTCGAGGAGGCTCGTGCCGCCGTCGAGGAGGCCTCTCGCGAGTCCACTGGTCGCCGCAAAAAGCGCAAGGAGAAGCGCGAGCGCGAGGCCGCAAAGGCTCAGGAGGAGCGCAAGATAGAGGAGGCGCTGGCCCAGGGCGTGAACCCCGAGGACCTTGACGCCATCAAGGTCTCCCAGGGCGTTACCGTCCAGGAGCTCGCCGAGGCGCTCGACGTTCCGGCCAACGACATCATCAAGCGCCTGTTCCTGCTGGGCACGCCGCTTACCATGACGCAGTCCATGTCCGACGACCTCGTCGAGCTCGTTGCCGACGACCTGGGCCGTCAGATCAAGATCATCACCCCCGAGGAGGAGAACACCTTCTCGTTCTACGACGATCCCGCCGACCTTAAGCCGCGTGCCCCGGTCGTCACCGTCATGGGCCACGTCGACCACGGCAAGACTTCGCTGCTCGACGCCATCCGTCACACCGGCGTCGCTGCCGGCGAGGCGGGCGGCATTACGCAGGCCATCGGCGCTTCGCAGGTCATGATCAACGACCGCAAGATCACCTTCATCGATACCCCCGGTCACGCCACCTTTACGGCCATGCGTGCCCGCGGCGCCAAGGTGACCGATATCGTCATCCTGATCGTGGCTGCCGACGACGGCGTCATGCCCCAGACCATCGAGTCGATCAACCACGCCAAGGCCGCCGGCGTACCCATCGTCGTCGCCGTCAACAAGATCGATAAGCCGGGTGCCAACCCCGACCGCGTGCGCCAGGAGCTCACCGAGTACGGCATCATCCCCGAGGAGTGGGGCGGACAGAACATGTTCGTCAACATCTCGGCCAAGCAGAAGATCGGTATCGACGACCTGCTCGAGACCGTGCTGCTCCAGGCCGACGTGCTCGAGCTCAAGGCCAACCCCGATACGTTCGCATCGGGTAACGTCCTCGAGGCTAAGCTCGACAAGGGCCGCGGCTCGGTTGCCACCGTTCTCGTGACCCGCGGCACCCTGCGCGTGGGCGACACGCTGGTCGCCGGCCTCACCTATGGCCGCGTCCGTGCCATGCTCGACCCCAAGGGCAACGCCGTCACCGAGGCCGGTCCTTCCGACGCCGTCGAGATCCTGGGCCTGCAGTCCGTCCCCAACGCCGGCGATGAGTTCCGCGTGTTCGAGGACGAGCGCGAGGCGCGTGCGCTGGCCGACGAGCGTTCGCTCAAGGCCCGTATCGAGGAGCAGAGCCGCGTGAAGCACGTGACGCTCGAGAATCTCTTCGAGACCATCGCCGACGCCGAGGTCAAGGAGCTCAACCTGATCATCAAGGCCGACGTCCAGGGCTCCATCGAGGCCCTTCAGGACTCTCTCGACAAGATGGATCAGTCCGAGGTGCGCATCAACACGATCCACTCCGCCGTTGGTGCCATCAACGAGACCGACGTCGTCCTGGCCGACGCCTCCAACGCCATCATCATCGGCTTTGGCGTCCGTCCCGACGGCAAGGCCCGCTCCGCTGCCGAGCGCGAGGGCGTCGAGATCCGTTGCTACGACGTCATCTACAAGTGCCTCGAGGACCTCGACGCTGCCCGTATCGGCATGCTCAAGCCCACCGAGGTTGAGGTCTCCACGGGCACTGCGACCGTCCTGGACACCTTCAAGGTGCCCAAAGTCGGCATCGCCGCCGGTGTCCGCGTCGAAGAGGGCGAGATCGCCGCGACCGATTCCGTACGCCTGGTGCGCGACGGCATCGTGGTCTTCAACGGTAAAATCGCCTCGATGCGCCACTACAAGGACGAGGCCAAGAGCCTCAAGAGCGGCTCCGAGGGCGGTATTGGCCTGGAGAACTTCCAGGACATCAAGCCTGGCGACACCATTGAGGGCTACCGCATCGACCAGGTTGCCCGTACCGAGTAGGGGGTAGCGCTATGAAGCAAACGCAGGCAACCCGCCGTCTGGGCGAGCAGCTTCGCGAGAAGCTCGGTTATATCCTGCTCTTTGAGGTTTCCGATCCGCGTCTCGACCTGGTCACCCTGACCGCGGTCGAGGTCGCGGTGGACCGCTCGTTCGCGCGCGTGTACGTGTCGTGCGACGCGAGCCGCTACGACGAGGTCATGGAGGCGCTTGCCAGCGCCAAGGGCCGCATCCGTAGCCTGTTGGCCCGCTCGCTCGATTGGCGCGTCACGCCCGAGCTCGATTTTTGCATCGATCGCTCGACCGATGAGGCCGAGCGCATCACGCGCGCGCTGGAAAACGTTCCCGCCACGCTTGCGATCGAAAAGGACGAGGACGGCTATCCCATAGCGGATGCCGCCCAGGAGGCAGCTTTAGATGAGTAATTCCGCCGACCTCGCATCGTGCGAGTCTGCAGATATTCAGCGACGCATCCTCGAGCTTATCGAGGGTGCGTCCTCCATTGCGATTTCGGGACATACGTCTCCCGATGGTGACGCCCTGGGCTCCGTGCTGGGTCTGGGCCTCTCGCTTATGAAGTTTTTCCCCAACAAGGACATTGCCCTGCTGCTGGCAGACGATGACCCGGTTCCGCGTATTTACCGCTTTATGGAGGGCGCCGACCGTCTGGTGCCGGCATCTGCGTATACCGGCAATCCGGACCTGTTCATCTCGGTGGACGTGCCGGTCGTCGAGCGTCTGAACAACTCAGCCAAGGTGCTCCGCCGCTCGTCGCATGTGGTGTGTTTCGATCACCATCCGGCGCGCGAGGAATTTGCCGAGCTGAGCCTGAGGTGCGTCGGCGCCGCGGCCTGCGCCATGATCATCGACCGCTTTTTGGACAATTGCGGCATTGTGGCTCGCGATGGTGTCGCGACCTGCCTGCTGTGCGGCCTGGTGACCGATACCGGTCGTTTTCAGTACCAAAACGCCGATGCCGCTGCGTTCCATGCCGCCTCGCGCCTGGTCGCGCACGGTGCCGATCCGGCGCGCGTCGCGCTCGAGGTCTACCAGAGCATGCGCGTAGAGTTCTTGCATCTCAAGTCCATCGTTATGGGTCGTATCAAGACCGTGGCGCACGGTCGCGTGGCATATAGCTATGCGTACCAGAGCGACCTCGAGGCTTGCGGCGTCACTTCGGATGAGTGCGACGGCCTGGTCGATGTGGTGCGTTCGGTGATGGGCGTGGAGGTCTGCCTGTTCCTGAAGGGCATTGAGGGCGATACCAAGGTACGCGGTAACCTGCGCTCCAAGGGTGACCTCGATGTGTCCGAGATCGCTGCCAACTTTGGCGGTGGCGGGCATCATGCCGCCGCCGGTTTTTCCAACAACGGAACGATTCGCGAGACGCTCGCCGTGGCACTTCCCATGCTGGCCGAGCTGGTAGGGGAGGATCCCGCTTCGGTGACCGTCGAGCTCTAACATTTTGGATGGTACATGGCTCGTCGTACGCCTTCTCAATTGAATATGCTGCTCGCCGTCGATAAGCCGGTGGGCTGTACATCCCACGACGTGGTATCGCAGTGCCGACGCGCCCTCCATGAGCGACGCGTCGGCCATGCCGGTACGCTCGACCCCATGGCCTCGGGTGTCATGGTGGTGGGCGTGGGCCAGGCGACCCGTCTGCTGGGCATGCTAACCCTCGATACCAAAAGTTATGTCGCCGACATTTCGTTTGGCGTCGAGACCAACACCGATGACGCGGAGGGCGAGGCCGTTCGCACGGTGCCCGTTGCCCCCGAGCTGCACGATCTCGCTTACGTCCGTGTGCAGCTTGCCGCTATGCTTGGTCCGCAGTTGCAGGTGCCGCCAGCTTTTTCGGCCATCTCGGTCAATGGTGTTCGCGCCTATAAGAGTGCTCGCGAGGGTAATGCGGTAGACTTGCCTCCGCGCCCCGTCGAGATCTATGCCGCCGACCTGATCGCCGTGAGCGGCGAGGGCGATACGTGCGTCTGGACCGTGGCGTTTTCGGTAAGCAAAGGCACCTACATTCGCGCGCTCGCTCGCGATCTGGGTCGTGCCTGCGATAGCGCTGCACATATTTCCGCGCTGCGCCGTACGGCCTCCGGCGTGGTTTCCATTGGCGCCTGTCATGCGGTAGAGGAGCTCTCTGCCGAGACCGCTGCCGGTTTCGCTCTGGATCCCATCGCCGCCCTAGGTGCCACGCGTGTCGATTTGCCGGGTAATCTTGCAGACGACCTGCTTTGTGGCCGCCGCATTCCCGTCGAGCGTGCGCTTGTGGACTTCGATGCGTCGAAGGCGCCGTTTGCGCTGGTGCTCGATGGTGGATTGAAGGCGCTTGCTCGTATCGAGGGCGGCCGCTTTGTGATGGAGCACGTCTTTCCGCAGGCGATCGGCGGTGTTCGATGATGCTGGCGCCCCACGAGCTCGCGCGTATTTTTTTCGCGGGTGAGTTGGATGAGGCCCGTATCGTTTCTGCCGATGCTTTTGATGGGTGCGAGTTCTTGGGTGCCGCTTCAATCGCCATTGGCGTGTTCGATGGCGTACATCGTGGGCACCAAGAGCTGATCGATGCGGTTATTCGCGATGCGCATGACCACGGCAGCAAAGCGGTCGTGGTCACCTTCGATCCTGATCCGGATGTCGTGGTAAGTCCATCGCCCGCTCAAAAATTGATGACGACGGCCGACCGCCTGCATGCCCTGGCTCAAACCGGGGTCGATGCGGTGGTGGCCGTTCCCTTTACGCCCGCCGTGGCGGCACTCGACCATGTCGGGTTTCTGGCGCTGTTGTCGCGCGTTGTCGATATTCGCTCCATTCGTGTAGGCAGCGACTTTAGGCTCGGCCGCGGCGGCGCTTCGGGCGTTGCCGAGATGCGTGTCTGGGGCACCGGGCGTGGGGTTGACGTTTACGGTCACGACCTGCTCTGCGTTAACGGGCAGTCCATCTGCGCCACGCGTATCCGCCATGAGCTGGGTCAGGGTCATGTGGAGCTGGCCGCAGAGCTTCTCGGCCGTCCCTATATGCTGCGCGGCGTTGTGGCGGCTGGCCGTCACGAGGGCTCCGACATGGGCTTTCCCACGGCAAACATCCAGGTGCCCGACGGCATCCAAGTGCCTGCCGATGGCGTCTATGAGGGTCTGGTGCTGGTCGACGATACCGTATGGCCTGCTGCCGTTAACGTCGGCCTGCCGCCGACCTATGCCGATGATGCCGCCTCGGCGCATCTCGAGGCCAACTTGATCGGCTATGCGGGCGACCTGTATGGCGCTTCCGTGTCGCTGGCGTTTACGCGCTGGCTGCGTCCGTCTCGCGTGTTCGATTCCCTGGACGAGCTTATCGCGACCGTCGAGGGTAATATCGACGATATCCGTCATAACTTGGGTGAGCAGGGGGTGAGTATCCGTGATTAGCGATGAGGAAAAAGATCAGGTACGCGCGGCGTCAGACTTGGTTGCCATCGTGCAGGAAACGGTTGAGCTCAAGCCCCGCGGCCATGAGTTTTGGGGCTGCTGCCCGTTTCATGGCGAAAAGACCCCATCGTTTCACATTATCCCTGCTACGCAGGTGTGGCACTGCTTTGGCTGCGGCGAGGGCGGCGACGTCTTTACCTATATCATGAAGCGCGAGAACCTGAGTTTTCCCGATTCGATCCGCTATTTGGCTGATCGTGCGGGCATTGAACTGCACGATACCGGCGCGCAGCGCGATCGCGGCACCAAGCGCGCTCGCATCTATGACCTGTGCGCCGAGACGGCTCAGTTCTACCACACCATGCTTATGCGCGGTAAGGACAGCCGTCCGCGCGAGTACTTTGCCAGCCGCGGTATGGGTGGCGATGTCTGCCGACGCTACTGCCTGGGTTTTGCGCCTGGTCGCAACGCGCTGGTTTCGCACCTGTCTCAGGCGGGCTTTACCCCGCAGGAGATGATCGACGCCAACGTGGCCGTAAGCCGTGGGCGCGGACAGCTCGCGGACCGCTTTTACGACCGTGTGATGTTTCCCATCTTTGATGAACAGGGTCACAATATCGCCTTTGGCGGGCGCATCATGGGCGATGGACAGCCCAAGTACCTCAACACCGCCGAGACGAGCGTGTTTCATAAAAAACGAAACCTCTATGGCTTTAACTGGGCCAAGGAGTTTA
The DNA here is from genome assembly GCA_019414645.1 of Collinsella sp. Classification (GTDB taxonomy): domain Bacteria; phylum Actinomycetota; class Coriobacteriia; order Coriobacteriales; family Coriobacteriaceae; genus Collinsella. Next base: position 29,724 of record DXLP01000025.1, read on the forward strand.
TCGTCGCGCAGGATACCGCCATCGTGGTGGAGGGCTATACCGACTGCATCGCCTGCTGGGAGGCGGGGATCAAAAACGTCGTCGCCACGCTGGGCACTGCGCTGACGGAACATCACGTAAAGACGCTTACCCGCTTTGCCAAGCGCATTGTCTATATGTTTGACGGCGACGCCGCCGGTCAAAAGGCTGCTCGCCGCGCGATTCAGTTTATCGAGCAGGATTCGATGGACCTGCGCTGCGTGGTGCTGCCCGACGGTAACGACCCCATGGAGTTCATCACGGCGCATGGCGGTCAGGAGCTTCAGGCGCGCATTGACGCGGCCGAGCCCCTCATGGACTTTGTCTACCGTTCGCTGCAGGAGTCGAGCGACATTACCACACCGGGCGGTCGTGCCAAGGCGCTCGAGGATGCGCTGACGCTCATCTATCCGCTGCGTGACAGCTATATGATCGACACGTACTTTATCCAGATTGCCGACCTGTTGGGTTTGGACCTGGAGACCGTGCGCGCGAGTTCGGGCCGCGTGTTTCGCGATGTCGCCAAGCGTGAGGATGCCGAGCGCCGGCGTGAGCAGAACTACGAGCGTCAACGCGCGCAAGCTGAGCGCGCGGGCGGTTCGCAGGGACGAAGCTCGGGCGGCGGTGCGGCTGGTGCGCGCAGTGCCGGTCGCGGTGCCTGGGCCGCGGGTGCGACGCCGCCGGTGTCCGCACCGGTCGAGGAGGACCCGTACGACTACGTTCCGCTTGATGCCTATGGGGCCGCACCGGTGGAGGTCGTCGAGGACCTGCCGCCAATCGATGTGCCGGCGGGAATGGAAAGCGCTGCGCCCGTTGCCGATAGTCCAAGCGCGGCGTCAGCTCCGTCGATGCCGATTGTTTTGACCGATCTGGAGCGGAAATCCCTGGCGGGGGAGCGCGAGCTGCTGACGATGCTCACGAGCTACCCCGATTTGTTCCGCACGTATGCCGATCGCATTTGTTCTATTGAGTGGGTCGACCCGCGTCACGAGTCCATTGCGTGGGCCGTGCTGGCAACGCCGCCGGGAACCGATCCTGCGGCATGCATGGATGCGGCACGCGCGGTGTGTCCCGAGGCGGCATCGCTTGTCAGCGCCGGGCGCATCTCGGCAACGAGTAAGCACCCGACCGAGACGAACATCGTCTTTATGCTCGATACGCTCGAGCTCTACACCATCAAACGTCGCATGCGAGCCGCGCAGGCCAAGTTGCGTCAGGACCGTTCACTCGACGATGAGGCCCGTCGCGTGCTGACTGTGCAGGCGGTGCAAGATTCACAGCGCCAGCGCGAGCTCCAAAAGTCGATCGGTGGCGTGGCCGACCCGTTCCGTTTGATCGGTTTGGAGACCGCGGGTGCCGATCAGGCCTAGATGTTGTGGTCAACCAGCGTATTCTCGCCTATATCCTGTCTTTATTTTGGGTATAGACGTCTATGTGTGTGCTAAAGTAATGAGTCCTGTGGACTACGAAGGGAGAATCTGTGCCAAAAAAGACTGAGAGCACGGGTACTGGGCTGGAATCCTACGTTGCAAAGCTCATGGGCAACGGCTCAAACAGGACTTCGGTAACCGAGGACGAGATTCAGGTCGCCCTGAAGGATATCGATGTCTCTGATGAGCAGCTCAACGCGGTGTATTCCGCGCTGCGCAACAGCGGCATCCAGATTATCTCCGCGAGCGGAAACGACGACGCCCCGATGGACGTCGACGATGACGATAACGATACCGATGATTTCGACGATGACGAGCACGATTCCGGCTCGCTTGACGATCACGAGCTTAAGATGGCCCGCCAGGCCGATGCCGAGATGGGCTCTTCCAAGAGCAAGAAGAAGCGCACCGTGCGCACGTCTCGTTCGCGTTCGCGCGTGCGCGGCATCGATGCCTCCACGGTGATGCTGACCGGCGATCCGGTTCGTATGTACCTCAAGGAGATCGGTAAGGTCGACCTGCTGACCGCATCTGAAGAGGTCGATCTGGCCATGAAGATCGAGGCCGGTCTCGAGGCTACCGAGAAGCTCGAGGCTGCCGATGCGGGCGAGATTGAACTCACGCGCGCCGAGATGCGTCGTCTTACGCGTATCGAGAACGTTGGTCTTGAGGCCAAGCAGGCGCTCATCAGCGCAAACCTGCGTCTGGTCGTCTCCATCGCCAAGCGCTATGTTGGCCGTGGCATGCTGTTCCTGGATCTGATCCAGGAGGGCAACCTCGGTCTGATCCGCGCCGTCGAGAAGTTCGACTACCAGAAGGGCTTTAAGTTCTCCACGTACGCCACGTGGTGGATCCGTCAGGCCATTACGCGCGCTATTGCCGACCAGGCCCGCACCATCCGTATTCCCGTGCACATGGTCGAGACCATCAACAAGCTCGTCCGCGTGCAGCGCCAGCTCCTCCAGGACCTGGGTCGCGACCCGACTCCCGAGGAGATCGGTGCCGAGATGGACATGAGCGCCGACCGCGTCCGCGAGATCCAGAAGATTTCGCAGGAGCCCGTGTCGCTCGAGACCCCGATTGGCGAGGAAGAGGATTCCCAGCTGGGCGACTTCATCGAGGACTCCCAGGCTATCGTCCCGCCCGATGCCGCCAGCTTCTCCATGCTGCAGGAGCAGCTCACTCAGGTGCTCGATTCGCTTGCCGATCGCGAGCGCAAGGTTATCGAGCTGCGCTTTGGCCTTGTCGACGGACATCCCCGCACGCTCGAGGAAGTCGGTCGCGAGTTTGGCGTCACGCGCGAGCGTATCCGCCAGATCGAGTCCAAGACCCTGGCCAAGCTCCGCCATCCCAGCCGCAGCAGCAAGCTTAAGGACTACATCGAAAGCTAGTCAAGCAAGAAGCGCCCTCAGGTACATCCGCTCGGGGGCGCTTTCATGTAGTCATTGGGGACGTTCTTGAATGACTAGTCGTTTAAGAACGTCC
>DXLP01000026.1 GCA_019414645.1 Collinsella sp.
CCCGTGGGTTATACCCTAAGAGCAAACCACCCTTTTTAAGGGTGGTTCTGATTCGGACGCGAGAGTTCGTGCACTAGAGGTCTGCTATCAGCGCCTCAGCGCAACGGATGCCGTCGGTGGCGGCACTCATGATGCCGCCGGCATATCCGGCACCCTCGCCGCAAGGGTAAAGGCCCGGGGTCGACACGGCGTGGCATGTTCGATCGCGGATGACCGTAACCGGGGAGCTCGAACGCGTCTCCACGCCAGTGAGGACCGCATCGGGGCGGTCATAGCCACGCAGTTTCTTACCGAGCAGGGGAATTCCCAAACGAAGCGATTCGACGATATGCTGCGGGAGGGCATCGTCGATCGCCGTCCAGGTCACGCCAAGTGGATAGGTTGGTTTTACCTTTCCGGGTGCCGTGCTGGCGCGTCCTGCGAGGAAATCTCCGACGAGTTGTGCCGGTGCGTTCCAGTTGGAACCGCCCAGGCGATAGGCGGCCGCCTCGCAGGCACGCTGGAGCTCGATGCCGGCGAGCGGGTCATCGTTGGGAAGGTCCTCAGGCGTGACGTTAACGAGCAGGGCGGCATTTGCGTTGCGTCCGTCGCGGGCATTGAGACTGGCCCCGTTGACGCACAGATGGCACGGTTCTGAAGAGGCGGCAACAACCTGTCCGCCGGGGCACATGCAAAACGAGAACACGCTGCGGCCGTTGGGAAGATGGGCAACAAGTTTGTAGGGGGCCGCCCCGAGCGCTGGATGTCCCGCCGAGGCTCCATATTGGGCTCTGTCGATGTCGCGTTGCGGATGCTCGATGCGAACGCCCATGGCAAAGGTCTTTTGTGCGAGGGCCACGTTGTGGTCCTTAAGGAGCTCAAAAATATCGCGAGCAGAATGCCCGCAGGCGAGGATGAGGTGCTTTGTCTCGATTGGCTCGTAAGCGGCGTCTTGGGACGATTGGACATCAATACCGGTGATGGCGCCAGACGCGTCGATGCGAATGTCGACGAGCTTCGTTCGATAACGGACGACACCTCCGAGCTGCTCGATGCGCTGGGATATAGCGGTGACAACCTTGGGAAGGATGTCGGAGCCAATGTGCGGCTTGGCATCCCACAGAATATCGCGGGGCGCACCCGCCTCGACGAAGGTTTCGAGGATAAGGCGATGGGCGGGATTTTTTGTTCCCGTATTGAGCTTGCCGTCCGAGAAGGTCCCCGCGCCGCCCAGACCAAACTGAATATTGCTCTCGGGGTCGAGGATGCGCTCCTTTAGAAAGAGGTCGATCGTCTGCGAGCGGCGAAATGCCGGGTCGCCGCGCTCGATAAGCAAGGGCTTAAGACCTGCTTTGGCGAGCGTGAGCGCAGCGAAAAGGCCGGCGCATCCGGCGCCGACAACGACAGGGCGTTCTTGAGGTGCGTCGGAGACGGGGGAGGGGAATGAAGGCTCATCGTCTTCTATCGCGCGTACGCGCGAGCGGTCACGCTCGGCAACGCTGTCGACCGCTTCTCGCTCGAGGTGGGGACTAGTCAGCTCAACACGAAAGCTCAGGATAAAATGGACGTCTCGTTTTTTGCGAGCGTCGATTGACTTGCGGTGGAGCTCGATGGACTTGATCTCGGAGTCCTTGCAACGTAGGACGCGCTTGGCGACTCGCTTGCCAACAATGAGACAGGTATTTTCATCGCCGGCTTCATCGAGCGACGCGTTGACTTGGGTGATTTCGATCATCGAGGTCTCCTTAGAGGCAAGAAAGAGGCCGTCCGGTATCCCAGACGGCCCGAATGCGTTTTTGATTATAGACTGCGCGGCTACAGGCTGCTTGCAGCGCGAATGCCCGAGAGCCAGGCCCACGCAAGGTTAAAGCCTCCGCAATCGGCGTCGATGTCGAGCGCTTCGCCGCAGACGTAAAGCGGGGCGTCGACAACGCTGCGCGCGCGTAGACTGGGTGTTGAGATGCTCTCGACAGATACGCCACCACGCGTGACCTGCGCCGAGCGCTCCTCGGCTGTTCCCTCGACGAGCAACTTAAAGTGCTTGAGGATCGAGACCAGGTGGATGATATCGTTGGAGCCTGGATGGCACTGCTCGAACGCTGTACAGACGACGCGGGAGAGTTGCGGGGCGAGCATGCCGTCGAGCCAACGGGGATCGCGGGGCGAAAAGCCGCCGAGCAGCTTAACGCGCCGGTTGAGCATATCGAGCAGCTCGTCTTTAGAGAGGTCGGGGAAAACGTCGAGCAGGATCGTATCGCCGCGCTGGATACGACGGGAGAGGTTGAAGACAGCGACGCCCGAGATGCCGAAGGTTCGAAACAGTACTTCACCGTCTTCGTGCCAGAGCTCACTACGGTTACGGGTGAGCGTCAAGCGGGCGCGGACGCGCAGACCATCCAACGTCTTGAGTGCTGCCCGATCGCCAACGACCGTTGCCGATACGGGGCAGAGGATGGGGTGCAGCGAAGTGAGGGGGAGGCTAAACGTATCGGCGATACCGGTGGGGTTGCCGCCCGTGGCGATAATTACGGCATGTGCCTGCAGGGCCTCGTTCTTGCGAGGGACATCGGCGAGCGCTTTCCGAAGCGAGCGGAGCTCCGATTTTCGGTCGTCGTGCTTTTTTGCCTTGAGCGCCCGCGCTGGACGGTCTATTTGGAGTGCCCAGCCTTCGGAAACTTTGTGCGCCGAGGCAACGTTGGCTCCGCAGATTAAGGTGATACCTAGGCGGTTGCAAACGTTGAGAAGCGCGTCGCGCACCGATTCTGCGCGAAGGGAGCGCGGGTATAGCCGGCCTTCCTCGGAGGTTGTCATGATGCCCAGCGAGGAGAAGAAACCCATAAGCTCTTGTTCGGGTTGGGGGCCCATGACAGATTCGACGAATGCGGGGTGGTTATACCGCTGAGGATCAATCGATTCGTTGGAGAGGTTGCAGCGGCCGTTACCGGTCGCAAGGAGCTTTAGGCCGCAGGCGACATCGCGCTCAACGATGCAGACGCTTTTGCCAGCACGTGCGGCCGTAATGGCGGCGGCGAGGCCTGAAGCCCCGCCGCCGATTAGCAGGACGTCATAGAAGGCGCTCGTGTTCACTTAGGCCTCGTCGGTCTCGTGCGGGGTAATAGCCTCGACGGCAGAGACTGCCTTGGGCAACATGCCATCGGGCAGCGCGGTCTCAACCTCGCCCTTATCGCAGGCCTCGGCGAGTGCCGGATTAATGGGAAGCGTGCCCAAGATGTCGAGGTTATAGCGCTCTGCGACCTCGGGGAGCTTGCTTTTGCCAAAGACCTCGATCTTCTTGCCGCAGTCGGGGCACTCGATATAGCTCATGTTCTCGACGATGCCCAGAATGGGGACGTTCATCTTCTCGGCCATGTTGACCGCCTTGGCGACGATCATCGAGACCAGGTCCTGCGGGCTCGTGACGATGACGATGCCGTCGACGGGCAGCGACTGGAAGACGGTGAGCGCGACGTCGCCTGTTCCCGGAGGCATGTCGACCAGCAGGTAGTCGATGGGGCCCCACGAGGTCTCGCTCCAGAACTGCCTAATGGCGCCTGCGATGACCGGACCGCGCCAAAGGACGGGGTCGGTCTCGTTTTGGAGCAGAAGGTTGGAGCTCATGACCTTGACGCCGTGCTCGGAGATTTCGGGCAGCATGAGGTTGCCAAGGGCATGGACGTGGCGTCCGCTCATGCCGAACATCTTGGGGATAGAGGGACCGGTGATGTCGGCATCGAGGACGCCGACCTTGTGGCCGTGACGGGCAAGCTCGGTGGCGATGGCACCGGTGACAAACGACTTGCCGACACCGCCCTTGCCGGAAAGCACGGCGATGACGCGTTTGACCTCGGACAGCGTGTTCTCCTCAAATTGCGACGGCGACGTTTGTCCGCCGGCGGCCTGTGCGTGCTCGCAACCCATGTATGACTCCTTTGTATATGTTGGGGCCGGAGCCCCGTGATGTGACACGAGCGTCATTGTACCCTCGTTTGCGAGCGGGAGTCATTTGCGATGCATTTGGGCCGAGCGTGCTTGCAATACGATGGGCCCAAGCGAATGGGCGGGCTTACTGAACTTTGCTGGCGAACTCGAGGTATTGCATGCGCTGCAGCTTGTCGATCGTCGAGGTGTATGGGCTGTCTTCAGATTCCAAGTTGTAGCGCAGCCCGTCGGCACCAATATAGCCGGCGACATTGATGGTGGGCACATCTGACCTTGTTGCAAGCAGGGCCTTTTGATAGTCAGTGAGCGGGGCGCCGATCTTATTAAGGGTAATAGCTGCAATCTCGTTTGCCCCGACGGTGTCGTAGACGTTGAGCTCGGTATTGCCGGCGATTTCATAGTTGGCCCAGACGAAATAGGTCGACTGATAGATACGGAAAGCGTGGCTTGCCGTATCTTCCTGAGGGTACAGCTCGTCGTTGAGAGTCGTTGCGGCGCTCGGCTGATGGTCGCCAAAAAAGACAAGAACAACCGGTCTGCCGATATTGCGGAGCTCATTGATAGAGTACTCGAGGTCCCGGTCGGATGCATTGATGCAGGTGAGATAGGTATTGAGCGCGCTATTGGCGCCCTCGCTGGCTCCCTCGACCCAATAGTTTGTCAGCTCTTCGGCGGGAACGGTGCCATAGTCGTAGCCGCCGTGATTTTGCATCGTGACGTCAAAGATGAACTGCGGCGCTTCGTCGGTTCTAAGCAGGTCGAGTATCTTGTCGTAGGTGGCGTAGTCGCATACGCCGGCATGGTAACAGGGCGCACCTTCGAAATCGCCGATTGAAAGAAAGTCTCCAAAGCCCAGCTGCTGATAGATCTTATCTCGATGGTAGTTGACGGGGTTTTGCGGGTGCATAGCGGTAGCGGTATACCCAAGCTCTTTAAGGTCCTTTGCCAGGCTGTTGACGCCATTCATCTGATACAGCTGATAGGGGATCTTGCCTAATCCGACAAAGGCCGTTGTCGCTCCGGTCAAAAATTCGAATTCGGAGTTTGCCGTTCCGCCACCGGTGACCGAAGCGAGCATGGTGCCGCGAACAAGTGTGTCGGGAAGCGAGTTGTAGAATGCGGGGCCGGTGTACCCGGCCGCCTGGAGCTGCTCAAAGCACGAAAGGTCGCTAAAACTCTCGTTCATGACGGCAACAATCGTCGGCTTGATTTCATTGAACTGGGCAACGGCAGCCGCGCGCTGCTCGCTCGAGCCATACGTGCTGTCGTAGGCGGCGGCGAGCTCCTGCTCGATGCTCTGCGCCTCATCGGGCGTATAGCCTTCGGGCTTCTCAATGGGCAACTCGTTGGCCATTTCGGTGAACGAAGTGATAAAACCCTGAGACGTATATGTGGTGATGGGCTGCCAACGGTCAAATCCAAAATCCAGCGCCTGCTCCAAGTCGATGCTGGAAAAGCCCGAGAGCTCCACAACGGTCACTAGCAGAAAAGCGCAGAGGTTAGCGGCGATTGCGGGGAAGACATGGGTGGGCGTACGGAGCTTTCGCGGTCGGATAAGCGAAAGAAGCCCCAGGGAAATCTCCAGCAGGGCGAGAGAGGTTACGATTCCGGCGGTAAAGGTAAACTCGTATCCCTCGCTCACTTCCATTGCGGTGCCGAGGGCCAAGATATCGCTTGGCAGGATGGCTTCGCCTTTAAACGTTATGACGAAGTGCTCGGCAATGCCAAGGATGCAACAGGCGACGGGCACGAGGGCCATGACGCCTCCATGACGCTGTCCCAGCAAATAAAGGGAGAGCAGAACCGTCGCGAGCAGCCCGACGGAAAACCCGAATGAGTTGGCGGGAATGCGATAGAACGTTTCGTTACAGGCAATTTCGAGTGAAACGAACGAGAGCGCTGAAACAGCGGCGATGACAAGGATGTCACGGCAAATACAGGCAACCGTTCCCGTCGCAAGATCGGTTTGGTCGATATGTCCCGAAACCAAGGGCTCGACAAGAAGTATGACGGCGGCAGCACCGAGCGCCGAATAAGAAAGGACCCATAGGGAATTGTCCTCATTTACGAGCAATTGATTCGTAATCCATGCAGCTACCATGCCGAGCGGGATGAGGAGCGTCGCGCACCAAAAGACGCGGGCAATGGGCGGCTTTTCATTGTGTTTGATTGAAAAATACACGCGCACGACGACGGTGGCCACGATAAGGACGGCGATGAATATGGGCAGATTGGCCATGTCGCTCGAAGTGATTTCAAGGGGATATCTTCGGTCATGGACGTTCCTCTGTTACAGCAAATTAAGTTCAGTAGTAGATTACTGTAACCTTTCCACGGCATTTCGAGAAACAAAGCACCCGATACGCAAAGCTAAAGGTCTGCGAATCTTGTATTACGAACATCTGTGCGCGTCGAGTGCGCTAAACTCATCGACAGTATGATTCGATGCAATAGGAGGCAAGGAGCTTCCATGTCTGATTCTTCTATCGTTATTCGCGGCGCTCGTGAGCACAACCTCCGTGATATCGATGTTTCCATTCCGCGTGACCAACTCGTGGTCATTACCGGTCTTTCTGGCTCGGGCAAGAGTTCGCTGGCATTTGACACTATCTATGCCGAGGGCCAGCGTCGATACGTCGAGAGCCTTTCGAGCTATGCGCGCCAGTTCTTGGGCCAGATGGACAAACCCGACTTGGATTCAATCGACGGCCTTTCGCCGGCGGTGTCGATCGACCAAAAGACGACGTCTAAAAACCCTCGCTCGACGGTTGGCACCGTAACCGAGATTTATGACTATCTGCGCCTGCTGTTCGCCCGTGTGGGCACCCCGCACTGTCCCGAATGCGGCCGCGTCATTGAGCGTCAGACGACCGACCAGGTTGCCGACAAGGTCTTGGCGGCGGGGGAGGGCCGCCGCGCGTTTGTGCTGGCACCGGTGGTGCGCGGGCGAAAAGGCGAGTACACCAAACTGTTTGAGGACCTTCGCGCCGAGGGCTTTAGCCGCGTGCGTGTCGACGGTGAAGTGCGCTCGCTCGACGATCCGATCGATCTGGACAAGAAGTTCAAGCACGATATCGAGGTCGTAGTCGATCGCATCGTGATCCGTGAGAACTCTCTGGGCCGTATCGCCGAGTCTGTTGAGCAGGCGACCGCGCTGGCTCACGGCAATGTAAACGTGTACATGCTGCCCGATCGTGATGCTCCCGAGGGGACCGAGGGCGAGCTGCTGGAGTATTCGTTGGCCTTGGCGTGCCCGGAGCATGGTCACTCCATTGACGATCTTCAGCCGCGTGATTTTTCGTTCAACGCTCCCTATGGCGCATGTCCTGAGTGCGACGGCCTGGGCTTTAAGAAAACCGTTGATGCCGAGGCGTTGATCGAGGACCCCTCGAAGTCCATTGCCGACGGAGTCTTTGGTAGCCTGTTTGGCAACTCGAACTACTATCCGCAGATTTTTGCTGCGGTCTGCAAACACTTTAAGGTGAGCACCGATACGCCGTGGGAGGACTTGCCCCCTCGCGTGCGTCGTGCATTCTTGGATGGCCTGGGCGATACGAAGATCTCGGTCGACTACCAAAAGCTCGACGGACGTCGCAGCCAGTGGGATACCAAGTTTTCGGGCGTTCGCAACATCCTGTACGAACGCTATACCGAGACGACGAACGAGAACACCAAGGCGCGCCTGGAGAAGTACATTCGCGAGGAGCCGTGCTCGAGCTGCCACGGCGCTCGTTTGCGCCCTGAGATGCTCGCCGTCACCGTGGGCGGCAAGTCCATTTACGAGGTTTGTTGCCTGTCGTGCCGTGAATCGCTCGAGTTTTTTGAGGGCCTGGAACTCACCGAGCGCCAACAGTTTATCGGCGGCCGTATCGTCAAGGAAATCCTGGAGCGCTTGCGTTTTCTGGTCGATGTTGGACTCGACTATCTGACGCTCGATCGTGCCTCGGCGACGCTTTCCGGTGGCGAGGCGCAGCGTATTCGCCTGGCAACGCAGATCGGCGCGGGTCTCATGGGCGTGCTCTATATTCTGGACGAGCCCTCGATCGGTCTTCATCAGCGTGACAACGAGCGCTTGATCAAGACGCTCGAGCGCCTGCGCGATATCGGCAATACCGTTATCGTCGTCGAACACGACGAGGATACAATTCGTGCCGCCGATTACGTGATCGACATGGGGCCCGGCGCCGGCGTCAACGGCGGACACGTAGTCGCGGCGGGAACGCCTGCCGATATCATGGCGTGTCCTGAGTCGATGACGGGCGCTTATCTGACCGGCAAACGAATGATCCGGGTGCCTGATGAACGGCGCAAGCCCGGTCGCGGCTGCCTTAAAATTACGGGCGCTCGAGCCAACAACCTCAAAAACGTTACTGCCAAGATCGAGTTTGGTACGCTTACGGTTGTTACCGGCGTGTCAGGATCGGGCAAGAGCTCCCTGGTTACCGATACCATTGCGCCTGCCCTTACGAATGCCATTCACCGTTCGACGCGCCCTGTGGGTCCATATAAGAAAATCGAGGGCATCGAGTGTATCGATAAGGTTATCGATATCGACCAGTCGCCGATTGGCCGCACGCCGCGTTCCAACCCTGCTACCTATATCGGCCTGTGGGATGATCTTCGCGCGCTGTTTGCGAGTACGCCGGAGTCGAAGGCGCGCGGCTACTCGCCGGGTCGTTTCTCCTTTAATGTGAGTGGCGGGCGCTGTGAGGCGTGCAAGGGCGACGGGCAGATCAAGATCGAGATGCACTTCCTTCCCGATATCTACGTTCCCTGCGAAGTTTGCGGCGGTAAACGCTACAACCGCGAGACACTCGAGGTCACCTACCGTGGCAAGACCATCTCGGACGTGCTCGAAATGAGTGTCACCGAGGCGCTGGCCTTCTTTGGGAATATCCCGCAGATTAAGCGCAAGCTCCAAACGCTGTACGATGTAGGCTTGGGCTACGTGAGCCTGGGCCAGCCCGCCACGACGCTCTCGGGCGGCGAGGCGCAGCGTGTGAAGCTCGCCAAGGAGCTTCATCGACGCCAGACGGGCAAGACGTTCTATATTTTGGACGAGCCGACGACCGGCCTTCATTTTGAGGACGTCCGCCAGCTGCTCGATGTGCTGCAGCGCTTGGTCGATGCGGGCAACACGGTGCTGGTGATTGAGCACAACCTTGATGTCATCAAGGTTGCCGATCGTCTGATCGATATGGGTCCCGAGGGCGGTAACGGCGGCGGAACCGTTGTGGTTTCGGGCACACCGGAGCAGGTTGCGGCATGCCCGCAGAGCTATACCGGCAAGTTCTTGGCGCCGTTGCTCAAACGCGATAAGGAGCGTCAAGCGCAACTCGATGCCTAATACATAGGTGTTTTTGAAACATGAGCGCCGCCGATTCCTTGCGATTCGGTGGCGCTCTCTTTGTCGAGATAGCGTATGCCGCGCAAATGGACATATACTTAAAAATTGCGTTCTTATATGAGGGAAAGGATATGCCATGCCGAAGGCCGTGAAGACGCCAAAGACCAACGCCATGCGTGAGCTGGAAAGCGCCGGCATCCCCTATGTTCTCCATACGTACGAAGACGATGACGACGAATCGTCGGGGCTGGGCGTCGCGATTTCCGAGCAGCTTGGCGAGGAGCCCGGTCAGGGATTTAAGACCCTGGTCTGCACGACGCCGTCCAACGACCATGTCGTGTGCTGCATTCCCGTTGCCGACGAGCTCGACCTCAAGGCCGCCGCGCGCGCCGCAGGCGAAAAGTCGCTGACCATGATGCATGTCAAAGATTTGCTTGCCGCGACGGGGTATGTCCGCGGCGGTTGCAGTCCGGTCGGTATGAAAAAACGCTTCCGGACTCTGATCGATGAGACATGCGTCCTTTGGGATACCATTTTTATCTCGGGTGGCAAGCGCGGCTATCAGCTTGAGCTTGCTCCCGATGACTTAGTTGCATTTTGCGGGGCGACGGTTGCCCCGATCACGAGAGAGGACTGAGCGATGCCGCAGGAAGAATCAAAGCGCGGAGCTCACTTTGCAAAAGGGTCGGCTCCTCAGACGCCCGCGCCCGAGGCCGCTTCGTTCGATAACGAGATTCGAAACGCCTGGTCCGCTGCCGCTGACCCGGGCGAGACGGCCGTGTACTTGCGTGCCGCCGGTGCCGGCACGGCACTTCCCCGTACGGTTCTTTCTTCGGCTCGTCCCGATGAGACGGCTGTCTTTTTGGCCGCCGCTCAATCGAGCGCCAGCGTGATGCCGATCGCCTCCGAGGCTCCTCGTGAGCCGCGTCCCGATGAGACGGCGGTTTTTTTGATGGCAGCCCAGGGAAAGAGCACACCGCAGAGCGCTCCTGCCGCTCATTCCGCCAAGCCCACGGCTCATGATGATGGCGAACCGCTTCTTTCGGATGACGAATGGTCGCCGCTTGGTTCGACCGATCCCGTCGAGGGCGTGGCCATCGACGGTGATGACGACTGGGACCCTCTGTCGTTTTCTGCCCGAACCGTCGCCGCCAATGAAGTTGACACGGTGTTTGGCGACCATGCCATATTCGATGATGATGCCGTATCCGGTAACAACATGCCGAACAGCGATGACGCCGCACCTGCTGATGACGCCGTTTTGGTTGACGATCCCTTTGCGATGACCGGCTCCTTTGCCGTCGTGGACGATTTGCCGCCACAAGATGAGGTTTATGAGGACTCTCAGGACGACGTAGACGATATGGGTTCGTCGGACTACTCCACGGTTGGTCGTTCTGCTGGCCTTATGACCGTGCTGACCATCGTGTCGCGTGTCACCGGGTTTATCCGCACGTGGGCCATGGCGGCCGCCATCGGTATGTCGCTGCTCTCGTCCTCCTATCAGGTTGCCAACAACCTGCCCAACATGCTCTACGAGCTCGTGATGGGCGGCATGCTCGTTACGGCGTTTTTGCCGGTGTATATGGGTGTGAGGCGCGAGCAGGGTCGCGAGGCATCGAACGAGTATGTCGGCAACCTGCTTGGTATTCTGCTTCTGCTGCTGGGCGGTATCTCGCTGCTGGGCACCGTGTTTGCTCCCGGCTTTATTTGGACGCAGTCGTTCCTTTCGGGCGATGGCGGCAGCATGGATACCGCTGCGTTCATGTTCCGCTTCTTTGCTATTCAAATTCTGTTTTATGGCTTGGGCTCGGTGTTCTCGGGCGTTCTCAACGCACACCGCGACTATTTCTGGTCGACGTTTGCCCCGGTTCTCAACAATGTCATCGTCATCGCCAGCTTTATGGGCTTTGCTCCCGTGTCTGCACAATTTGGCGAGCAGGCCGGTATTATCTTGATCGCAGTTGGTACGACCCTCGGCGTCTTTGTCCAGATGGCCTGCCAGATTCCCGCGCTTGGCAAGCATGGCGTGCATCCTCATATCCATATCGACTTTAAGGATCCCGCGCTGCGACAGACGATCGCGCTTGGTATCCCGACGCTGCTCGCCACGGTGTGCATGTTTGTCTCGACCTCCATTACCAATGCCGCCGCGCTGGTGGTGCAGCCCGAGACCGGCCCTTCCGTCATCGCATATGCGCGCCTGTGGTACACATTGCCCTATGCGCTGATCGCCGCCTCGCTTTCGACGGCACTCTATACCGAACTCTCTCACGATGCGCAGGAGAAGGATTACGACAGCGTCCGCACGGGCATTTCGCGCGGTGTCGCCCAGATGCTCTTCTTCCTGATTCCGTTTGCGATGTATCTGATCGTCTTCGCCCGTCCGCTCAACATGATCTACTGCGCCGGCAAGTTCGATGAATCCGGTGTGGCGCTGGTGTCGGAGTTCCTTATCTATCTGGCACTTTCCCTGCCGCTCTACGGCGTGGTCGTGCTGATGCAGAAGAGCTTCTCGGCCCTGCTCGATATGAAACCTTATAGCCGCTATTGCCTGTACTCCGCTATCGGCCAGGCCGGTTCTGTGCTGCTGTTTGGCGTGGTGCTGGGCTACGGTATGCCGGCAATTGCGCTTTCGTACGTCGTTGACTACGTGGTCTTGGTCGGATGCTCACTGTGGTGGCTGCGCCGTCGTCTGCATGGCCTTCAGGTCAAGTCTATCCTGCATGGCGGTTTCTTCGGCCTACTGTTCGGTGGCTTGGGCGCTGCCGCGGGCGCCGGCGTCATGTGGGCACTTGAGCACTTTGTCGGAGCGCTTGGCAGCTCGATCCTCATTACCCTGGGCTACGTTTGTGTTGCAGGCGTCGTCTCGCTCGCTGTAACTTTTGGTCTTGCCTTCGTCTTTAAGATGCCCGAGGTCTCGGCGCTGCTTCGTCGCAAGTAGGTGCGCGTGGCAGGTCACGACAACATTCCAACACTTGCCGAGCAGGTTTCGCGCGTTCCCACGCAACCCGGCTGCTACCTTTGGAAAGATGCCAAGGGTGATGTCATCTATGTGGGCAAGGCAAAAAACCTGCGTGCCCGTATGCGTCAATACGTGACGCTGCAGGACGAGCGTCAAAAGATCCCGCTCATGATGCAGCTGGTGGCGAGCTTCGACTATATCGTGGTGGAGACCGAGCACGAGGCATTGGTGCTCGAGCGCAATCTGATTGGCCAGTACCATCCGTACTTTAACGTCGATCTCAAAGACGATAAAAGCTATCCCTTTATCGCCATTACCAAGAGCGACTTGTTTCCGGCTATTAAATACACGCGAGAGCGTCATAAACCGGGAACGCGCTATTTTGGCCCCTATACCGATAGCCGTGCGGCGCGTGAGACCATCGATACGCTACGCAAGGTTATTCCTATTTGCTCGGCATCCTGTGCGGAATGGCGCCGCTGCCGCCGCATCGTCGAATCTCATAAGGGCGAAGAAGACATCGTCAATATGATTTGCGCGCAAAACGGGCGTCCCTGCTTTGACTACCATGTCGGGCGCGGGCCGGGCGCATGCATCGGCGCGATTTCCCCTGCCGACTATGCCAAGAACGTCAAACGTGTCGAACGTTTCTTGTCGGGCCATCGCAAGGATGTCGTTGACGAGCTTACGTCCGAGATGACGGAGGCAGCCGAGACGCTCGATTTTGAGCGTGCGGCGCGCGTCAAGCGTCGCCTGGAAGTCATTAGGGGCCTGGACGATCGCCAACAGGTCGTTTTTCCATCGAGCGTCGATATCGACGTCATCGGCTTCTATCGCGAAGAGACTATCTCTGCCGCCTGTGTCTTTGTCGTTCGCGAGGGCCGAACGGTTCGAACTTGTGAGTTCATCCTCGATAAAGGCCTGGATGTCGACGAGGAAGAGCTTCAATCGGGCTTTCTTAAGCGCTATTACGACGAGACGGCTGATATTCCAGCCGAGATCAATCTCTCTGTCGAGCTTGAGGACGCCGAAGCGTTGGGGGAGTGGCTTGCGGGCAAGCGCGAACGCTCTTGCCATCTCCATAGGCCGCAGCGCGGCGAAAAGCACCGCCTGCTCGATATGGCTTCCAAAAATGCGCGCCATGCCCTCATGCGCTACATGATGCGCACGGGGTATGCTGACGATCGCACTAATCAGGCGCTCCTGGAGCTCGAAAGCGCGCTGGCGCTGCCTGCGCCGCCGTTGCGCATCGAGTGCTTCGATATCTCGACGTTGCACGGCACCTTTACCGTCGCTTCGATGGTGGTATTTACCAACGGCCGTGCCGACAAGGGCCAGTATCGTCGCTTTAAAATTCAGGCCGAATTGGACGAGGCGAACGACTTCGTATCGATGTCCGAGGTTCTGGGGCGTCGCTATGCTCCCGAGCGCATGGCGGACGAGCGCTTTGGCTCGCGCCCCGATTTGCTCGTTGTCGATGGCGGCAAACCGCAATTGACCGCTGCAATTAAGCAACTTGAGGCGCTTGGCCTCGATATACCAGTTTGTGGCTTGGCAAAGGCCGATGAGGAAGTTTTCGTGCCGTGGGACGAGACCCCCGTCGTGCTGCCGACCGGCTCCGCTTCGCTTTATCTGATCAAGCAGGTTCGCGATGAATCCCACCGATTTGCGATTACGTTCCATCGCGAGTTGCGCGATAAGGCTATGACGGTTTCGGTGCTTGACGACGTTCCGGGCGTGGGACCCACCAGAAAACGTGCCATTATGCGCCATTTTGGCTCGATGAAGCGTTTGCGCGCGGCAAGCGAGCAGGAGATTGCGGAAGTTCGAGGCGTTCCGGCCGATGTCGCCAAAGCGGTCCACGAGGCACTTGTTGCATGGAATGCCGAGCGCGCCCAAGCATCGGCCAGCCGTTCCGAAAACTAAACGCGCTTCTAAACAACTGATATACATGATTGGCTGATTTTCAATCATTTATTTCGCGGCGATTACCTGCTGATTTCGGGTTTTATTAACGCTAAAACGTTTGACTAGCCATGGTGAATAACCCTGCTATCCTGCGGGTTGACGAAGACTGATATCTCACCTCGTCGATACATACTGTCTGTCGAATCGTTTGTCAATGAATTCGGTGAACGGTAGTAAATACCGTTCAAGCGTATGTATGTATCGGTCGCCGAGCGCGGCACCCAAGTTGGGTTTGTCGGTAGGTAAGGTATATATCGTCCGCAAGTTGCGCGGGGGCAAGTCTAGGTGCTCCCGGGTAAGATTCTCTATTGATAGGAGAAGACATGGCCATCATCAACAAGGGTATGTCCAGGCGTTCGTTCCTCGGCCTCACCGGCAGCGTCGCTGCTGTCGCAGGGCTTGGTCTCACCGGCTGCGGTGGCAGCTCTAGCGACGAGGGTTCCGCTTCCGGTTCCACCGATTCCGCCAACCGTGGCGGCGGCGTGATCACCGCTGGTTCCGCTTACGCTCCGTCCAGCTTCGACCCCGCCAGCACCGGCTCCGCTGTGGGCCTGGGTGCTAACTGGCACGTCGTCGAGGGCCTCTACGGCATCGATTACCACGACTACAGCACCTTCAACGAGCTCGCCACCGACGACCCCAAGTCTGTGGACGACACCACTTTCGAGGTTACCATCCGCAAGGGCGCCAAGTTCTCCGATGGCACCGAGGTCACCGCTGACGATGTCGTTGCCTCCTACACCGCTTGCGCCGCTTCCGCTACCTATGCTCCGTTCTTCCAGCCCTTCGAGTCCATCGAGGCTAAGGACGCCAGCACCGTGACGGTCAAGACCAAGGTCCCCAACTTCTCTCTGCTCAAGGATCGTCTTGCCATCATCCGCGTTACCCCGGCCACCCAGACCGAGGAGGATCGCGCCAAGCAGCCGATCGGCTCCGGCCCCTGGATGTACGACTCTATCTCCGATACCGAGATCACCCTGGTTCCCAACCCCGAGTACAACGGTGAGTATGCTGCCGAGGATAAGAAGATCCAGTACAGCATCCTGACCGACCCCACCGCTCGCGTTACCGCTCAGCAGGAGGGCTCCACGCTCGTTATGGAGCTCGTTACCGCTGACGCCGTCGACCAGCTCGAGAGCGCCGGCTGCAAGATCGATAACGTTCAGGGTTTCGGCACCCGCTTCATCATGTTCAACGTCGCCAAGGAGCCTTGGAACAACGTCAAGGTCCGTCAGGCTGTCATGTATGCGCTCGACACCGAGAAGATGGTCAGCAACACCTTTGCCGGCCTTGCCACCGCTGCCAGCTGCTACCTGCCCAAGAGCTTCACCAATTATCATGAGGCTTCCACGGTGTACAAGACCGACGCCAAGAAGGCTAAGAAGCTCATCGAGGAGTCCGGCATCACCCCGGGTGCCATCACCCTGCGCACCACCGACAACGAGCAGATCAAGGGCATGGCCGCCCAGGTCAAGAACGACCTCGACGCTCTCGGCTTTGAGGTGACCATCCAGACCGATACCTCGCCGGCCACCTACGCTGCCATCGACGGCGGCGAGGCCTACGATATCCTCCTTGCCCCTGGCGATCCTTCCTGCTTCGGCGCTGACCCCGACCTGCTGCTCAACTGGTGGTATGGCGACAACGTCTGGATGCAGACCCGTTGCCCGTGGAAGGAGTCCGCTGAGTGGCAGAAGCTTCACGGTCTCATGGACGAGGCTCTTGCCGCCGAGGGCGACGAGCAGCAGAAGAAGTGGAACGAGTGCTTCGACATCATCGCCGACAACGCCGTTCTGTACCCCGTTGTCCACGTCAAGACCGTCTCCGCTTCCTGGGACGATCCGTCCACCGCGCCCAACGGCGAGGCTCTCGACGGCTTCAAGGGCATCGGCACGACGAGCATGTCCTTCAGGGGCGTTGCGACCGTCAAGGCGTAAGACTCGCTTGAGTCTGTATGCAGGATGTCGGCCGTTGGGACCGTATCCTCATAGTTGAAACAAAGACCCGGGCGGCAACGATGTCGCTCGGGTCTTGTAATGAGTATCCGTACTCATATACCAGTTGGTCCTACCGACAAAAGAAAGGGGAGAGAACGTGAACAACTTGCTACGTTTGATTGGAAGGCGTCTTGTGGCGCTGCCGATCATGGCATTGGGCGTCACCGTCCTGGTGTTCTTCCTTATGTCGTTCTCCAAGACCGACCCCGCCTACACGGCGTTGGGTGACGGTGCCTCGCCCGAGGCGGTTGCCGAGTACCATGAGAAGTATGGTCTGGACGACCCCTGGCCTGTGCGCTACGTGCGCTATATGGGCGATTTGATTCATGGCGACATGGGTACCTACGGCGCTGCCCGCAACTCCGTTGCCAAGCGCATCTCCACGGCCCTGCCCGTCACGATGCAGCTGACCTTCATCGGTCTTGCCATCGGTGCGGTCGTTTCGTTTTTGCTCGGCGTCATCGCGGCACTGTATCGCGACAAATGGCCGGACCAAGTGATCCGCGTCTTTTCCATCGCCGGCTTGGCAACCCCGTCGTTCTGGCTTGCCGTTCTGTTGATCCTGCTGTTCTCTTCCTACCTTAAGGTGCTCCCGGCATCGGGTGCTCTGCCTCACTTCACCACGAATCCGGTTGGCTATCTGGGACGTATGATCATGCCCGCTATCGCCTTGGCATTTCCGCTGACGGGCCAGATGACTCGTATCGTGCGTACCGCCATGGTCGAGGAGCTCGACAAGGACTATGTCCGTATGGCTCGTGGCGCCGGCGTTCCCGAGAAGGTCGTCGTCGGCATCAACGTTCTTCGCAATGCGCTGATCACCCCGGTCACCACCCTCGGTCTTAAGATCGGCTACCTCATGGGCGGCGCCGTCGTCATCGAGGTTATCTTCAACCTCCCCGGCATGGGCACTGCGATTCTGCAGGGCGTTCAGGGCAACGAGGCGAACCTGGTTCAGGGCGTCGTTATCGTCGTTGCTCTTGCCTTCATCATCATCAACATCGTGGTTGACATGCTCTACCTGCTCATCAACCCGCGCATCAGGACGGTGTAGATTATGGTAAAGATTCGAGAGAAGCAAACCGAGCAGCTCGAGAAGGCTGCCTCCAAGGGGCTCAAGCTCGGTGGCTGGAAGAAGATGACGCTGTCTTCTAAGATTGCCGCCGTCGTGCTGGTGCTGGTCGCCCTGACTGCGATTTTGGCGCCCCTTCTTGCCCCCTATAGCCCGGTCGAGATCTTTACGGCTCGCCAGGCTCCCGGCAACGGATTTATCTTCGGTACCGACGATAAGGGTCGCGACATTCTGTCGCGCATGCTCTACGGCGGACGTTACTCGCTGATTATCGGCTTTGGTGCTACCGCCATGGCTTTGGTCTGTGGTTCCGTTGTCGGCGCTCTTGCAGCGGTTTCGCGCAAGTCTATCTCTGAGGCGATCATGCGTATCCTGGACATCATCATGTCCATCCCGGGTATCGCCCTCGCAGCCGTTTTCGTTTCCATCCTGGGCAATTCCGTGCCGTCGATCATCTTTGCGATCGGCTTTATGTACACCCC
This sequence comes from Collinsella sp., assembly GCA_019414645.1. Classification (GTDB taxonomy): domain Bacteria; phylum Actinomycetota; class Coriobacteriia; order Coriobacteriales; family Coriobacteriaceae; genus Collinsella. Next base: position 17,750 of record DXLP01000026.1, read on the forward strand.
GCAGATCGCCCGTATCGTGCGCGCCAACATCGTGTCCGAGTACGGTGAGGACTATGTCCGCGCGGTCATCGTGTCCGGCGCCAAGGCTCCGTGGATTCTGATCAAGCATGTTCTGCGTAACTGCATCGCTCCGATTATGGTCTTCACCGTTACCCTGGTCGCCGACGCCATTATCTTCGAGGCCTCGCTGACCTTCATCGGCGCCGGCATCCAGGAGCCCACCGCTACCTGGGGCAACATTCTCGCCGACGCACGCGGTGGCGTGCTCGCTGGCCGTTGGTGGCAGGCACTGTTCCCGGGCCTGGCCATCATGATCACCTGCCTGGCGCTCAACATCCTCTCCGAGGGCATTACCGACGCCATGGCCGCTGCTCCCTCCGCCGCCCTGGATCCGACCGATTCCTCCAAGCGCCGCGAGGCCGACCTGCTGGTTTCCGACCCCGTTCGTGCCTACAAGGAGCAGGCTCAGTCCCTGTCCGCTCGCCTTGGCGCCCTGCGCGATGTCGAGCTCAAGCGTGACGATCGCCATGTGCCCGATGAGTCCGTTGAGCCGATCCTTTCGGTCCGCGATTTCTGCATCCAGTTTGAGCACCACGGTGATATCAACGTCGTCGACCACGTTAACTTTGACGTCCGTCCCGGCCAGACCATGGGCCTGGTAGGCGAGTCCGGCTGCGGTAAGTCCATCACCACGCTGGCCATCATGGGCCTGACCGACGATGACGAGCATCTTTCCGGCGAGGTTCTCTGGGAGGGCCGCGACCTGCTCAAGATGAGCAAGAAGGAGTGGTTCGGCCTGCGCGGTACCGATATCGCCATGGTCTATCAGGACGCCCTGTCCTCGCTCAACCCCTCCATGCTCATCTCTGCCCAGATGAAGCAGCTCACCAAGCGCGGCGGCACCCGTAGCGCCGAGGAACTCCTGGAGCTCGTGGGCCTCGACCCCAAGCGTACGCTCGAGAGCTATCCGCACGAGCTTTCCGGTGGTCAGCGTCAGCGCGTTCTGATCGCTATGGCCCTTACCCGCGACCCCAAGCTGGTTATCTGCGACGAGCCCACGACCGCTCTGGACGTTACGGTCCAGAAGCAGGTCATCAAGCTGCTCAACGACCTTCAGGCCAAGCTCGGCTTTGCCATGATCTTCGTTTCGCACGACCTGGCGCTGGTCGCCGAGGTCGCTCACAACATCACGGTTATGTACGCCGGCCAGGTTATTGAGCAGGCGCCCACCAAGGAGCTGCTCACCAACCCGATTCACGAGTACACCCGCGGCCTTCTGGGTTCCGTCCTGTCCATCGAGAGCGGTTCGGGCCGCCTGCACCAGGTGCCCGGCGCCGTTCCGAGCCCGCGCGATTTCCCCAAGGGCGATCGCTTCGCGCCCCGCTCGAGCCATCCGCGCATTGGCCTGGACACCCGTCCGGTCTTCAAGCGCGTGCCCGGCACCGAGCACTTCTATTCCGAGCTCCCCGACGAGGTGCTCAAGGCAAATGGTTTGACCCCTCACGCGGAGGTGATGTAGATGAGCGAGACCGCAGTCAACGGCGTCGAGCCGATCATCTTCCTTGATGACGTCCACGTCACCTTTAGGACCCGTACCGGCTCGATTCTGCACCCCAACCTGGTTCACGCCGTCCAGGGTGTAACGATTAAGCTCATGCCCGGACAGACCATCGGCATCGTCGGCGAGTCCGGTTGCGGAAAGTCCACCACGGCTAACGTCATGTGCGGCCTGCAGGCCCCCACGAGCGGCAAGGTCTACTTTAAGGGCAAGGACGTCACCAAGCGTACCGCCGAGGACCGTCGCCACATGGGTCGCGTCATCTCGGTCGTGTTCCAGAACCCGGCCACGGCGCTCAACCCCCGCATGGTCGTTCGCGAGCAACTGCTCGACCCCATGCGCGTCCACAACCTGGGTACCGAGGCCGAGCAGGAGAAGCGCGTCAAGGAGCTCTTGGAGCTCACCGGTCTGCCCTCCTCCGCCGCCGAGGTTCTTCCCGGCCAGCTTTCGGGCGGCCAGCGCCAGCGCGTCGCAATTGCCCGTGCCCTGTCGCTGAACCCCGATGCCATCATCGCCGACGAGCCCACCTCGGCTCTGGACGTTTCGGTCCGCGCGCAGATTCTCAACCTGCTGACCGACCTTAAGAAGGAACTCGGCCTGGCTATGGTGTTCATCAGCCATGACATCCAGACGGTCCGCTATATTTCCGACGACATCATCGTCATGAATGGCGGCAAGATCGTCGAGCAGGGCGAGGCCAAGCAGGTTTTCCAGCATCCTCGAGACCCCTACACTAAGATGCTGCTCGGCGCTGCGCCGTCGCTGCTGCATCCCAAGCTCGGCGAGTAACTTCGCTTTCCCTCCCGTGCGCCCGGTTCCCTTGCCGGGCGCACCTCCGTTGCGATTTCGAAAGGTTGGGTTCACGAGCCATGCCAAGTGCTCAGGAGCTACAACATCAATTTGGTGAATATCGAGGCGCTATGTCCCGTCCATCAGATTTCGATCTCTTTTGGAAGGATCGCATGGCCGAGGCTGACGCCGTCGGGCTTGACTATGCGATCGAGGCGGCATCGGTCACCGATGCCGTGACCTGCCAGCTTTTCGATCTCTGGTATACCGGCATGTGCGGCGCTCGCCTGCACGCCAAGTACCTTAAACCTGTCTCGGACGAGCCCGTGCCATTGGTACTTCAGTTCCATGGGTATCCGGGTGCAAGCCGCAGCTGGTTTGAGCAGGCGTCGTTTGCGGGCATGGGCATGGCACTCATCGCCCTCGACTGCCCCGGCCAAGGAGGTCCCTCCGAGGACATTGGTGGATTTGAGGGCACGACGGTCGCGGGCCATATCGTCGCCGGTATCGACGGCGACCCGGCCAACCTCTACTATGTCCGCTTGCACCAAGATATCCGCATTCTTTGCCGTATTGTTCGTGAGCTCGAGGGCATCGATCTTGCCCGTGTATTTGTGAACGGCGCATCGCAGGGCGGCGGTTTGGGCATTGCGACCTGTGCGTTTAACAGCGAGCTTATCAATCGCGCCGCCATCCTCTATCCCTTCCTGTCGGATTTCCGCCTGGTCTGGGATTTGGATGCCGACGACATTGCCTACGAGGGTCTGCGCTATTGGTCTCGCTGGTTTGACGAGGACTCGACTCGTATTGACGAGGCCTATGCCAAGCTGGCGTACTTCGATTCCAAGAACTTTGCCCCCATAGTCAAATGCCCCGTGCTGTTTGGCACGGGCACAGCCGATATCGTCTGTCCTCCGGCGACGCAGTTTGCAGTCTACAACAACCTGACCTGTGAAAAGCGTCATGAGTTCTTTGAAGGCTTCGGTCACGAGGAGATTCAGGATTTTGACGATCTGATCATTCCATTTTTCTGCAAGGGAGGGGAGGCTCATGTCTAAGTGCGAGAGCAATATCGATGAGCTGATTGTCCCCGAGCTTGCGGGAATTGCTGGGACGGTTTCGTCAAGGCTCTCTGATTTCCGGGATTGGCGCGGCGATGCTTCTGCGGATGTTTCCGAGTTGGAGACAGCCGCTTCGGACCTTGAGGTTTGCGGGCTGACCGTTACGGCGATTGATTTCGCCAATCCGTGCGCGCGCTACTCCGAGGTTTCCTTTGAGCTCGGCGGGTATGTCGTGCACGGCCGTTTGATTGAGCCCTCTGGTTGCGCCCGAAGATCCGAGCTTGTTCCGCTGTGTCTGATGTTCCATGACATCGACCGACCCGTGCGGGGATGGCATCACATGACGCGGTTTGCCGCCATGGGATATGCCGTGCTTGCGCTGGACGATGAGACTATTGGATCCAGCGATCTGCAGCAGGGGATTACCTCGCCTGCTTTTGTCGAGCGTGTCCGTTGGGGCTGCGCGTTGGCGAAGGTTGCGCGCAACCTTGATGGCATGGATCCCGACCGCATCTTTGCATGGGGCGAGGGCCTTGGCGGCGGTGTCGCGCTGGCGGTTTCTGCTCTGGACGAGCGGGGCCTTGCCTGCACGGCGCTTGCCAATCCGCTTCCCAGCGGTCTCGAGACGCTGTCGCCTCGGGTTCGTGGCTCGGTGCTCATGGGCACATCGCTCATGGATACCGTGAGTGATCCCAAGGGCCAGTTTGCCGTATTCAACGGTCTTGAGTGTGACCGGAGGCATATCATCTATGCCAAATACGCTCACGAGCGCATCAATGCGTTCGAAAACGAAGTCGTCGACTTCTTTAACCAAACGTTCTATTCGTGTTCTTTGGCCTAGACGGCCTGGACACCGCCAACAAGAGTGGGCGGCATAGGGCTGCCCGCCAGACAACTAAGGAGATTCTTGTGGCAACTCAGAAATTCACCGGCGTTATCCCTCCCGTCGTTGTTCCCGATACCGAAGACCACCAGCTCGACGTTGCCTCCTTTGAGCGCAGCATCAACCGCATGATCGATGCCGGCGTCGATGGCCTGTTCTTCCTGGGCTCCTCGGGCGAGGTCGTCTTCTCCACCGACGAGCGCCGTCGCCAGATTGTCGCAGAGGCCGTCCGTATCGTCGACCACCGCGTTCCCGTTCTGGTCGGCATCATCGACACCGAGACCGAGCGCATGATCGAGCACGGCAAGGTCGCTCAGGAGCTGGGCGCCGATGCGCTCGTCGCCACCTGCCCGTTCTATGCCCTGCAGGGCATGACCGAGGTCGAGGAGCACTTCCGCATCCTTCACGAGGAACTCGACCTGCCCATCTTCGCCTACGACATCCCCGTGTGCGTCCACACCAAGCTCCCCTGGAAGCTCCTTGCTAAGCTCGGCGCCGAGGGCGTCCTGGCTGGCGTCAAGGATTCCTCGGGCGATGACATCTCGTTCCGCTACCTCATTCAGGAGAACGAGAAGAACGGCCATCCGATGAGCATCCTTACCGGCCATGAGGTCGTCGTCGACGGTGCCTATCTCGGTGGCGCCGACGGTTCCGTTCCGGGCCTCGCCAACGTTGAGCCCGAGGGCTACGTTCGTCAGTGGAAGGCCGCTCAGGCTGGTGACTGGGCTACCGTCAAGGCCGAGCAGGATCGCCTCAATGAGATTTCGCACATCTGGGATGTCACCTCGGGCGTCCAGGGCTATGCCGGTGGCGTCGGCGCCTTCAAGACCGCTATGAACCTCATGGGCATCTTCGACAGCCCGACCATGCCGCGCCCGGTGAAGGCCATGACCGGTGAGAACGTCGAGGCGATTCGCAAGGTCCTCCAGGACAACGGTCTCCTTTAAAGCTTTCCCAGGCACCCGACCTCGCCGTTCAACCGTGCGGCCATGACCCATTAGGCCAATGGCCGCACGGTTTCTCGGCGATCTCGGGCACCTGGAAAACCTTTACCGCGCTGTGACGGCTAGCCTGACGGCGCATTTCCTGTAGTTGTTTTGTCTCCGAAGGAGAACGACATGGAGAACAAGTACGTCTGCTCTGTCGATATCGGCGGAACTAAGATCGCGACTGCCATCATGGAGTACCCGGCTGACGGCGGTGTGCCCCATCCCGTTTTTGAGGCTGAGGTTCCCACCGAGGCCCAGGAGGGTGGCGAAGCGGTCTTCCAGCGCATCGAGGCGTCTATCAAGGCAGCTCTTGAGGCAAATCCCGATGTCGAGGTCCTCGGAGTTGGCATCGGCGCTGCCGGTGTCGTCGACCCCAAGACGGGCGCCATCGCGTATGCCAATGAGATTATGCCCGGCTGGTCCGGCGTTCAGTTGGGGCCGCGTCTGCGCGAGGACCTCGGCCTTCCCGTTGCCGTTGTAGGCGACGTGCAGGCTCATGCTCTGGGCGAGGCCCACTGGGGCGTCGGCAAGGGCAAGTTCTCCGTCTTGTGTTTGGGCATCGGTACGGGCATCGGCGGCGCATATGTCGAGAACGGCCGCGTGATGCAGGGCTTCCATGGTGCTGCCGGCCATATGGGCCACATCGAGTGCTCGGCTGCCGCCGGCATTCCCTGCGCCTGCGGGCGTTCCGGCCATCTGGAGTCGGTTGCTTCCGGAACATCAATCGGGCGCATGTACGATGAGCGTTTTGGCCGCGTCGACCCCAGCCGTCCTTCGGTCGGCCGTGACGTGAACGACCTGTGCCGCGCAGGCGACGCAAAGGCGACCGAGGTCATTCATGACGCCGGCTTTGCGCTGGGCGCCAGCCTGGGCTCGCTCGCTAACATCCTGGACCCTGAGGTCATCGTGCTTTCGGGCGGCGTGATTCACCAAGGTCCCGATTGGCGTTCACAGACGTGGAAGGACTCGGTGCACGAGGGCTATGCCAGCCAGGCGCTCGACCCGCTTCAGGACACGCCGATTCTCATCGGCTCTCTGGAGGGCGACGCGCCGCTCATCGGTGCCGCCGAACACCTTCTTGCATCGTTGAAGTAAACATAACTACCAAGTGCGCCTTCTGAGGTGCCGCAGATTGACGTGAAAGAGGAGCGAAGCGTACTTCGGTACGCGAGCGACGGTTTGAACGTCAAGGTGCGGTGTCTCAGAAGGCTGTTTTGAGAAAGGTTGAGTCGAACATGACCGTTGATCCTTTGATCCAGTCCCTGAAGGGCAAGCTCGTCGTGAGCGTTCAGGCGTATATGGGCGAGCCGCTTCGTACGCCCGAGACCATGGCTCAAATGTCTCGCGCTTGCGAGCTTGGCGGCGCCGCCGCCATTCGCTGCCAGGGCCTTGCCGACATTGCCGCCATTAAGGGTCGCTGTGAGGTTCCCGTCATCGGTCTGTGGAAGGACGGGCACGAGGGCGTTTACATCACGCCGACGCTGCGTCACGCTCGTGCCTGCGTTGCTGCGGGTGCCGATATCGTGGCGATCGACGCCACCGATCGTCCGCGTCCCGATGGCAAGTCGGTCGAGGATACCTTCCGCCCGCTGCACGAGGAGGGTGTGCTCCTGATGGCGGATTGTGCCACCATCGAGGACATTCGCCGTGCGGTTGATATGGGCTTCGACCTGGTATCCACCACACTCTCTCACGGTGTCGCCGCCATCGACTGCACCATGGCCGATGGCCCCGACCTGCCGCTCCTGCGTCAGGCGACCGAGGAATTTCCCGGCCTTCCCATCATTTGCGAGGGTCGCGTGCATACGCCCGAGGAGGCTCGCGCTGCAATCGACGCCGGCGCGTGGGCCGTTGTCGTCGGCACCGCTATCACGCACCCCACGAGTATTACAAGTTGGTTCAAGGCTGCGCTTGAGGCGTAAGACGGGCCTTGTATCCGCTTGGGGCGGTATACTCAATAAAGGCAATTGATCGCGCGGGATCCGCTGGCCGGGTCCCGCGCTTATTTTAGGAGGCACACATGCAAAAGGGAGATGCCATGGATGCGGCGGAGCGCTCGGAGCGTATCCCCGATATCGTTATCATCACCGGAATGTCCGGCTCGGGCCGAACGCAAGCCATGCATGTGTTTGAGGACATGGGCTATTTTTGTATCGACAACCTGCCCCCACGCCTGATTGCCCAGCTTGCTGAGCTCGTTGGCATCAATACGGGCGTGGGCAGGCACCTTGCCGTTACCTGCGACCTGCGTAGCCAGGGCTTGTTCGATGAACTGCTCGATGCTGTTGCCGCACTGGAAGAGCGCGAGATGAGCTGCGACATTGTGTTTCTCGAGGCGTCTGACGAGGTGCTGATTCGCCGGTATAGCGAAAACCGTCGTCGCCATCCCATTGCAAAGCCGGGGGAGACCACGGCCGACGCTATTCAGCGTGAACGTCTGCAGCTGCAGGGCGTTCGCGATCGAGCCGATATGATTATCGACACGAGCCGCTTGCGCACTTCTGCCTTGCGCAACAAGCTGCGCATGGCTTTTTCCGAGCTGTCCGACCAGCAGCTTATGGATGTCCACGTGTTCTCGTTTGGCTTTAAGCATGGCATGCCCATCGAGGCGGATATCATGATCGATGTTCGCTTCTTGCCCAATCCTTTCTACGATCCCGAGATGCGCACCATGACCGGTCTCGATAAGAAGGTCTCCGATTTTGTCTTGGACCACCCCAAGACCCAGGAGTTCTGGAAGGCCTGGACTCAGCTGCTCGATACGGTCATGCCGGGTTATATCGCAGAGGGCAAGCCGCAGCTTTCCATTGCTATCGGCTGCACAGGCGGACAGCACCGCAGCGTCGCCATTGCCGAGGCCACGGCCCGCTACCTGGAGGGTGCTCAGTATCATGTGAGCATCTCCCACCGTGACCTGTCGCGTGCCAACACGAAGGCATAGGTTTACATGTCGTTTACCGCTGAGGTGCGTGACGAGCTTGCGCGCTGCGAACCAGAATGCGAATACTGCGATTTGTCGACGCTTGCTGCGCTAACGCGTGTGAGCGGCACGCTTTCGCTGGCGGGCTCGGGACGGTACCGCTTGACGGTCGCGACCGAGACGGGTGCTGTGGCGCGCACGATGATTGCGCTGACGCATCGTATCCTTAAGCTCAAGACCGAATTCACGGTTCGTAAGTCGGTCCTGCACAAGGTACGAAACTATCTCATCACCTTGCCCGATCAGCCCGATTTGGATAAGGCTCTGGTGCTGCTGGGCATTCTCGACCGTAGGGGAGGGCTCGTCGCGGGTGTGCCGCGCCACATCGTCGCCCGTCCTTGCTGCAGGCTCGCCTATATTCGCGGTGCGCTGATTGCCGGAGGCTTTGTTGCCGACCCGCGTGGCGATTTTCATTTGGAGATCGCGGTTCAGGGCGAGGAGTATGCAAAGGGACTTTGCGACCTTCTGGAGCAGATTGGAGTTCACGCCCGCGTCAATGCGCGTCGCGGCTCGTATGCCGTGTACATCAAGAGTGCCGAGGAGATTAAACGTCTGTTACAGCTGATTGGCGCCAAGCGCAGCGTTGCCGAGATTGAAGAGGCCCGCGCGGTTAAGCTGGTGAAGAACGACGTGAATCGTCGCGTGAACGCAGAGCTTGCCAACCAGACCAGAAGTGCCGGTGCCGCCCAACATCAGCTTGCGCTCATCGATGAGCTTGATCGGCGCGGTTTGCGCGAAACGCTGCCGGACGCTCTGGCAGTTTTTTGTGACTTACGCGAGCGTTACCCCGATCTCTCACTGCGAGATTTGGGGGAAATGGCCGACCCTCCTTTGTCGAAGTCGGCCTTGTATCACCGTGTTTTGCGCCTTGAAAAGCTCATTGAAGCAAGCGGGTAGTTTAACGCAATAGCTTTTATGGTGGTTTAAATGCTGTTTTATACGTTAAAGCGTTTTAACGCAAATTTGATTTTCAATTTCGAGCATTCTCGTGAAATTCAAGCCAAAAAAAAGGTATATTAGGCGAGTGGTTAGTTTGTGGGCCTCAACGGCAGGCGCTGTAGCTTGCGGGGGCCTTACGAAAGGAGACACAATGGCAGTAAAGGTTGCTATTAACGGCTTCGGTCGCATCGGTCGTCTGGCCTTCCGCCAGATGTTCGGTCATGAGGGCTCCGAGATCGTCGCTATCAACGACCTCACCTCTCCCGATATGCTCGCTTACCTGCTGAAGTACGACTCCACGCAGGGCAACTATGCTCGCGATCACGAGGTCGTCGCTGGCGAGGATTCCATCACCGTTGACGGCAAGGAGATCAAGATCTACAAGGAGGCCGACGCCAACAACCTGCCTTGGGGCGACCTCGACGTCGACGTCGTTCTCGAGTGCACCGGCTTCTACACCAGCAAGGCTAAGGCTCAGGCCCACATCAACGCTGGCGCCAAGAAGGTCGTCATCTCCGCTCCGGCCGGCAGCGATCTGCCCACCATCGTGTACAACGTCAACCATGAGACGCTGACCGCTGAGGACAACATCATCTCCGCTGCTTCCTGCACCACCAACTGCCTCGCCCCGATGGCCAAGGGCCTGAACGACTTCGCTCCCATCGTCTCCGGCATCATGACCACCATCCACGCCTTCACCGGCGACCAGATGCCGCTCGACGGCCCGCAGCGCAAGGGCAACTTCCGTCGCTCCCGCGCCTGCTCCGAGAACATCGTCCCGAACACCACGGGCGCTGCCAAGGCCATCGGCCTGGTTCTCCCCGAGCTCAACGGCAAGCTCATCGGTGCCGCCCAGCGCGTCCCGACGCCGACCGGCTCGCTGACCAACCTCTACGCCGTCGTTGACAAGAAGGTCACCGTCGACGAGGTCAACGCTGCCATGAAGGCCTACGCCGAGACCATCCCCGATACCTTCGCCTACAACGAGGACCAGATCGTCTCCCGCGACATCGTCGGCGAGACCCACGGCTCCATCTTCGACGCCACTCAGACCATGTGCTCTGATCTCGGCAACGGCCAGACCCTCGTTCAGGTCACCTCTTGGTACGACAACGAGAACTCCTACACCTCTCAGATGGTCCGCACCATCAAGTACTTCGAGAAGTTCGTTGCTTAATTTAGCTTTTAGCGAATAGCTCGTTGAGCGTCTAAAGAAGGGCGCGGCCTCATAGGGCTTACACCCTAGGGTCGCGCCCTTTTTATAGGAAATCGTCTGCCGTAATGGGAGGCAGACACGTACGAAAGGTAGAAGCAAACATGGCCTTTACCAAGAAGACCGTCCGCGACATCGATGTCGACGGCAAGCGCGTTCTCGTCCGCGTTGACTTCAACGTGCCTATCAAGGATGGCGTCGTTGGCGACACCACCCGTATCAAGGCTGCCCTGCCCACCATCAACTACCTCGTTGAGCACAACGCTCGCGTCATCCTCATGAGCCACCTCGGCCGTCCTGAGGGCACTGGCTTCCAGCCCGAGCTTTCCCTCGAGCCTGTCGCCAAGAAGCTCGCTGAGCTCTCTGGCCTTGACGTTGCTTTTGTTGCCGACACGTATGGCGAGAAGGCCGCCGAGGCTGTCGCCGCCGTCGAGCCGGGCAAGGTCCTCGTTCTCGAGAACGTCCGTTTTGACAAGCGTGAGAAGAAGAACGATCCCGAGATCGCCAAGAAGCTCGCTTCCTATGGTGACGTCTTCGTTCTCGATGCCTTCGGCACCGCACACCGCGCCCAGGGTTCCGTCGTGGGCCCCGCCGCTTACCTGCCTGCCGTCGCCGGCTTCCTGCTCGAGAAGGAGGTCGACACGCTGACCGGCATCTTCGCCGAGCCCGAGCGCCCCTTCGTCGCCATCGTCGGCGGTTCCAAGGTTTCCTCCAAGATCGGCGTTCTCGATCACCTCATCGACTCCGCTGATACCCTGATCATCGGTGGCGGCATGGCCTACACCTTCTTCCTGGCTCAGGGCCTGTCCGTCGGTCAGTCCCTCAAGGAAGAGGACTGGGTCGAGCGCGCCGGTGAGATGCTCAAGAAGGCCGAGGAGAAGGGCGTCAAGATCCTGCTCCCCATCGACAACCGCGTTGCTGATCACTTTGGCGAGGATGCTGTCCCCGAGGTTGTCGCTTCCGACGCTATCCCCGACGACCGTGAGGGTATGGACATCGGCCCCAAGACCGAGGAGCTCTACGCCGAGGCTGTCAAGGGTGCCAAGACTGTGTTCTGGAATGGCCCCATGGGCGTCTTCGAGTTCGATAACTTCGCTCACGGCACCCAGGCTATCGCCGAGGCTGTCGCCGAGGCTGATTGCACCTCGATCATCGGTGGTGGCGACTCTGTCGCAGCCGTCAACAAGTTCAACCTGGCCGACAAGATGAGCTGGATCTCTACCGGTGGTGGCGCTTCCATGGAGCTCGTCGAGGGTAAGGCCCTGCCCGGAGTGGAGGCGCTTCTCGATGCCTAATCGCACCCTTCTTATCGCTGGTAACTGGAAGATGAACAACGACGTCGCCGAGGCCGCCAAGCTCGCCGACGAGCTGGCTCAGGCTCTGCCCGAGGTTCCGGCTGGCGTCGAGGTGCTCGTCTGCCCTCCGACCATCGACATCACCACGGTTCATGACCGTATTCAGGCTGCCCCCATCGCCCTCGGTGCACAGAACGTGTACTGGGAGGCCAAGGGTGCCTTCACCGGTGAGTCTTCTTGCGACATGCTCAAGTCCGCTGGCTGCACCTACTGCATCATCGGTCACTCCGAGCGTCGTGATTACTTCCACGAGACCGACGAGGATCAGAACAAGAAGGCCAAGGCCCTCGTTGCCGCCGGTCTTGTTCCTGTCTTCTGCTGCGGCGAGTCCCTTGAGGTCCGCGAGGCCGGCACCTATGTCGAGCACGTCGTGAACCAGGTCAAGGCTGGTCTCGAGGGTCTCGAGATCACTTGCCCCAAGCAGGTCGTCGTCGCCTACGAGCCCATCTGGGCCATCGGCACCGGCAAGACCGCTACCGCCGAGGACGCTCAGGAGGTCTGCGGCGCTATCCGTGAGACCCTCAAGGAGATGTTCGGTGAGGAGCTCGCCGACGGCATCCGCGTTCTCTATGGTGGCTCTGCCAAGCCCGGCAACATCGCCGAGCTCGTCGCCAAGCCCGACGTCGACGGCGCCCTCGTGGGCGGCGCTTCGCTCAAGGCTGCCGACTTCGCCTCTATGGTCGTCAAGGCAGGCGAGTAGGACATATGGCACAGCGTCATCTTCCTGCACTCCTGATCATCATGGATGGTTGCGGCCTGGCTCCGGCCGATGGCGAGAACGCCGTCGCCGCTGCCAAGACGCCCTTCCTCGATAGCCTGTACGAGAAGTACCCCCACACCACGCTCGGCGCTTCGGGCGAGGACGTGGGTCTTCCCGATGGCCAGATGGGCAACTCCGAGGTGGGTCACCTCAACATCGGTGCCGGCCGCATCGTGTTCCAGGAGCTTTCGCGCATCAACAATGCCATCAAGGACGGCTCCATCGCCAAGAACGAGGTCTTCGTCAAGGCTATGGACGACGTCAAGGCTGACGGCAAGACTCTCCACCTCATGGGCCTTATGAGCCCTGGCGGTGTTCATTCTCATATGAGCCACGTCGAGGCTCTGGTCAAGATGGCTGCCGAGCACGGTGTCAAGACCGTTCGCGTCCACGCCTTCATGGATGGTCGCGACGTTGACCCGCAGTCCGGTGCCGGTTACATGAGTGAGTTCTGCGCCTTCCTGGCTAAGATCTCCGAGGAGACCGGTTGCGACGCTCGCGTTGCCACCGTCTCGGGCCGTTATTGGGCCATGGACCGCGACAACCGTTGGGAGCGCATCCAGCGCGCCTACGATGTCATGGTCAACGCATCCGATGCCGATACCGACCCTGTTGCCGGTATCAAGGCCTACTACGAGAAGGATCCGCGCGGCGACGAGTTCGTCGAGCCCTTCGCTGCCCACAACGAGGGCATCCACGAGGGCGACGCGGCCATCTTCTTCAACTTCCGTCCCGACCGCGCTCGTCAGATGACTCGCGTGTTCACGGACAAGGAGTTCGACGGCTTTGAGCGCGAGCAGATCAAGCTTTCGCACTTTGTGACGATGACCGAGTACGACCCGACGTTTGACGTCGAGGTCGCCTTCCCCAAGACGTTCCCCGAGAACGTTCTGGCCGACGTTATCGCCGCCAATGGCCTGAAGCAGCTGCACACCGCCGAGACCGAGAAGTACGCCCACGTGACGTTCTTCCTCAACGGCGGCATCGAGGAGCCCAAGGAGGGCGAGGAGCGCGTGCTCGTCGCTTCTCCCAAGGTCGCTACCTACGACCTGCAACCTGAGATGAGCGCTCCCGAGGTTACCGAGAAGCTTGTCGCCGCCATCAACGAGGATCGCGCTGATTTCTACATCGTGAACTTCGCAAACTGCGACATGGTTGGTCACACCGGTGTCTTCGACGCTGCCGTTAAGGCCGTCGAGGCTGTTGACGATGCCCTGTCCAAGGTTGTCCCGGCGATTCTCGCTAAGGGCGGCTTTGCGCTGATTACCGCCGATCACGGCAACGCCGATCACATGTTTGACGTTGCTTCCGACGGTTCCAAGCATCCGTTTACGGCTCACACCACCAACCGCGTGCCGTTCATCATCGTTGATGAGAAGGCACAGCTCACCGGTATCGAGGACGGCCGTCTTTCCGATATCGCTCCGACCATGCTCACCATGGCTGGTATTGAGCCTTCCGCCGAGATGACGGGTCGCGTACTCGCCACCGAGGCCTAATAGAAAACAAATACCGTTTTCTAGTAAGGGGGTTGTCCACAACCGGACAACCCTCTTTTTTTGCGCTATTTCTACCTCGTCACCAAATGGCTGATGGGGGAGTGCTGGGGGTTGTGGTACAGTACTGGAGTTTGAATTGTTCTATTAAGGAGCTTATCTATGGGTCCGTTTCAGATTCTTCTGTTTGTCGTTTGGGCTGTCTCTGCCGTGGCGCTGACGATTCTCGTCCTGATGCACTCTGGTAAGGGCACCGGCGTTTCGGATATGATCGCTAGCTCGCTGTATAACTCCAGCTCTGCCACGGGCGTCATGGAGCAGAACCTCGATCGCCTGACGGTAATTATGGCCGTCGTTTTTGCCGTGTGTGTCGTCCTGTGCATGTTCTTCTTCCCGCAGGGTATCGTCGGCTACTAAGCACGAGCCACATAAATACTTGAAAAGGGTTCCGCAAGTGCGGGACCCTTTTTGTTTTCAAGACTTTAGTCTGCTGGCCGCGCAGCGGCCAGCTTTAAACCACCCGCTAC
>DXLP01000027.1 GCA_019414645.1 Collinsella sp.
ACGCCGGGCCGACTCACTTCGGATCGGGCGCTACACCAACTTTCTCGACATTACCCGGGCCCTGGCTTCCTGGATCTCCTCGAGGTGGGCAATGATCTCGGCAGCGCTTTCCTCGATGGCTTTGCCGTCGGTGCGCACCACAAAGCAGCCCAGGCGCTTCATGAGGGCACGGGCTTCCTCGAGCTCGCTGCGCACGCACTCAGGCTCGGCATAGGAGCCTGCGACGGCGCGGGCGTAGTCGTCGCCCAAGCGGCTATCGCGAATCTCGGAAATCACATCGACGGTCGAAATCAAGCCGAACAGGCGCATCGGGTCAACCTCGTAAATCGACTTGGGCGGCTCCATGCCATGCGCCAACGGAACATTGGCGACCTTGTAGCCCTGATAAGCTAAATACATCGACAGCGGCGTCTTGGATGTACGCGACACACCCAGCAGCACGATATCGGCACCCGACAGATCGTCACAACCACGACCGTCATCGTGCTCAACGAAATACTCCATGGCCTCGATACGATGGAAATACCGATCGTCGGTCTTGTGAATCACGCCCGCAACGCCTTTGGGCGGCACACCGATGAGCGACGACAATACGGCGAGCGTCGGACCGATCAGGTCGACCGAGCGAATGTGCAGCATGCCCAAATAATCGAGCACGCGGGCGCGAAGCGCCGGATCGACGATGGTGTGGAACACGGCAATATCGCGATGGTCGGCATCGACGCGCGGCCCCACAAATGACTTGACCTGCTCCACGGAGGTCACCTTAGGCAGGCGCAAAACGCGAAAAGCCCCTACATCAAATTGCCCGGACGCCGCAAGCACCACCTCACAAGCGGTATCGCCGAGCGAGTCGGAGATAACGATAACGGTGGGACGAGCGGTGACCGGGCAATCCATGCGGGGCTCCTTTTGCGCTTATGCGCAGGCTGGCTTACTTTTTGCGGGCAAGCTCACCGATGTTGGCAATGCCGGAGAAAACGGCCTCGAAGCGGTTGAGCAGCTTAAGGCGATTATCGCGAAGCTGCTCGTCCTTGTCCATGACCATGACCTCATCGAAGAAACGGTCGATGGGCGCGCGCAGGGCGGCGAGGGCGGCAAATGCGGTCGAGTAGTCCTCGGCAGCAAGGGCGGCATCGACGGCGGTCTGAGCAGCCTCGGAGGCGTCGGCGAGCGCAAGCTCGACCTCGCCCATCAGGCTGCGGTCATACTCCGCACCCAGCTCGGGCTTGGAGATATGCGCGG
Organism: Collinsella sp.; assembly: GCA_019414645.1. GTDB lineage: Bacteria > Actinomycetota > Coriobacteriia > Coriobacteriales > Coriobacteriaceae > Collinsella. Next base: position 1,246 of record DXLP01000027.1, read on the forward strand.
CGCGGGCATAGGCGGTCGCCAGGTTGTCGAACGTCTCAGCGTCGTTCTTGCGGGCCTCGTCGAGGGCGGCGCAGCGGGCGAAGAAGACGGACGGGGCGATGATGTGCACCGCGGAGACGGCGGCGACGGTATCGGCCGGAATCTTTTCGTCGCGGGCCATGCTCACCAGGCGGCCATGGAAGAAGTCACGAACCTGCTGGGCGACCTCGGCGGCGTCGAACTCAATGCCCTGCTCACTGTAGAGTTCGAGGGCAAAGTCGATGAGCGACGTGGGGTCGATCGGCAGACGGTCGCGCAGGATGTTGATAATGCCGATAGCGGCACGACGCAGCGCGTAGGGGTCGGAGGAGCCGGTCGGGGGCTCGCCGATGGCAAAGATACCGGCGATGGTATCGAGCTTGTCGGCGCAGGCCACGATGCAGCCAGCGGTGCCCTCGGGCAGCTCGTCGCCGGCAAAGCGGGGACGATAATGATCGCGAATGGCGTGGGCGACCTCGTCGTTCTCCCCCATCGCGGTGGCGTAGTAACCGCCCATCACGCCCTGCTGGCTCGTGAACTCGACGACGGCGTTGGACACCAGGTCGGCCTTGCACAGATGCGCGGCGCGAGCGGCATCGGCGGCAAGATGGGCGCCCAGGTGAGCCTCGCGGGCGATAGCGAGCGCGAGCTGCTCGATGCGCTCGGACTTGGCGAGCACGCTACCGAGCTTCTCCTGGAAGGCAACCTTGGACAGACGCTCACGGAACTCGTCGAGGGAGATCTTCAGGTCCTCCTCGTAGAAGAACTTAGCGTCGTCCAGACGGGCGCGCACGACGCGCTCGTTACCGTCGATCACTCGCTCGGCGTTCTCGGGCTTGCTGTTGGAGACGACCACGAACTCACGCGTCAGCTTGCCCTCGCCGTCATAGATCGGGAAGTAGCGCTGGTTGGTGAGCATGGACTCGCAGATAATCTCGTGCGGGACCTTGAGGAACTCCTCGTCGAAAGTACCGACGAGCACCGTCGGCCACTCGCAGAGGTTAATGACCTCCTCAAAGACCTTCTTGGGCGTATCGACATGGCAGCCGGGGCGAGCGGCCTCGACCTCGGAGATACCGGCAAGGATGGCCTCGCGACGGCGCTCGGCAGAAAGCACGCCGGCGTCCTCGAGTACCTGCTCGTAGGCGGCGGGGCTGGCGACAACGTGGTCACCGGGGCCGAGCACGCGATGGCCGCGCGTGGTGTTGCCGCTCGTCACGTCGGCAAATGACACAGGCACAACATCCTCGCCCAGAAGGCAGCAAATCCAGCGGACCGGACGCACGAACGTCGCGTGCTCGTGGCCCCAGCGCTGGGAGCGGTAGTTGGGCCACTGCAGGCCGGCAATGGTCTTCTCGCACAGGGCCGTCAGGATCGGGGTTGCCGGTGCGGAGGGAATGTTCTTCTCGGCAAAGACATACTCGCGACCGTCGGTATCCTCACGACGGACCAGGTCCTCGGCAGCCACACCGCACTTGCGGGCGAAGCCCTGGGCGGCCTTGGTGGCGTTACCGTCAGCGTCGAAGGCGATGTTTGCCGCGGGGCCACGCTTGACCTCGTGAACCTCATCGGTCGCGGTGGCAACGTCGGCAACGAGCGCAGCCAGGCGACGCGGGCTCGAGATCACGCGGACCTCGCCGTGGGCCAGACCGGCCTCGTCGAGACCCTTGGCGATCATGGTACCAAGCTGCTTGACGGCATTGTTCAGCGGTGCAGAGGGCATTTCCTCCGTACCGATCTCAAACAGGAAATCCTTAGCGTCTGCCATGGCTTACGCCACCTCGCCTTCCTGGTCGGCATTCTCGTTCACTCCGGCGACCTCGGCCATGTAGGCCTCGCAGCACGCCTTGGCGACGGCGCGGACGCGCAGGATGTAGTTGGCACGCTCGACCGCGGACAGGGCGCCGCGGGCATCGAGCAGGTTGAAGGCGTGGCTGCACTTCATGACACAGTCGTACGCCGGCAACGGCAGCTTGCGCTCCAGGCAGGAATGGCACTCGGCCTCGTAGTCGTCAAACTTCTGACGCATCATCTCGACGTTGGCGACCTCAAAGTTATAGGCACTGAACTCGCGCTCGTTCTCGAGGAACACGTCGCCGTAGGTCATGGGCGTGCCGTCGGGCAGATAGCTCCACACCAGATCGTAGACCGAGTTGACGCCCTGAGCGTACATGGCGATACGCTCCAGGCCATAGGTGATCTCGACGGGCACGGGGTCGACCTCGATACCGCCCACCTGCTGGAAGTACGTAAACTGCGTGACCTCCATGCCGTTGAGCCAGACCTCCCAGCCAAGGCCCCAGGCGCCCAGCGTCGGGCTCTCCCAGTCGTCCTCGACAAAACGGACGTCATGGTCGTTGGGGTCCAGGCCAATGGCAGCAAGAGACCCCAGGTAAAGCTCCTGAGCATTAACCGGAGAGGGCTTAATGAGCACCTGGAACTGATAGTAGTGCTGCATGCGGTTAGGGTTCTCGCCGTAGCGGCCGTCGGCGGGACGGCGGCAGGGCTGCGCATAGCAGGTGCGCCATTCGGCGGGACCGAGCGAGCGCAGCGTGGTCGCGGTATGGAAGGTACCGGCACCGACCTCGGAGTCATAGGGCTGCATAATGACGCAGCCCTGCTCGCCCCAGTACTGCTGGAGGCGCAGGATGATGTCTTGGAAGGAAAGCGATGAAGCGTTCATGCCTCTAATATCCCCTCGTCGAAACGATTACACGGTTAGGTACTGTACTATAGCGGTTTTTAGTCGATAGCGCCGATGCGGTTGAGCGGCCAGTAGCGCACAAGCGCCACAGCGATCAAATCAGAGCGATCGACGGGACCAAAGTAGCGCGAGTCGGCAGAGTTTTCGCGGTTGTCGCCCATCACCCACACGCACCCGTCGGGAACGGTGTAGGGATAACTCACCTGGGCGCCAGGCGCTTGGACCGAAAGCGGCCAACTCATGCCGGTCGTATAGTCCTCATCGAGCGCCTGGCCGTCGACGACGACCTTGCCGTCCTGCAGGTCGACCGTCTGGCCGGCCGTGGCAATAACACGCTTGACAAGAACATCATGCTCGGAAGTGGCATCGGGGTTGTGGAACACCACGATATCGCCCTGTTTGACGGGCTGACCGAGCTCGAGGCTCACCTTTTGTGCCAGGATCTGGTCGCCAATCTCGATCGTGTCCTCCATGGAGCCGGTGGGTACCACAAAGGGCTCGACCACAAAGGTGCGGATCAGGAAGGTGGCCACGAGCGCGATCGCGATGACCGCGACCCACTCAAAAGCGCCCCTCAACGCGGAATGCTGCGATGGAACCATTCTCACTCCTCGCTCTGCGAATACGAAGCGTCCAGAATCTCCTGCGCGTATGCGCGCTCCTGGGGCGTAAGCCGTGCCGTCTCGATCAGGTCGGGACGCCAGCGGCAGGTGCGCTCGATGGCATTCTTACGGCGCCAGGCATCGACCTTGGCATGGTCACCGCTCACGAGCACCGGCGGCACGCCCTCGCCGTTGAATTCAGCAGGGCGAGTGTACTGCGCATACTCGAGCAGGCCTCCGTCCTCGGCGGTCGAGAACGACTCGTCGACGTTGCTCATCTCGTCACCAAGGGCGCCGGGAATCAGGCGTACGACAGCATCGGCAACGACCATAGCGGGAAGCTCGCCGCCCGTGAGCACGTAATCGCCGATCGACAGGCGCTCGTCGGCATACGCATAGGCACGCTCGTCGACACCCTCGTAACGGCTGCACACAAACAGCAAGCGCTCGCTTTTGAGCAGGCGCTCGGCCACATGCTGCGTAAAAGGCTCGCCGCACGGGGTGAAGAACACCACCGTCGGCTTGGGGCCCTCCGCGCTAATGGCCTCGATGGCCTCGGCGATAGGCTCGACCTTCATGAGCATGCCCTGCCCGCCGCCGTACGGCTCGTCATCGACGGTACGATGGCGGTCGTGCGTCCAGTCGCGCAGGTTATACGCCTTAAAATCAAAAAGGCCGGCCTTGCGGGCGCGGCCCAAAATCGATGTGGACATGACGGGCTCAAACATCTCGGGAAAGACCGAAAGGGTCTCAATCAGCATGTTGTCCTCCCTACTTGTCCATATCGATCAGGCCGTCCATAACGTGGACGGAAATTGTTCCTGTGTCGGGAAGATCGAGCACAACCTGCTCGATCACGGGAATCAGTACCTCGCCGTACCGATCGCCCTCGACATCCCAAACATCGTTAGCGGGCGTCGACATGATCTCGACAATCGTGCCGAGCGAACCGAAGCGCTCGTCAACCACCTCGCGACCCATCAGGTCGGTATAGGCGGCGTCGAGTGAATCGAGCTCAAAATCGTCACGATTTGCCAACACATAGCATCCCGTGATGCCCTCGGCGGCCGTCAAGTCGTCAATGCCCTCAAACAAGACCAGATCGCCATCGCCCGTATCGGTGACGGACACGACCGTGCAAAAGCGGTCGCGCTTGAGCGCCGGCGGCGTCAGGGCGACGCGCATACCCGGCTCTAATACAGAAGGAAGCCCCCGCAGCGGCTGCGCGAGGACCTCCCCCTTCCTTCCGTGCGGCTTGACCACACGGGCGATGTTTTTGTACTGGGACCTCAAGGTCCTAGCCCAGAACCTCTACCTCGACAGCAGTGTCGAGGCGAGCGGCCAGTGCACGGGCGAGCGTGCGAATGGCCTTGATGGTACGGCCACGACGGCCGATGACCTTAGCGACGTCATCCTCGGCGACAGAAACCTCAATCGTAGAGGCGTCATCACCATCAATGACCTCAAGGCTCACGGAATCCGGGTCGTCGACGATCTGAACAACGAGATATTCGACGAGATCGGCGATGCGATCTGAGAGCATTGCCTCACCCTCGAGCTGTGCAGCGTCAACCTCAGGCACGATTTACTCCTCGGCACCCTCAGCGGCCTCAGCGGCAGCCTTAGCTGCCTCGGCCTCTTTGGCGAGCTGCTTCTTGGACTTCTTGACGACGGTCTCGGTCTTCTCGCCCTCGTTGGCGGCCTTGACCAGAGCGGCGACGGCGTCGGTGAGCTGAGCGCCCTTGGACTGCCAGTCGGCGATCTTCTCGAGGTCGAGGTTGATGGTCTTGGGGGCGGTCATCGGGTTGTAGCGGCCAACCTCCTCGATGATACGACCGTCACGCGGGGCGCGGGAATCGGCGACGACGACACGGTAGTACGGACGCTTCTTAGCGCCGTGACGAGCAAGGCGAATCTTGACTGCCAAAGGAAACTCCTCCAACCAAGCAGCTTTAGGCTGCAACTACAAACAAACAGTTGAACATAATACGCCATCGACGCGGGCAGGTGAAGTCCGTGAGACCAACTTCTTCGGTGTAGTCGAGGGCAAATCCATATCTTAGACAAGAATTCGGGATTTGCAAGCACATACACGCACCCCACATGAGCTGCGCGGTATACTCATGACATGGAAAGACGCGAACATACATACGGTTATGAGGATGCCATGGGCGTCACGCCACCTCCCTGGACGGGTTCGGCGGTGGGCCTCATGGACCTCGATGCATTTTTTGCGAGCGTGGAGATGCTCGATCATCCCGAATGGCGCGGAAAGCCACTCATCGTGGGCGGAGACGCCGATTCGCGTGGCGTCGTGTCCACGTGTTCGTATGAGGCACGTCGCTTTGGCGTGCGCTCTGCCATGGCCTCGGCCGAGGCGCGGCGCTTGTGCCCGCAAGCCATTTGGACGCACGGGCACTTTGATCGCTACCGCGAGGTGAGCGCGCAGGTCATGGCGATTCTTGCCGAGGAGACGCCGCGCGTTGAGCGCGTATCCATCGACGAAGCCTTTATCGATATCACACCGGGTCGCTTTGCGCCCGAGGACCCACTGCTGGTTGCACGGCGTATAAGCGACCGTGTGGCAGCGCTGGGAGTGACGTGCTCCATTGGCGTGGGCTGCAACAAGACGGTCGCAAAGATCGCAAGCGAGCGGGATAAGCCGTTTGGGCTGACCATCGTGCGCCCCGGAACCGAGCAGCGCTTTTTGGCCGCGCTGCCGGTATCTGCCATGAGCGGCATCGGGCGCTCGGCCGAGGAGCGACTGCGCCGTATGCGCATCTACACGCTCGGCGAGCTGTCACGCGCGCCGGAATCCACCTTGGCCTCTATTTTTGGCGTCAACGGCGAACGTATGCGTCAGCGTGCGCTGGGACTTGAAATCTCCGAAGTCACGAGTCTCGATGAAGAGCGCGAGGTCAAGTCGGTCAGCAATGAACGCACCTTTGCGAAAGATTTGACTGAGCGCGGGGACATCGAAGCGGCGATTGCGCTGCTGGGTGAGTCGGTTGGACGCCGCCTGCGCCGTCAGGGACTGACGGGCGGCACGGTAACGCTCAAGCTTAAGTATTCGTATGGCAGCGGGCGTACGGCACAGCGCCGGCTGCCTCATCCGACCGACGATGAGAACATCTTCGTGGCGGTTGCACTCGAACTGCTCGACAACATCTGGCAGGAAGGCATGCATGTTCGCTTAGCGGGCATCGGCATGAGCGACTTCGACCACCAAGGCGGCATCCAGACCGACCTGTTCTGCGAAGTCGATGACCGCGGAGCCCAATCAAGCGACCGTCGCGACCTCTCGGTCGCTATCGACGCCGTCCGAGACAAGTTCGGCGACACCGCCCTATCTTTCGGCCGCCAATCCCGCTTCAATAACTAGTCTTTTTTGGACGGGGGGTTGCTGCCTTCCGTCCGACACGGCATTGGTAGTCAATTTGGGACGGGGCTATTTTAGCTACCCCTATATATCGGTTGAGATTCATTCGGCCTAATTCATTCACCGTCAGCCAAAGGGTAGCTAAAATAGCCCCGTCCCAAATTGACTACCCCGGATGCCCGGTTTGGTGGCCGTAGCAAAATTACCCCGCCTGAAATGAGCTACTTTTCAACTTTGACTTTTTGAATCGTGCAGTGGCCGATGCCCGTGAGGCGCACGATCTGCTTGATCGAAAAGCCCTCGCTTTTGAGCTTGCGGATACAGTCATCACGCACGCCCTTTGGCAGAGCTTTGAGATGGTGAGGCTCGTAAGGTTTGAGCAACGCCTGCGCAAACTCAAGCGCGTCAGCATCACTCACGTGAGCGCCATAACGGAAGCAATAGCCATTGGGCTCGCCCGAGGTGCTAAATGCAAAAAACCTCTGAGAATTCCCGAGCAACTCGAGCACGCAATCAGTCTTACAAATACCCGGATAGCCCATATACTCGCTAAAGCTGCTCCAGCGATAGAGCGAAGCAGTGTCAATTCTGGCTTTCGCAGGGTTATCGTGAATGTAACGAACGCAGCTGAGCAGCTGATCATCATCAAGAATCGGCACGCTCTTAAATCGATCCTGGAAGAGTGGACCATTTCTGCCTGTCTTAGAATTGAAATACATGGCATACGCCGTCGTAATCGAATGCATGCAATCACTCAGATGAGCATGCTCATCGTCAAGCAGAAGATGAATATGGTTATCCATAAGGCACCACGCGATGACATCAACTTTGAACTTCTGGCATTTCGAAGCAATCAGCCGAATCAAATAGAGTCGATCATCCTCATCCTCAAATATCAGCTGACCACCACACCCCTTTTGAACGACATGGTAAAAGCCATATTCAGAGATTTCTCGCGCAGTCCGAGTCATACGCATTCCCTCCTCTACAGATAAGAATTACGTTACCCGAGCCAGAGCAGAAAAAAACGTACTGGGTGCGACAAATCGCGTTGTTCGGCGAACGGTAGGTGGTAGCTAAAAAAGCCCCGTCCCAAATTAGCTACTTTTGGGCAAAAGAAAGCCGGGCAGCTGCAAATGGTGCAACTGCCCGGCAAACGGATAAGGGTAGCTAAAAAAGCCCTGGCCCAAGCAAAGCTCTAGAGGAGATTGAGGGGGAGCTGGGGGGCGTCTCCCCAGAGTTTCTCGAGGCGGTAGAAGTCGCGGGCTTCGGGAGTGAAGACGTGGACGACAACCGAACCGTAGTCCATGAGCATCCAAGTCTTCTGCTCGCGGCCCTCGATGGAGAACGGATGCTCGCCGCAAGCCTCGGCGACCTTCTCCTCAATCTCGTCGACGATCGAATCAACCTGGCGGTTGTTGGTGCCGGTAGCAAGGACAAAGTAGTCGCACACATCGGAAAGCTCAGTCAGGTCGAGCACCTGAACGTCCTCGCCCTTCTTGTCGTAGGCGGCCTGCGCGGCGGCGCGGGCGACATCCTCGGCGGCGACACCGCTCGCGGACAGCGAGGCGGCGGTGCGGTCGGACGTGGCGGCGAAGCTCTTGTGCTCCACATCCTTGAGAATCTGCTCGTCAGTCATGGTCTCGTCGGCCATGGAATACCTCTTTCTAGACGCACCCGAGCTAGCGTAGCTGGGCGTAATGGTTGTAAATCGTAATAGCCGTGGGATAAAGATAACGCCCGGACTGGATCACATAGACCAAACCCTGCGCAAAACAGGAGAAGAACAACTCATCGAGCGTCGACTCCCCCACCATCTTGCGCAGCGCGTGGGCATAATCGCCGTGGCGGTTGGGCTCGATGGCATCGGCCACAAAGACCACCATATCGAGCGGCGTCATGTCGCAAGCTCCCACGGTGTGACGGTCGACAGCCTGAAAGACCGCCGGCGACAGCCCGGGAAAAAGCTGCGGAAGCTCATAGGCGGCAACTGGGCCATGCAGCAGCGGTGTCGCGGCCGAAGGAGAGCCGGCAACCTTGATGCCATAGTGAAGCGCGCGGGCCACGAGCTCGTCATCGGAAAGCACCTTGTCCCAGTCGTGGATCAAGCCGGCGGCAGCGGCATCAAAGCGGTCAACGCCGTAGACCTCGGCCAGATGAAGTGCGGTCTCGGCAACACCCAGCGAATGCACATAGCGCTTGCGCTTATCCTTCATGCGAACATCGAGCAGCTCTTGAATGCGCTTGAGCAGTGCGCGCTCATCGCCCTCAAACTGATCCTCTACCGACAACGTAGACCCCCATCACTCAAAATCTTCTTGGCCCAAATCGGCATATAGCCTGCGTTTGCGAATGTAGCCGAGCACGGACTCGCTCGTAAGATAGCGCACGCTCATGCCGCGGGCAACTCGCTTACGAATGTTCGTCGAGCTGATCGCCAGCGCCGGAATCTGAATATAGCGCACGTCGAACGGCAGCCCCGACTCTTTGATTCGGGCACGCGCTGTATCGATATCAAAGCCCGGTCGTGTCGCCGCAATAAAGGTAGCAAGCTCAGCGATTCGTTCGGCATCATGCCAGGTCACGATATCGATAATCGCATCGGCGCCCGTAATAAAGTAGAGCTTTACCTGCGGCGGGTAAAAGTCGCGAAGGGCATGAAGCGTATCAGCCGTATAGGTTACGCCCGGGCGGTCGATCTCGAACCGGCTCGCCAAAAAGGCCGGGTTCGCGGCGGTGGCGAGGACCGTCATGGCATAACGATCCTCGGCAGGCGTCACCGGCTTGTCAAGCTTAAAGGCAGGCGTGCCCGCCGGCATAAAGAGCACGGCATCCAAGTCGAGGGACTCACGCGCCTGCTCAGCGGTCACCAGGTGCCCGTAATGGATGGGATCAAAGGTGCCACCCATAATGCCGAGCCTAAACTCCTGCCCGTCCTCTAGAGGAAGCTCGGGCAGACCGATTCCACCGCGCAGCGACATGGCTTACTCGCCCTCCGAGGTCTCGGCATCGTCCTCGGCATCCGCCGCATCGACAACCTCGACGCCCTCATCCGCAGCATCGGCCACGTCAATGGCCTCGACGGCAACGTCCTCGCCAGCATCCTCGAGCTCTTCGTACTCCGAGAAGTCCTCGGCGCCCTCAAAGTCAAAAGCGCGCTGGCAAATGCGGACCTCGTCGCCCGCACGGCAACCGGCCTTCTCGAGCGCGTCGTCAACACCCATACGCGCAAACTTATGCTGCAGGTAAATGACGGCTTCCTCGTTTTCCCAGTCGGTCTGGATGACCATGCGCTCGATGGCACGACCGACCACGCGGAAGGCACCGGGCTCTTCCTGGACAATGCGGAAACGCTTCTCGCGCTGCAGGCGGCGACGCTCCCACTCCTCGTCGCGCAGATCGACCGGCTCATCAGAGACCGCCAGCTCGGCGCGAAGCTTAGCCACCTGCTCGCCCACGGCAAGCATCAGCGTGTTGAGGCCGGCGCCCGTAACAGCAGACACGGCAAAGAACATATGGCCATCGTCGAGCGCCGCACGCTTAAGGTCGGCAATCTTGTCGGCCGTGCCCGGCGCATCACACTTGTTGGCAATGACGATCTGCGGACGCTCCGAAAGCTCGGCGCCATACTGCTCGAGCTCGCGGTTGATGATGCGATAGTCCTCGACCGGATCGCGATCCTCAAAACCACCCGTCATATCGACGACGTGCATGATGAGTGCCGTACGCTCAATGTGGCGCAGGAACTGGTGACCCAGGCCACGGCCCTCGCTCGCGCCCTCGATGAGACCGGGGACGTCAGCAACGACGTAAGAATATTCGCCGGCACGCACCATGCCGAGGTTCGGCACGAGCGTGGTAAACGGGTAGTCAGCAATCTTGGGGCGGGCGGCACTCATGCGCGCAATGAGCGATGACTTACCCACCGAGGGAAAGCCCACAAGCGCGGCATCGGCCATAAGCTTCATCTCGAGCTCGATCCAGTGTTCCTCGGCAGGCTCGCCGAGCTGGGCAAAGGCCGGAGCGCGACGCACCGACGTCACAAAGTGTGTGTTGCCCAGACCGCCGGCACCGCCGGGCGCCACGACGACGCGCTCGCCGTCGTGCACCAGGTCGGCGATCTCGAACATCGGGGTCTGCGTCTCGGGATCGAGCTCGCGCACCACGGTACCCATAGGGACCTTGAGAATCAGGTCCTCGCCGCTCTTGCCGTTACGACGGGCACCCTGCCCGTGCGTGCCGCGCTCGGCGCGGAAGTGATGCTTAAAGCGGTAATCGATCAGCGAAGACAGCTGAGCATCGGCCTGGATGACGACATTGCCGCCACGACCGCCGTCGCCGCCATCGGGGCCGCCCTTGGGGACAAATGCCTCGCGCCTAAACGACATGCATCCGGCTCCGCCGTCGCCGCCGCACACGTTAATGCGGCTGATATCGGTGAACTGTGACAACAGAATCGCCTCCTACAAAAAAGAGGGAGACCCTTGAATCCTAAAACTCAAGTGCCTCCCACATATGTGCTCTATGAAGGGTGAATTACGCGTTCGCGAGCGGGCGTACGCTGACCCTGTGCTTGATACCCTTGTGGAACTCAACGGTACCGTCGACCAGCGCGAACAGCGTGTCGTCCTTACCACGGCCAACGTTCTCACCCGGGTGGATGTGCGTGCCGTGCTGACGGACGAGAATCGTGCCCGTGGTTACCGTCTGGCCGGCATAGCGCTTCGTGCCAAGGCGCTGACCGCGGGAGTCACGGCCATTACGGGAGGAACCGAGTCCTTTTTTGTGTGCCATTGTGTATACCTACTCTTTCGTTACGAGTGTAATCTACTCGGCGACGGGAGCCTCGGCAACAGCCTCGGCCTCTGCCTTGACAGCCTTCTTGGCGCGGGACGTAGCCTGGACCTTCACGATCTTCAGCTTGGTGAGCTGCTGACGGTGACCCTTCAGACGACGATAGCGCTTACGCTTGTGGAACTTGAAGACCAGCTGCTTCTCGCCCTTGAACTGCTCAACGATCTGAGCGGTAACCTTGGCCTTGGCCAGCTTGTCGGGATCGGTGACGATCTTCTTACCATCGTTGAGGAAGATAACCGGCAGGGTGACCTTGTCGCCCTCATTGCCCTCGATCTTCTCGACGGTGATGACATCGTCGGTGGCGACCTTGTACTGCTTGCCGCCCGTGTTAACGATTGCGTACATGTTTACTTGCCCTTCATGCATCAGTTAGTGCAACAGCCGAATATAGTAGCAGGCGAAAATACCCCCGTCAACGAGTATGTGGAGCAAATCCACAAGTTCGCACAGGTATGGGGCTGACGAGTCGGCCCTCGTCGTCCTCGCATGCTTGATTCTGACGCTCGACATCGTAGGAGCAGATGGTCACGAGGTCTTGCATACCGGTGGAAACAATAGGTGCATCCACGCCCGGGGTCAAGCCCTGCAACAAAACATCAGCAGCAGAAAGCAAAATTTCCGGACGCATAGAGCCCTCGTTGTCGGCATGGGTGTCGAGCATGAGAACCAAATGGTCCGGGCGCTCCCCCGCCGTGAGCTCATAGCCAACGAGCGTGTGATCCAAATCCAAGCGCTTGCTCTTTTTGCCGCGCGCGTAGTCGATGCCATGATCCGCGCGCAGCGTGTCGATCGCACGACGCACCTCGTCGGCGCTTACGGGCGCCTCGGGATCCAGGTGTAAGTCGATGCGATACGACAGGCGCGTGAGCTGCGCCGTCAATGCCGGCGTGCGCACGTCGATGTACGCCGCCTCGATGGGCGCCAGATCGGCCGGAGACGCCGCAGCCAGGCGCTCAAACGCCTCGTCGAGCGCCACGAACTCGGTCATAAACAGGTCATACCACTCGCAGGTCGACGACGTACCAACCGGTAGCGCCGAAGAGAAGCCCACGCGCATGTGCGGAGAGAAGCCCTGCGTGACGGCATAGGGAAGTCCCGCACGGCGCACGATGCGCTCAATGGTATGGATCACTTCGAGATGGCCCAGGTACTTAAGGCGATCGCGCTTGCCATAGCGAACACGAAGTCTAAAGAGCGTGGGGTTGTCGGTCAGGCGCTCACTCATGCGCGATCACCCATCAATACATTCTTGGCGTGGAGCGTGGGGCAGATTCCGCAGCCGGTGCACGACGTGCGGGTGCAGTCGGGAGTCGTGACGCCCTCGAGCGAGCGACGGTACTCGCGCTCGAGGAAGCCGCGCGTGCAGCCGGGGCTCACGTGCTCCCACGGCAGGCGCCAGTCCAACTCGTAGGGCAGGTGCACGAGCTCATTGAGGTCGATGCCGTTTTTGGCAGCAGCTTCCTTCCAGTTATCGAGCGAGAAATGCTCTACCCAGGCGTCAAAGCGAGAGCCCGAGCGCCAAGCGTCGATGATGACGGGCGTCATGTCACGACCGGCGCGGGACAGCGCAGCCTCGATGAGCGAGGTCTCGGCATCGTGGTAATGAACGCGGACGGCACGGTTGCGAACGCTCGTGATGAGCAGCTTCTGGCGACGCTTGACGTCGTCGTAGTCGAGCTGCGGGCACCACTGGAACGGCGTGGCAGCCTTGGGGATAAAGACCGAAACCGAGATCGACACCGAGATCGAGCCGCGACGAGCCTTGGGCACCACGGAACGACCGAGCTCCAGCACGTGATCGGCCAGATTGGCGATGGCCACGATGTCCTCGTCGCGCTCGCCGGGAAGGCCCATCATAAAGTAGAGCTTCATGCGGTTCCAACCGGCCTCGAAGGCCGCCTTGGCCGCACGGTCCAGGTCCTCCTCGGTCACGTTCTTGTTAATGATGTCGCGCATGCGCTGGCTGCCGGCCTCGGGCGCGAACGTCAGTCCGCCCTTCTTTTCGCCGGCGACCGACTCGGCCATATCCACGCCAAACGAATCCAGGCGCTGCGACGGAATAGACACGCGAATACCCGTATCCTCCAGGCGATGGTTGAGCCTGCCGAGCACATCGCGAATGCAGGAGTGGTCGGTCGTGGAGAGCGAGGTCAGCGACACCTCGTCATAGCCGGTCTTTTCCAGACCCTGAATCACCGACGAGACGATCTGGTCGGCCGAGCGCTCACGCACCGGGCGATACGTCATGCCGGCCTGGCAAAAACGACAGCCGCGGGCGCAGCCGCGCAGGATCTCGATAGACAGGCGGTCGTGGACCAGCTGCGCATAGGGCACGCACGACTGCGACAGCGGATTCGTGGCGCCGAAATCCTCGACGACGCGCTTGTAGACCACGGTCGGCGCATCCTTGCCCTCACGCGGCACGGTGTAGCCATGCGGCGAGCAGGGCTCGTCGTGACAAACCTCATAGAGCGACGGCACGTAGTTGCCGGCAATGGATGCAAGCTGCTCGACAATCTGCGCGCGCGGGACTCCTTCGTCACGCAGACGGCGATGCAACTGGCAGGTCTCGAGCAGCGATTCCTCGCCCTCGCCGATGAGGATAACATCGAAGAAGGCCGCGTACGGCTCGGGGTTGTACACCGAGGGGCCGCCGGCGATGATAATGGGGTCGTCCTCGGTGCGGTCAGCCGCTAACAGCGGAATACCAGCGAGGTCGAGTGCCTCGAGGAAGTTCGTCACCGCCATCTCGTGCGGCACATGCAGGCCGACGATATCAAACGAAGCGACCGGCGCTGCACCCTCGAGCGACAGCAGCGGAATGCCTGCCTCGCGCATGGCGTCACCCATATCGGGCCACGGCACATAGCCGCGCTCGCAGGAGATGCCCTCGGCCTGGTTAAGGATGTTGTAGAGGATGGCGATGCCCTGGTTGGGCAGACCGACCTCGTACACATCCGGGTAGATCAGGCAGCAACGGTAGTCGGCATCGGCCTTGGAAAGCGTGCCCCACTCGTGATCGATATAGCGACTCGGCTTCTCGACCTTGGCGAGCAACGGCTCAATTAAATGAAAACAGTCTTGGTATGCAACGCGCAACGGAAAACCCCTAAGCAGCGAGATCTGATGCGTCCTGATAGGACGCCATAGGACGGGTAGCGCCCGCGACCGCAGTCACCAGATCGCGAACGCGGGAAAACGTGGCAGTGACCACCTCGTTAGCACGGCTGTAGTCGACATCGCGCTCGTAGAGCGAAACGAGCGCACGGCCCATGCCATAGGTGCCCGCGGCAGCAGCGAGCGCCTTGACGGCAAACCCAATATGCGGCGTCTGCTTGACGAGCGCGCGGGTGACCGCGCGGATCACAAGACCGCCGGCAAGCACGCCCGCGACCTCGTAGCCGCGCTCAGGCTTAATGCCGCGTCCAAAGACGGCAGCGAGCTCAAAGAGCATGCCCACCTGCGCCAGCGCCATAACGGGATAATCGGTGCCCGGCAAAAACACCAAAGCCCCGGTCGCCATATTGGTGAGCGCACACGAGGTGATGATACGATTGGCCGCCGCGATGCGCATGAAGGCAAAGTTCGCCGCAAAAGCCGTTTCCTTGTCGGTGCGATCGAGAATCCAGCGGGCAAGCGTCTCGAGCAGATACGTCTTATCGGTTGCCGCCACCACACCGAGCATGGGCGTGGACTCCTCGATAAACGGCACCTCCACAGCAGACTCGGCAAGCACGCACACGGGCGCGCCGGCGATCACGAGCTCCTGCACGGCACTCTCCAAGCGGTCGGAACCACACGAGAGCACCAGCACCACATCGGTATCGGTCTTTGGAGCAATTCGCTCCTCCCCCAGACGCTCGACGCGCACAATGCCCGAGGTCGTCTGCGGCACAAAGGCGTCACGCACCGTCTCGGCCAGAAAGCGCGAGGCGGACGAATCCAGATAGACCGAGACGCGCACCGGCGTATCGGAATCCTTCTTAACGGACGCGCCCATCTTAAAAGCGCGGGTCAGCTTATCTACGGGAATTTTCATAGCAAACCCCTCCAGCGGTTACGCGGCGCCCGAACGATGCCGCCATATGGATTGTACGATACCCACCGTCAGCAGCTGGATCATCATCGAAGACGAACCGAAGCTAATAAACGGTAGCGGAATACCGGTAATCGGCATCATGCCGATGCACATGCCGATGTTCTCGAAGGTCTGGAATGCCCACATGCCGACGATACCTACGCACGACAGACGCAGGAACAGCGACTCACACTTAAAGGCGACGCGAATCGTCGAAAAGATCAGCAGCACGTAGAGGCACAAGAGAAAAAAGGAACCGCAAAAACCAAAGGTCTCGGACAAAAAGGCGAAGACGAAGTCGGTGTGGAACTCAGGCAGAAAGCCGCCGGCCGACTGCGTCGCATGGCCCAAACCCTTACCAAAGAAGCCGCCCGAGCCAACGGCGATAAGCGACTGCTGCAGGTTGTAGGCATCGTCCGAATCGGCATTATCGGGGTCGATAAAGACCGTCAGACGGTTCATCTGATACTGCTTGATGAGCACATCGTGGCCGAGCAACGAATCAAAGACCGAATCGAGCGCCAGAACGAGGGCCACCAAGCCCACGAGCAGGGCCAGGGTCGACAGCACCCATTCGCGGCGTGCACCGCTCATACAAATGACGATGGCGCCCGAAACCAGCACGACCAGGCCCGATCCCAGGTCGCCCATGGCAACGACGGCCAAAAACGGAATGGACAGCATGCCGCAGAGCTTGACGTAGTCGCGAACGGTATCGATGCGACCGTTATACTGCGAGCCAAGCGTAGCAATAAAGAAGATGGTGATGAGCTTGGCAAGCTCAACCGGCTGGAATGTCAAGCCGATACCGGGAATCTTGATCCAGCCCGTCATGCCCAGACCGCCCGTATAGGACAGACCCGGAATCTTGGGCGAGAGGATCACGATCAGGTCGATGACGAGCAACGCCGTCGAGAAATTGGAAATACCGCGCAGGTCGGAGCGCCAGACCAGCACCGCCAGCACCGCCCCGATGCCGATTCCCAGCAGATGGCGTGAGAACGAGGCATCGGCCTTAAACTGCGAAGCCGACCAGATGATGATGGCACCGTAGGCGACGAGCGCCACAGTAGCCACGAGCACACCGATATGCACCTTTTGGCGAAACGTGCCGCGCGAGGCCGAAAGTTGCTTGTTGACGCGGTCCAGGCTGCTGCGAGAGCCGGTCTTGGTTGAACGGAACAGATCCGCCGGAGAAAAATCCATCGCAACCTCCTATCGAACCGAAGAATCGCCCGAGGCCGAAGAGGTATCGGGCTCGTCATAAATCACGCCGAGCACGTCGCGCACGACATGCATCGCGGTATCTGAGCCGCCGCCGCCCTGCTCCAGGACAGTAGCGATGACATACTTGGGGTCATCGGCCGGCGCATAGGCGCAGAACCACGCGTATTCGTCCTCGCCACTTTTCTCGCCCGTGCCCGACTTGCCGTATACCTGCGGCGTCAGGGTGCCAAAGTGCGCCGCCAGGGACGTCGATGCCGTGTAAATCACGTCGTGCATACCGTTGCGAACAAGAGCCAAATCCGAATCGCTGTTGATCTTGGCCTCCAGGCGCTTCTTCTTGCCCTTGCCGTTGTACTTATAGGCATCGCCGTCGCCATCGCGCGACACGGCAGACAAAAACACGTGAGGCACGTACTGTTTGCCGCCGTTGGCAAGACCCATATAGGCGCACGCCATCTGCAGGGGCGTCACCAGGATATCGCCCTGGCCGATGGCGATGTTGGTCATATCGCCGGCATTCCACTTGCGGTCCTCGGCAGAGGCGTCGGTGAAGTACGACTCTTTCCACTCGGCATCGGGAATACGGCCCGCGCCCTCACTCGGCAGATCGATACCGCAGGTCTTGCCTAGGCCCCAGCGACGAAAGACCTCCTGCAAGCCCTCGGGATGTTGCTCGTCATAAAAGAACGCCTTGCCCATGTCGTAGAAGACAGGGTCGCACGAGTTGGCGATACCCGACTGCAGCGTCATGGTGCCGTGGCCGGAATGCAACCAGCAGTACTTGCCCCACGACTTGCCCAGACCCGTCCAATAGCCCGTGCAGTTGGTCGTCTGCCCCGACGTGTAGGTTCCAAACTCAAGACCGGCCAGTGCCGAGAGCGGCTTGATGGTCGAGGCCGACATGTACTGTCCGCTAATGGCGCGGTTGAGCAGCGGGTGCGAACCCTTGTCATCATTGAGCTCGGTCCACACGTCATTTGAGACGCCGCCGATAAAGACAGACGGATCGAACTTGGGCTGGCTCGCCATGCCCAGGATCTCGCCATTGTTGGGATCGAGACACACCACAGCGCCGTTGCCGGCATTGCTGTAGCCAGTGGTCTTGGCAAGCTCGATAGCGCTCGCCAGCGCCGTCTCGCAGGCCTGCTGGATCTTAAGGTCGAGCGTGAGCTTAATGTCGGAGCCGGCCTTCGCAGGCACGGCACCGGCCTGACCGGTCACATTGCCCGAGGCATCGACCTTGACGGTCTGCTCGCCACGAATACCCTGCAGCAGGTTTTCGTAGTAGCTCTCAACGCCCGCCTGGCCCACGATATCGCCCGACTGGTACGTAATCTTGCCAGCAGAAGCATCATCATCGCCAGAGGTTTTCTTATTCTGGGCCTCGAGCTGCTCGGAGGTAATGGTGCCGGTATAGCCCAAGATATGGCATGCCGTCTCGCCATATGGATACTGGCGCTCGGTACGCTCGGCAATCTTGACGCCCGGGAACTCGCCGGCGTGTTCCTTGATATAGGCAACCGTGGAGCGACGGACGTCCGTCGCGATGGTATGCAGGCTCTGAGCGCCCTCTGTATTGTCCTGAATATTGCGAAGGACCGCCACGTAAGGCATTCCAAGCACGTTGGCAAGATGGCGAACCAGAACCTCATCCTCGGCAAGGTCGCGGTAGGCCACGACAGCAAGTGAGGGACGGTTCTGGACAAGCGCCACGCCATTGCGGTCGAGGATGCGGCCGCGTACAGCGGGAGTGGTAACGGTGCGAGTCTGATTGCTATTAGCCTGCTTCTCGTAATAGTCCGACGAGACCATCTGCATGCCCCACAGCTTGACGGCGAGCGCCGCAAACATCGCGCCCACACCCGTGGTGAGGATGGAAAAGCGGCCCTTAAAGGCGGTCGCCGCGGTATTGCCCTCGCCCTCGGTGGCGCGTGGGGCCGTTCCATGCTGCGTATCGTAGGTAAAACGGGAATCGCCACGACGCATGATGACCAGCGCGACCACGATGGCCACAACCAGCACGATACCAGCGATAATAACCGTCAACTGGGAAGACATCTACGGGCCTCCCCTATTTGAGCTTGCGGGTCTTGGGCTTAAAGCGCATACCCGTCTGGCGTCCGCCACGTGCGGAGAATCCATAGCCGGACTGCGGCACGACGCCGGACATCAAAAACGGAATGGCAACCAGACCCGTCAGGATCGAGGACGGCAGCGCATGGCCGAAGATCGCCACGACAAAGCTCGTCTCCAAACCCATAAACAGCAAGATGATGCTGTAAATCACATTAATGACGAGCGCAAAGGCGCCCACAGTGACGCCGCGCGCACTCGGGGTACCGCCCGTCTGACCGACGGCGCTGTGCACCAGGGCAAAAGAACCCACGGTCAGCAGGAGCGACATAACGCCCACCGGCACGGCAGCGGACAGGTCATAGAACAAGCCGCTGCAAAAACCGCACACGACGGCACGGGTCGGGTCGCCCGAGAACACGCTTAGGCACACCAGGATAATCATGAAGTTGACGCGACCGCCCGCAATGGAGATCTGCGGTGCCAGGCCTGCCTGCAGCAGCACGCACACGATGGCGGCGATTACAAACGTGCGGGAGCTCATCCCCTGCTCGTGTAGATCCATGGACATGCCCCCTATTCGTTCGAGCCGGAATCGGTCGTCTCGGACGTGTCGGAACTGTCATCCGAGCTCTCGTCCATCGTCTTGGTCGCAGCATCGCGCGACGTTCCCTGCGGCGTGCTGTTGGCCGTGCTCACGTCCTCATCCGAGGCCGACTGTTCGTCGGTCAGCGAGGTGATGACCAGCACTTCCTCGTTGTTCTCGGCCGTGGTCTGGGCGCGCACCACAATGGTGTAGTACACGTCGTTTGCCGATTTCTCGACCGACGAGACGGTGCCGAGCGGTAGACCCTTGGGGAACACACCGCCAATGCCCGAGGTCACGATGATGTCGCCAACCTTAACATCGGAGTCGACGCTCACGTACTCAAGACGCAGCGTGCCGTCAGCCTGACCCTGCAGCATGCCTTGGGCGCGCGTGTCCTGCACCATAGCGGACACGCCCGAGTTCTCGTCGCCAATCAGGCGCACGGTGGACGTCTTGGCCGAGACTTCGATGATCTGGCCGATAACACCGGCCGAACTCGTCACAGGCATGTTGATGGTAAGGCCGTCGGCAGAGCCCTTGTCGATGGTGACGGTCGAGGTCCAGGCATCGCCCGAGGCACCAACAATACGAGCTGCGGTCGATTTGAGGTTATAGGTCGACTGCAGGCCGACCAGCCCCTCCAGACGCTCGGCGGTCTTTTGAGCCTCGGAGAGCTCAGCAACCTTAGAGGTCAGTTCCTCGTTTTGCTTCTTAAGATCGTCAAGCGTGTCCTGCGACGCCGTAAGGTTAGAGAACACGTTGCCGATCGCATTGAAGGGAGCCGCCACAGCCGAGCCCACAAAGCGCACCGGCGAGGTAATCGTCGTTACGCCCGAACGCACGGCATGAATCGGTCCTGCCTCGCCCTCGCGGATGTAAAACGTGAGCAGCAACACCGAAATCAGGCTGAAAACAATCAACGGGCGCATACCCGTTGATTGTCGCTTGGTATTCAGATTTGTGGAGAAACCCGAAGATCGTGCCAAATGGAATCCACCTTTTGGAAATTAAGCATTGGTCTGGACGAAGCCGCCATCAAACGCATTGGCCTCGAGCACGCGGGCACAGCCGTTAACGACGTTATCGAGCGCCGTGGGGCTGACGTTGACCGAAACGCCGGTCTCATCGCGCAGGCGCACGTCGAGACCGCGCAGCAGCGCGCCGCCACCAGTCAGCAAAATGCCGTAGTACATAAGGTCCGAGGCAAGATCGGGCGGCGTGGCATCGAGTGCGTCCTTGACGGCCTTGGCCATCTCGTCGAGCGGCTTGTTGAGTGCGCGACGAATCTCCTCGCTCTCGATGCGTACGGTCTTGGGCAGACCGGTGATCACGTCGCGGCCGTTGACCTCGACGTCGAGCTCGTCCTTGAGCGGCACGGCGGAACCGACCTTGATCTTGATGTCCTCTGCCGTACGCTCGCCGATGGCCAGGTTGTAGGCATCTCGAACGTGCGTGAGGATAGCCTGATCGAACTCGTCGCCGGCAATACGGATGGACTGCGAGACGACGATGCCGCCCATAGCAATAACGGCAACCTCGGTGGTACCGCCGCCGATGTCGATGACCATGGAGCCGGTGGGTTCCTCGACGGGCAGATCGGCGCCGATAGCGGCGGCCATGGGCTCCTCGATCAGGTAGGCCTGGCGAGCGCCAGCCTGGATCGTGGCCTCAAAGACAGCACGCTTCTCGACCGACGTGACGCCGGAGGGAACGCAGACGACAACGCGCGGACGCGGGGTCCACGGATAGCGCTTCTCGGACGCCTTGTCGATAAAGTAGCGAAGCATAGCCTCGGTAACATCGAAGTCAGCGATGACGCCGTCCTTCAGGGGACGAACGGCCACGATGTTGCCGGGCGTACGGCCGAGCATGCGCTTTGCCTCGATACCGACCGCCAGGATGCGCTCGTCGTTCTTGTCGATGGCGACGACAGAGGGCTCGCGAATGACGATGCCCTTGCCGCGCACGGAGACAAGCGTATTTGCGGTGCCGAGGTCGATGGCAAGATCGCCCGCATAGCTACCGAAGAACATATCCATCAAAGAAAACAACGCAACTCCTGATGTGTTGGATGATTGCTGGAAAACTACTAGCTCATGATACTAGCGCAAGCCCGGCACCTCACTTGCGGTGAAGCGCCGGGCAAAGCTAAATCCCATAAGGTCACTACTGGTTGTCAGCAGCCGAGAAATCCATATCGAGCGAGGAAACGGCCCAGCCGATATGATTGTCGGAGCGCACGAATTTGACGGTGTACTCCTGCTCGCCGCCCTTGGACAGCGACGCCTTGACCTTGGCGGTCGTCTCGGTCATGGACTGGTCCATGCCCTCGACGGACACGGTAGCACCCTGCGGAATCGAGGAGATGATCATCGACTTAGCGTCCTCGGACAAACTCGAGGCCAGGCAAGACTCGGCCTTTGCGGTGTCGCCGTCGCCGGCAGCCTGGAACAGATCGGTAACCACAGATTCCTGAGACGGGAAGCCAAAGCCGCGCGTGTAGGCAAAGCCCAGACCGCCCGCGGCAATCAAAATGAGCAGAAGCAGCACAATGAAGACTTTGAGACCCGCGTGGCGATGGCGGCGACGGACCTTGGCCTGCTTACGATCCTGACGGTCCTGCTGGACCATCTCGGACTCGGACAGTGTAAAGAAGCCGGTGTCCGAGGGATCGGGCATAAACTGACCGGTCGCGCCCGTAGGATCGAGCGGATCGACGGCGGGAGCGTCCATCGCGGGCGCCGGAGCCGTGGCCATAGCCGTCTGGGCAGACAGTGCGGCAAGCGAATCATGCACGCGGGCAAGCTCATCGGCCTGCTCGGAAGTGAGCTGGTAGATGCCATCGGCAGTAGCGGCGTTAAAGGCGTCGAGTGCGTCGGAGGGACGGCCGGCGGCAGAAAGCGCCTGACCCATGCCGGCATTGAGCGCACGCGTGTCGTCGCGGGGGCCGGCAAAGTCGATAGCCGTGCGGTAGGTCTCCACGGCATCCGCCGGACGGCCGAGCTTAATGAAGCAACGACCGAGCTCGCCGAGTGCGGCGGCAGGAGCCGGATTGGCGCCGTCGATGGCAGCCTGACGGAAGGCAGTACCCGCGTTGGCATAATCGCCCGACTGGAACAGCGCATTGCCCAGGCCCAGATAGGCCTTGAACGGCGTCGCATAGGAAGCATCCTGCGTAGCAGCAGAGAACGCCTGGGCGGCCGTCGTGTAGTCGCCCACGGCGGCGAGCGCCTTGCCGCGGTTGGTGAGCAGCGCGCCGCGCTTGCCGTAGGTGCCGTCGTTGAGGGCGGCAGCATAAGCCTCGGCGGCCTCGGCATACATGCCCAGGTGCATCAAGGCGTTGCCACGAAGGTGATCGGCCTCGCCCATAATCTCATCGGGAGTCTTTGCCGCCCCAAGCATCTGGGCTGCAGCGGAAAAATCACCCGCGCGGTAAGCGGCGCGGCCCTGTTGGATCAGCTGGCTATTCAAGGAAGTCCCCTTTACTCGTGAACGATCTCGACATGGACGATCTCGTCGCCGGCACGCAGCTGCGAAATCACATCGAGACCCTCGACCGTGGTACCAAAGACGGTGTAACCGGAATCGAGGTTATGCTGGGCGCCCAGGCAGAAGTAGAACTGCGAACCCGCGGAATCGGGGTCCATGGAGCGTGCCATGGCAAGGGCACCATCGACATGGCTGTTGCGCGGATTGGTGGCAAACTCGCCCTTGATGCAGTAGCCGGGGCCACCGGTACCGGGCATGCCGTCGGGGCCCTCAAGACCAGCGGCGACGTCGGCGCCGGACATATCGCGGGTATTGGGGTCGCCGCCCTGGATGACAAAACCGGGCACATAGCGATGGAACTTAAGGCCATCATAGAAGCCCATCGTGGAAAGCTCGCAGAAGTTCGCGACATGAATGGGAGCGCCCTCGCCGTCAAACTTGACCTTGATGGTACCCTTCGACGTCTCGATAACGGCGCACTCGTCGCCGGCAAGCTGATACTCGGGCGTGTAGAGCTCTTTCTTAAAACCAAACATGTGGTTCCTTCCTCGTGCGTTTAAAGCATATTTGTACGAATTGTAGCAATAAGCATGCGCTTACATCAATTGCGCACGTAGGTTATGCCGACTATGGCGAACTAATTTTGGGAACGCTGCTGCGGCTTCCAGGAGCCCACATTGGCGTCGTACTGGTTCAGCGCGCTGTTGCCGCCCTGTGCGATGGGCGCCAGGATCTCGCTTTGGTGGGAACTCATCGACTCGCCATCGGGAATGGCCAGCGAGATATCCCAGCTCTGGCAGATCACGTCGACACGCTCGTACATCCACTCGGCAAGCTGCTTTAAGTGGGCGATGTCGTCCGCATAGACCGTATCGTCCTGATACTTAAGGTTGTTAAGCTCATCTTGCGTCTTTTTGATCTGGTCGCGCAGGGCGTAGGCACTCTGCGACAGCTCCTGACGGGTGGACAGCGGCGTTCGGAGATAACCGTTGTTAAAGGAATCGATGACCTCGCCGATCTGGTCCTCGTCGCCGTAGGACACGATGGTCTGATACAGACCGTCGAGCCTGGTATAGAGCTGATCATCGGTCAGCACGGTTTCTTCCTGGACCACCTCGGCAGAATCGTCCTGCTTGGTATCGTCCTCAGTCGCCTCGCCCTTTTGGCGCGTGGGGAAGGTCGTCTGCGCGGCTTGGCCAAACTGGTCATAGAAGCCAGGCATGACACCCATGGGATCGGTCGTCACGAACCAATAGGCACCACCGCACACAAAGGCAAGGATCGCGATGACGATGAGCGGCTTAGGGATATGACGCTTGTGCTTGTGATAGGCGTCCTCGTCGGGATGCACCTTGCGCTTGGGTTTTTGAGCATCGTCGTGGCGGGAAACCGGCGTGGGAATATCGACCTTGGGAATACCGAAATCCTTATCGAAAGCCGGCAGCACGCAGGTCTCGTTAGGATCGGCGGCGTCCGAAAGCACCGCAGCGGCAGAGGCCGGCGCATGCGGCACCTCGGTATCGATCTGCTCTTGCGTTAGGCGCGGAAAACCCGCCGTGCGGCCCGCAGCCAAGTCGGATGCGGCCGCGTCCTCGGAGAGGATACCCGGAGCGGGGCGTCCGCATTTGGGGCACGTACGATCATGCGGAGAAAGACGGGCACCGCAGCCCTCACAGAACACGAACTCGGTGTGCTCGGGGCCATCGCCCGGACCCACATAGGCGTTGCAGTAGGGGCAGAACGAGGCGCCGTCCTCGATAGTCTTAAGGCAATGCGGGCAGATCACGGCATCCTCTTTTCGAAGCAATTCAAACAATCGAGGTTAGAGCATAACATCGCCACGGCCCCACAGGAGCAAGGCACCAATTCAACATCGCCAGGGCGTAGTTACTTCTTCTTTTTGCTTGGCATCGAAACTTTGATGCCTTGGGCGGACTTGGTCACGCGAGAGCGCTTGGCTCCGGTACTCTTCTTTTTCTTGGGCTGGGCCTGGGCCACGCCCTCGAGTGCGCGGGCCTCGGCCTCGCGAGCGGTGCGATCTTCGCGGCGCTGCGCCATGTCGGCGGCGAAGCGCTTGGCAAAACGCTCGGCCGTCGAACCCGTCGAGCTCACCTTGCCGCCACCGCGACCCAGGTGGACGCGCACACCGCGGCCAAAACCAGTTGCAGCATGACGACGACGCGGCTTGAGCGAATCCATCATCGTGGCGAGCTTAAAGAACACCGAGCAGGTAAAGACCACGATGACAGCCAAGATAACCATCTGGCCCATCGACAGGTTGGCAATAGACAGCAGCTCTGGGAATCCGATAACGCCCACCAGGATGCCGGCGACTACAAACACAAAGAGCACCACACGTAAGGGCGTGAGAGGCTGCGAGATCCGCCAGATCAGGCTGACGCTCGCCGCGCACGACGTAAGCAGGCACATCGTAGACAGCGTGAGCTGGCTAAAGCCAAACACGCGCGCCACAAAGATATCAAGCGCCGCAGCCAAAATGACCGCAATCGACGCCGGCAGTGCACGCTTGAGTACGTTGCTCAAAAACGCACCCTTCACGCGAGCATTGTTGGGCTCCAGGCCCAACACAAAGCCCGGCGCGCCGATGCAGAAGAAGTTGATGAGCGTCATCTGGATGGGCTCGAATGGGTACGGCGGCAGCGCGATGCACAGCGCCGCCAGGCCCATCGAGAACAGCGTCTTGGTCAGGAACAGTGAGGCCGAACGCTGCAGGTTGTTGATGGAGCGACGGCCCTCGGCCACCACGGCGGGCATCGAGGCAAAGTCGTTGTCGACGAGTACGATCTCGGCCACGTTGCGCGCGGCATCGGAGCCGGCCGCCATGGCCACGGAGCAGTCGGCCTCCTTGAGCGCCAGCACGTCGTTGACGCCGTCGCCCGTCATGGCCACGGTGTGCTCGCGGCGCTTGAGTGCCTGCACGAGCTCGCGCTTCTGCTGCGGGGTCACACGACCAAAGACATGGTAGCGGTCCACTGCGGCATCGAGCTTGGCCGGCGTATCGAGCGTCGTGGCGTCCACATAAGCGTCCGCCCCCGGCACGCCCACCACGCGCGCGATCGACGACACCGTACGCGGGTCGTCGCCACTGATCACGTTGAGCGTCACGCCCTGCTCGTTAAAGTAGCCGATGGTCTCGGCGGCCGAGGTACGAATCTCATCGCGGATGGTCACAAAGCCCACGGGCTCGGCCTCGCCCACCATATCGCCATCGGGCGTAAAGCCGTCAACGCGCGCCACCACGAGCACGCGGCAGGTATCGGCAAGCTCGGCAACACGGTTCTCGACCTGGGCAAACGCACGATCGGAGAGCACAAACTGAGCCGCACCCATCACATAGGAGCCATGCGCAAACGAGGCGCCGCTCCACTTTTTGGACGACGAGAACGGAATAACCGACAGCGGCTCGGACACCTCGACCGGGCGATCGGCGTAATAGTTGAGCAGCGCCTGGCAGGTCTCATTGGCATCGGCCGAAGTCGCACGCGCCACGTTAGCCAGCGCAAAATCGAGCACCGTGGTATCGACGGGAACGGCGGCGTCGCCCTCCCCCGCACCCATACCCTCGACCGGCAGCGGATACGTGCCCTCGACCTCCATGCGGCCCGACGTGATGGTGCCCGTCTTGTCCAGGCACAGCACGTCGACGCGAGCGAGCGTCTCGATGCAGTAGAGCTGCTGCGCCAGCACCTTGCGGCGGGCCAGGCGCACCGTGGCGATGGCGAGCACCGACGAGGTCAGCAGCACCAGGCCTTGTGGGATCATGCCCAGCAGGGCGCCCACCGTGGACAGCAGCGCCGACGAGGGCACGCGGCCGGCCAGCAGCTCGGAGAAGCACCACGAAAGCGCGCTATCGCCCGGGGTTCCCGCGGCAACCCACAGCTCGCTCACGCTCGAGGCAAACAACGCCAAACCGAGCGGGATCATGATGATGCTCGCAAAGCGCACGATGGCGTTCAGCGCGTTCATGATCTCGGAATTGACCTTTTTGACGTACTTGGCCTCGTTATTAATTTTGGCTACGTAGTTGTCGGCGCCGACATGGATCACGCGGGCGCGCAGCAGGCCCGAGTCGATAAAGCTGCCGCTCATGAGCTCGGAACCGGGCTGTTTCTTAATAAGGTCGCTCTCGCCCGTCAGCAGGCTCTCGTTCACGAGCGCCTCGCCCGAAACCACCACGGCGTCAGCGGGAATCTGGTCGCCGCGCCCCAGGCGGATGATGTCGTCGAGCACGATCTGGTCCAGGTCGAGCTCCACCTCGGCGCCGTCGCGCACCGCGATGGCCTTCTTGGAGGTCAGCAGCGTGAGCTTATCGACCATCTTCTTGGAACGCATGGACTGAATGACGCCGATAGCGGTGTTCAAGAACACCACGAACAGGAACGTCAGATTCTTAAACGAACCGGTCAAAATGACCAGGAACGCCAAGATCACGTTGATCAAATTGAACAGCGTGCAGAGGTTCTCGATGATGAGCTCTTTGACCGACTTGGTCTTGAGCTCCATGTTGCGGTTGATCTTACCGGCGGCAATGCGCTCCTCGACCTCGGCGGTCGAGAGTCCGCGCTCGATATCCGTTGCTGCCATACCACGTCCCATCACGTCGCGTCGGTATAAGAAAAACCGCCCGGACCATGCGAGGTTCGGACGGTCTTACGTTCGATGGTGCCCCGTCTGCCTAGATTCTAGAACCGAGATCTGCGCCGTTGGGACCGTCGTGCTGCTCAGGATACCACGGGCGGCGTAGCGTCATCTTTTCTCGAGAAAAAAGCCCGCCCGGTATAACCCGAGCGGGCCGCGGCTAGCGCCGGTTGATGCTCACGATGCAGAGCCCGATTGTCGCCACGGTGCCGCCGAAGAGCGCGCCGAGCACGAATGCCAACGCGATCATGCTAGTACGGGTTGCCGTCGGTGACACAGACCTGGAGCCGGTCGAGCGGCTCGCCGTAGAAACCGGCGTAGTCGTCGCCGCCGTACGTGGAGCCGTCGTCGCACACGGTATCGAGCCATCCGGGGCGCACGGTGGTCTGCGAGCGATACCACGCCTGCTTGTACTCCTCGCCGCCCGGGGTCACGTAGTACATGCGCACGCCGTCGATGGTGTGGCCGGCGATTCCGGCGCAGCCGTTGACGGTATCGTTGCGGTCGCCCTTGGAAACGTAATCGAGCCAGCCGTCCTCGATTGTGTGAACCTGATACTTGAGCGTACCGCGATCAACTCGGGCGCAAAGGAGGTCGTGCTGTCGGCACGGGTATCCCGCGAAGCCGTTGTCCCCGGCGCCGAAGTCGGTCACCTCGTCCAGCCAGCCGCCGCCCTTGAGGTGGAGGGAGTAGTGGACGGGGATGCGCTTGCCAGATGCCTTTGTGAAGCCGCCAGATGCCGCCTGAGCGGGCTTTGCCGCGGCAGGCTTAGCGGCGGCGGAGGGGGCTGGCGCCTTGCCGCCCTTCATCGCGTCGTACCACGCCTGAGCGCGCTGCATGTAATGGTCGCGCTGGGAGCCCGCAAGCTCGCCGGGGCAAGCCGTGGCGCTCCAGTAGCGGTGCGGGAACACGTTCTTGCACCACTCGGGGCGACCAAGGCCGTAGTACAGGCACAGGGCCGCCACGAGGTGCGCGCCGCTCTCGATGGCCTTCTCGTGGACCGTCCACGGGTTGCTGCCGCTGTTCGCGTGCTCGATGGAGATGGTCGTGTCGTTGCCGCGTCCGGTGCCGATTCCGTCGCCGCAGGCGTAGGCGCGGTCGGTGTCGTTGACGTGCTGCACGATGTAGCCGTTGCGGTCGACCGAGTAGTGCGCCGAGCAGCCGTTGGCGCCCCAGATGCCGTTGCACTGGCCGGCGTTGAGGTCGCCGGCCATGTGGTGGATGGTCACGCCCTTGATGCCGAACGGGCGGCCTGCGGAGAAGTTGCGCCCCAGAAGCTTGTACTCGTCCGGTTGGACGTTTGCGAAGTCTGCCATTAGTCCTCCTTGATGTCGCCGAGCGCCAGCAGGGCGTCCAGCCATTTGTCCGTGATGCCGACCGATTTGAAGGCCGCATAGGCCACCTGCACGCCGCCTACCGCGGCGAAGATGGACGTAACCCATGCCGAGGGTTCGGTCGGTACGCCGCCCGACATGGCCGTGAGGGCGCCGCATCCTGCCGAGACGGCGATGGCCGTCCAGCGGGCGACATTGCCCGTCATCGCCTTCGTCTTGATGGCCTGCACGATGTACGGCACGACCAGCACCGTGCATACCGTGAGGCCCGCCTGGATCTCTGTCATTCGATTGCTCCTATCTGTCGGATTCCTTGCTGTAGATCAGGTCGACGCGGTCGCAGATGTGGTCGACCTTCTCCGCCATTCCCTGGCTTCTCGCCTGGCTGTGGACCAAATCCGCGTGGAGGACGTCATTTGACGCGACGACCGACTCCATGAGCGTTTTCATTCCTTCGATCAGGGTGTTGCTGCGCTCCATCTGGGCGGCGATGCGCCCCTCCATCTGGGACCGCTCGCGGTCGCGCTGCGCCCTCTCGTCGACTTCGGCCTGCTTGCGCTCCTCGCGCTTCAGGTCGAGCTCGCCTTTCCGCTGGTTTTGGCGTTTGTACTCCTCGAGAAACTGTCTCCCGAAGTAGAACGCAACGAGCGTCAGGAGCACGCCTCCAAGCCAAGCCGGTCCGTAAGGCGCAAAAAGTTTGAGCACTTCCATCCTGAGCGCCCTCCTTCCGCCTATTCGGCCGTGTACTCCTCGCCGGTGATCTCCTTGTACTCGTCGGCGGTGATCCACTTGCACTCGACGGCCTTGTGTACTCGCGCCTTGCTCCAAAGAGGTCGGTCGTAGTACTTCTTGACGAGCGCGAAGTGCTTGGAGTGCCCCTCGGTCTTCTTCGTCGGCATTACTGGTCACCTCCGACCGTCATGAGCAGGTAGTCGATGTTTGCCGTGTTCTGCTCGGTCTGCGTCGGCTGCGACGCCCGCTCGCGCATCTGGTCGAGCAGCGCCGACACGTCGAGCGTCTCGCCGCTGTCGTAGGCGGCGAGCGCCGCGGTGTAGGCGAGCTTTCGTGCCTTCCGTTCAGCGTACTCGTCATCGTCGATAACGCCCGCGTCGTGCGCCGCGTCGGGGTCGCCGATCTGCGACAGCAGATCGCGCAGGGCGTTGACCTCGGCCATGGTGCCATCTTGAAGCTCGTTGGGGCGCGACGTGTCTTCCTCAGTGTCCATGCGGACTCCTCTCTTGTCGGGGAATGTGCCGCCATCGTATTAGCGCCGTGAGATTGCCGAGCCGCTTTGATGGGCGCAAAGGAAGAAGGCGCGCCGCAGCACGCCTTCGATGCTTCTGTTATTTCGCAGCCGCTTCGCTTAGGCCGCTGCTTTGAGTTGCCGGTTCTCCGCTATTGCGAGGGCTTGCTTCCGCTTGAATCGTCCCTCTGGTTGGCCTGCATTGAGCACCCCCCCCCTGCGCGAGATCTCCGAACAGGCTGCGGTACAGCGCGTCCATGGCCCGCACGCTGCGGTGCGCGTCCAGCCGTTTCATGCCGCCGCGCCAGCTCTGGTAGCTCTGCTCCACCTGCTCGGGGGTCATGACGCCATCGGCGACCATGCGGGCCATCTTCTTGAGCTTGCGGCGCTCCCGCGTTATGGAGTCTCGGCACGGCTTCACGACTATGCAGCCCGTCTCCGTGTAGAAGATGCGCTTCTTCAGCCACGTGAAGCCGCGCGACAGCTTCACCATGCGGGTCTTGCGCGGGTTCAGCTCTATGCCCAGCTCGGCGCACTTGCGCCCTATCAGCAGCAGGCACACCTGCAGGTACTCCTTGCTCTCGTGTATGAGGTAGAAGTCGTCCATGTACCGCCCGTACGCCTCGGGGCGCAGCATCTCGGCCACGTAGTGGTCGATGCGGTTGGGGTGCGCCA
>DXLP01000028.1 GCA_019414645.1 Collinsella sp.
GGTCGGCGGGGCCATTGTGGCTCTTGACAGCGGATTGGGTCATATGAGCGAAAACCCGCCAGAGCGAGCAAGGTGCCTTGAAACGAGGCGGCATTGACCTTCTGGTCATGCCGCCGAAGTTGAAAGGCAGATTGCCGCTCTGGCGGGTTTGCAGCGTCAAGCGGTTACGGCGTTTGGTAAAACGCCGTAACTAATTAAAAGCGATTGCCGCGGAAGCCGCCACCGTTGCGGCCGCCACGATCGCCACCGCGGCCGCCGCGGTCGTTACCGCGGTTGCCGCCGAAGCCGCCACGGTTGCCACCGCGATCGCCATAGCCACCACGGTTGCCGCCAAAGCCGCCGCGACCGCCACGGTCGCCGCCACGGTCACCAAAGCCGCCACGGCCACCGCGATCGCCACCGCGACCGCCACGGTCGCCGCCACGGCCACCGCGATCACCAAAGCCGCCGCGACCGCCACGGTCGCCGCCACGGCCACCGCGATCGTCACGGCCGCCGCGAGGACCGCGGTCCTCGTCCAGGCCCATGGCGACGAGCGGAGCGATAACCTTATCGAGAGCGGCCATCAGCTCGGTGGCCTCCTCGTAAGAAAGCTCGGGCAGGAGCTTCTCCTTCTTGTTGGCAAGCTCGACCAGGCCCTCAGCGGCATCCTCGGCAGCGAAGACGACGATCTTGCGCATATCGCCCTCGGCGTCGTCGATGCGGCCGACCAGATCGGCAGCCTCGGCCTCGGCCATCAGGCCATCGAGCTCACGAAGGCGCATGCCCAGTAGGTCGGACATTTCCTTCTGCTCCATCTTGGGCTTGAGGTCAAGAAGCTTGATGGCGCGCTCGATGTTCGCCATGCGCTCGGCCTTGGCCTCCTCCTCCTTGGAAATAGCAAAGCGACGGCTACGCAGCAGGCGGGCGGCCTTCTGCATCTTGTCCATCAGCTCTTCGTCATCGTAATCAACGGCGGCCTCGGCAACCTCGGCCTCCTCCTCGGCGGAAACCTCGTCAGCAGCCTCAACCTCGGCAGCTTCGGTCTCCACGGTCTCGACTGCCTCAACCTCGGCAGCCATGGTCTCGTTCTCGGTCTCGTTCATGATCTCTTCGTTCTCAGACATGAGACTCCTTCTTGGCCCTCTCGGGCATCATCGCCCCATTCGCGGGGCCCGTCGCGCACTCTTTGCGCTTTAAACATTCATGCCTCTCGGCAAAACGTCCATTAGTTTATGGTGTCGCCATTCAATCTAGCTGCAGAATCTATGTGCACACATTAATGCGACATGTGCGACTCGCGACGAGCGTACACCAGCGACGTCGCGAACCCAACCACGGCAATTGCAGCCGCCACACGCACGGCTGCCGCAAATCCAATCGCCTGGGCAACGTCGGTCGCAACGCCAGCGGCGCCGGCAGTCGCCGCAGAACTCGAGAGCAGGCCGATAAACAGCGACGGGCCAAACGATGCGGCAATCATGTTCCACGTGTTGAGCAATGCTGTTCCGTGAGGATGCTCAGCGACAGGCAGCGTCTCCAAGCCGGCCGTTTGCGAGGGGCTCAGCACCAAACCGACTCCGGCATACACAACAACGGTCAGCGCCACGACGACGCCGATGTTCATGCTTGCGGCCGTCATCGAGATGGCAGTCTGCCCCACGGCGATCAGGGCAAAGCCGACCGGCAGCAGCGGCCATGCGCCACGGGCGTCCATCACGCGTCCGCCCACAATCGAGGTCACGGCATTGCAGGCAATCGCCGGCAAAATGAGCAAGCCCGCAACAAGGGCGGTCATGCCGTATGCGCCCTCAAAATAGAGCGGCAACAAAACGCTCATCGAGAACGTCGTCATCATCGACACCACCACAAGCAGACACGCAGGCCAAAAACGAACGCCCGCCATGGGACGCACGTTAAGCACCGGATGCTCGAGCTTGAGCTGGTGGGCCGCAAACAGGCCGAGCAGCACAATGGCGGCGAAGAGCGTCGCGATGCCGGCAATCAGATTGGTCGAGAACTCGCCTACGGAATACACAAATGCCGTAATACCGGCGGCGAGCAAAACAACCGACAGAATATCAAGCGTGGCGTTCGAACGCTCTCCGACATTCTGAACGAGCTTTACGCCCGCCGCAGCGACCACAATGCCGCCCACCAGCGGCACTACGAACACCGCCCTCCAGCCAAACAACGTGCACATGAGACCGCTGATCACGGGTCCAAACGCCGGCCCCAGCGTAATGCAGGCACCGCCCAGGCTCAGATACAGACCGAGCTTCTCGCGCGGAGCGCAAGACAGCACTACGTTCATCATGAGCGGGAACAAGATACCCGATCCCGCAGCCTGCAAAATACGGCTTGGCAGTAAAACGCTAAACGACGGAGCGACCAGGCACAGGACTTCGCCGGCGACCATGCATCCGCATGCGAAAAACAGCAGATTGCGTGTCGAGAAACGACCGGACAGGAAGGCCATGATGGCCGTAAAGATCGACGTCACGATCATGTAGCCCGAAACAAGCCACTGCGCCGTGGTGGCACTCACCGAAAAGGCCGCCATAATGTCGTGCAACGCCACGTTAATGATGTTCTCGTTAAACGCGGCGACAAAGGCTGCAGCATACATTACGACGAGAATCGCCGAGGCTGTCGACGGTGATTGAGTTTGCTTTTGGGATTTGGTCCCCATGAAATTCCTTCCTCTTAGAACGACAATCGCATCGCCCCAGAGGAACGGTCCAGGGCGAAAATGAGCCCTAGACTTACGCCAGACGCCGTACACGACGAATCTGACAACATGGTCCAACGTCGAAAGATTGTAACGCGGACGCGCAGCTTTCCTTCCGCGCTATTATTAAAAGTCCACGAAAGCATGAGACATGAGGAGCCCGCCATGATTAAGCCCATCATGAAATCCGAGTTCTTTTTACGCCTGCCTTCCGAAGACGCGGGACCCGACGACGCCGTGATCGGGCAAGACCTCCTGGATACGCTCCACGAGCATGAGCACGAGTGCGTGGGCCTCGCCGCCAACATGATCGGCGTGCGCAAACGCATCATCTGCGTAAAGGACGGCAACAGGGCGCTCCTGATGTACAACCCGCAAATTCTTGAGCAGGTCAATGCCTATCAAACGAGCGAAGGATGCCTCTCGCTGATCGGCGAGCGTCCCTGTACCCGCTATCGCCGCATTAAGGTTGAGTATTTGGACGAGAACTTCATCCACCGCATCAAAAACTTCTCGGGCTACACCGCCGAAATCATCCAGCACGAAATCGACCACTGCAACGGGATAGTGATTTAGTTCCGCCGATTCAAGAAAGCTCCCTGCAGCAAAACAACTGCAGGGAGCTTTTCATAGTGCGGAGCTTCTATCCCACTAGCTCTGACGGTAATGATCAAAGAAGTCGGCGAGGTCTTCGAGGGACTCTTTGAGTACTTCCATGCGCGGCAGGTACACGATGCGGAAGTGATCGGGCTCGGCCCAGTTAAAGCCGCCGCCGCGCGTGATCAGAATCTTCTTCTCGTGCAGCAGGTCGAGGGCAAACTGCTCGTCATCGGTGATGTTGAACTTCTTAACATCCATCTTGGGGAAGATGTAGAACGCCGCGCGCGGCTTGACCACCGAGATGCCGTCGATCTTGTTGAGCGCCTCATACACAAAGTTGCGCTGCTCGTAGACACGACCGCCGGGACGGATGTAGTCGTTAACCGACTGATGGCCGCCGAGTGCCGTCTGAACGATCGACTGAGCCGGCACGTTGGAGCACAGGCGCATGTTGGAGAGCATGTTGATGCCCATGATGAAGTCGCTCATGCAGCGCTGGTTGCCCGAAAGCACCATCCAGCCTATACGATAGCCCGCAATCATGTGCGACTTGGAAAGGCCACTAAAGGTAACGCAGGGCAGGTCGGGGGCGAGCGAGGCAATCGAGACGTGCTCGTAGCCGTCCATGCACAGGCGGTCGTAGATCTCATCGGCAAAAATCATCAGCTGATGCCTGCGTGCAACCTCGACGATGCCCTCGAGCACCTCGCGCGGATAGACGGAACCCGTGGGGTTGTTGGGGTTGATGATGACGAGGGCTTTGGTCGCGCTCGTGATCTTGGACTCCATATCCTCCAGGTCGGGATACCAATCCGCCTGCTCATCGCACAGATAGTGCACGGGATGACCACCGGCAAGTGTTGCGCACGCCGTCCAGAGCGGATAGTCGGGGCTGGGGATCAGAATCTCGTCGCCATTGTCGAGCAGCGCGTTCATCGAAAGCTGAATGAGCTCGGACACGCCGTTGCCTGTGTAGATATGCTCCATCTGAACGTTGGGCAGACCCTTGATCTGCGAATACTGCATAATCGCCTTGCGCGCGGAGAACAGGCCGCGCGAGTTGGAATAGCCTTCGCAGTCGGGCAGCTGCTGGCGCATGTCCTTGATAACCTCGTCGGGCGTGCGGAAACCGAAGGGCGCCGGGTTGCCGATATTGAGCTTGAGGATGCGCTCGCCTTCGTCCTCCATACGGGCAGCCTCGTCGACGACGGGGCCGCGCACGTCATACAGAACGCTCTCGAGTTTGGTGGATTTGGAAAAAGTACGCATGGTGGTGCTCCTTGGAATTTGAGCTGAGGGATGGGGTTCGGGCTTGGAAACGTTGCGGGACGATGATGCCTCGCCCTGATCGGCGTCACCGGCGAGCAGCCAGGTAACATCGACCTCCAAGATGCGGGCGAGCAGCTCTGCCACGTCGCGCCGCGGAATCGTCTTGCCGCTCACATATTGGCTCATCTGACTCTTGCCGAGTTTTTTGCCGAGCATCTCCGATGCGCGGATTACGTCCGACTGGCGAACGTCGCGATCGGACATAGCCTGTCGCAGGCGATTACTAAACGTCTCTTGGGCCACTAGAACCTCCTTGCTGGCAAAGTTCAATTTATAGAACACGAATTGAACCTGAGTTCAATTTAGGCAGCAGTATAGCGCGGCGCATTATCCGGAAGTTCAATTTCACAAGAAAATGTACCGAACCCCGAGAATTGTCCCAAAGCGGACAATGACGTGTACACGTTTAGAGGTATTCAAGGAATCGAGCGGCCGCGAGCGAAACATCGGCCGTTCGATATATGGCGTTGATCTGGCGATGGGGATGCCCCTCGAGTGGGCGCACGGCAACATCGAACTGACAGCGGCGCAAGATGAGCGCGGGTAGAATGCTCACGCCCAGGCCGTCCTCGACCATAGCCATAATCGCATAGTCATCCCAAGTCGACAGTTTTGAGCGCACTGTCAGTCCCGTCCGACGAAACAGCGGCGTAATCTCGTCATCGGTGCCGCGTTCTAGCAGAATAAACTGCTCGTTTGCCAAATCGGCAAGGGGAACGACCTCCGCCGCGGCAAGCGAGGAGTCCGCCGGCACTACCGCCATCAACTCGTCGCGCACCAAAGACCGCGATGCCATGCCGTTTTCTCGGGGTTCACGCGGGATAAAGCCCAGATCGCAGCGGCCCTCTGCCACCCATTGTTCAATCTCTGAGTAATCGCCCATCAGCAACTCGTAATCGACGTCCGGGTGATCGGCGCGAAAGCGCGCAATCACCGGCGGCAGCACGTGGGTCGCCACGCTCGAAAACGTACCGATGCAGATTTTGCCGCGCATGAGCCCGCGCATCTCATCCACCCGTCGCTGCAAGCGAGTGAATTCCTCACAGAGCGCTTCGACAGCCGGCATGACCTGCCGCCCATCGGCAGAAAGAGCCACGCCCTCGCGACTGCGGTCGAGCACCTTAAAGCCCCAGTCGGCCTCAAGATCGGCCACCATACGGCTCACGCCCGACTGCGAATAGCTCAGGCGCTCGGCAGCACGCGTAAAGCTTCCGGCGCGCACGGTCTCGAGCAGCACCTGCATCTTTTGAACATTCGTTTCCACGGCACCCCTCCACCTATGCATGAGCTTTTGTCATGTTATCTATGCATTATATTCGCTTTTCTTCTAAAGCCAGTTCACCCATAGTGAACATGCTCGGATATAGAGGGGATGGAAGCGCATGAACAACGGGCTGTTTACGTACTTAGCAGCATTGCTATTGTTTGGCTCCAACGGCATCATCGCCTCTGCCATCGCGTTGCCGAGCTCCGATATCGTGCTACTGCGCACGTTTTTGGGCGCCCTCTCGCTTGTCACTATCCTTGCCATCACCCAACGCCATAAGTTGCAGGCGCCATCTCGCCCCCGCGAGGCCGCAGCGCTCATCGTCTCGGGCGCCGCGCTGGGCGCCAGCTGGATTTTCCTGTTCCGCGCCTATCAGACGATCGGCGTTGGTATCTCCTCGCTGTTGTATTACTGTGGCCCCATCATCGTTATGGCCCTTTCCCCGCTCATTTTTGGCGAAAAGCTGACCGGCGGCAAAATCGCCGGCTTTGTCGCCGTCGCCTGCGGTGCTTTTCTCATTGCAGCGCAAGGTCTAGGCGGCAATATGCCCATTGCGGGCATCGTCTGTGAAATCGCCTCGGCCTTCTGCTATGCATTGATGGTCATCGCCAGCAAGGGTGCGCCGCACATCGAGGGCCTCGAGAACTCCGCACTCCAAGTGAGCGCCGCCTTTGTGACCGCACTGGCCCTCACGCTCATCACGCAGGGCGCTCCCTCGTTCCTGTCCGCCGGCGTCGCCGCCAGCATTGATTGGCGCGCCGTCGCTATGCTCGGCGTCGTCAACACCGGCATTGGTTGCCTGCTCTACTTTAGCGCCGTCGCCAAGCTGCCCGTCCAGACCGTCGCCGTCGTCGGCTACCTCGAGCCGCTTTCGGCGGTCGTGTTCTCGGCCGCCCTTTTGGGTGAAGCC
The DNA here is from genome assembly GCA_019414645.1 of Collinsella sp. Lineage (GTDB taxonomy): Bacteria > Actinomycetota > Coriobacteriia > Coriobacteriales > Coriobacteriaceae > Collinsella. The sequence continues at coordinate 6,817 of DXLP01000028.1, forward strand.
ATAACACCGGTCCGCCTGATGGGCGCCGCGCTTATCATCGGCGGCGCGATTTTTTGCGAACTCGCCGGCAAACGCGCAAACGCCAAGGCTGGCATCGCCCAGACAGCACGTGCTTAAAAGCCCCTGCTTTGAAATGCTACCTGCGTAGATAAATAATCCCCAGCTGAGGATTATTGTCTAAAATAACCCGATGTGCCAAACTGCTCTTGTATGTATAAAGACGGCATAAAGTTTTTTGTCCTAGACAGATAACCGGATGTCTAAGGGAGTCCTCGTGGCACACAACAAACTGGAGGCAAACCTCCAAGACCAGCGCGGGCAAGGCGGGCACGGAGCCATCCCCCTCTCCGCTGGCATGCTGCTCGTAACGCTCGGCGTCGTCTATGGCGACATCGGCACGAGCCCCATGTACACCATGAAATCAATCGTCGCCAACAACGGCGGCATCGGTACCGTCAGCGAGGACATGATCCTGGGCGCGCTTTCGCTCGTCATCTGGACCATGACGCTCGTGACCACGGTCAAGTACGTGGTAATCGCCATGAAGGCCGACAACCACAACGAAGGCGGCATCTTCGCCCTGTTCAGCCTCGTACGCAAGGTGGCACCATGGCTGATTCTGCCCGCCATGATCGGCGGCGCGGCGCTGCTCGCCGACGGCATCCTCACCCCCGCCGTCACGGTCACCACAGCCATCGAGGGTCTGCGCACCATCGAATGGGGCCATGCGCTGCTGGGCGACGGCCAGACCAACGTCATCATCATCACCATCATCATTATCTGCGGCCTATTTGCCATGCAGCGCGCCGGCACCTCGTCAATCGGCAAGCTGTTCGGCCCGCTCATGACGCTGTGGTTCCTGTTCCTGGCAGGCGCCGGTCTGTTCAACATGCTCGGCAACCTGTCCATCTTGCGCGCGCTCAACCCCATCCGCGGCATTATGTTCCTGTTCTCGCCCATCAACCATTCGGGCATTATGGTGCTCGGCTTTGTCTTCCTGTCGACAACCGGTGCCGAGGCACTCTACTCGGACATGGGCCACGTGGGCAAGGCAAACATCTATGCATCCTGGCCATTTGTTAAGGCGGCCCTTATCCTCAACTATCTGGGTCAGGGAGCTTGGCTGCTCGCCAATAACTCCAACCCCCAGATGCTCGCGATGGATATCGTCAACCCGTTCTATATGATGCTCCCCGAGCCCCTACGCCCCTTTGCCATCGTGCTTTCGGCCGTGGCGGCCATCATCGCCTCACAGGCGCTCATCACCGGCTCGTTCTCGCTGGTATCCGAGGCAACGCGCCTCAACCTTATGCCGCACCTGCGCATCCACTACCCCAGCGACACCAAGGGCCAGCTCTATATTCCACTCGTCAACAACATCATGTGGGTCGGCTGCATCTTCATTGTGCTGCTGTTCCAGAACTCCGAGCGCATGGAGAGCGCCTATGGCCTCGCCATTACCGTGACCATGCTTATGACCACCACGCTGCTGACGAGCTATATCGCCGGCATCCTCAAGCACAAGCTGGGCGCCTGCGTCTTCGCCCTGCTCTTCGGTGCCATTGAGCTGTGCTTCTTCGCCTCGTGCCTCACCATGTTCTTTGACGGCGGCTACGTAATGATCTTCTTGGCCTCGCTGCTGTTTGGCCTTATGTACGTGTGGCGCCGCGGCACCGCCATCGAGCGCACGCAGACGATCCTGCTGCCCGTCTCCAAGTACATTGACCAGCTCAACCGCCTGCGCAACGACGAGACCTACCCCGTGCTCGCCGACAATCTGGTGTTCCTCACCAACAGCCCCGACCCGCTCACGCTCGACCGCGACGTGCTCTATTCCATCTTGGATAAGCATCCCAAGCGCGCCAAGGCATACTGGTTCATCAACGTGCACGTTACCGACGAGCCCTATACGCACGAGTATTCCGTCGAGACCTTTGGCACGGACTTTTTGTTCCGCGTGCGCCTGGACTTGGGCTTTAAGGTCAACCAGCGCGTTAATGCCTACCTGCGCCAAATCGTTGGCGACTTGATGGCATCGGGTGAGCTGCCGCCGCAGCATCACACCTACTCCATCTACGAGACGCGCGGCAACGTGGGCGACTTCCGTTTTTGTATGCTGCGCAAGATGCTCGCCCCCGAAACGGACATCAACCGCAATGACCACCGCGTGATGGCCATCAAGTACGCCGTCCGCCGCGCCTGCGGAAGCCCGGCACGCTGGTACGGTCTCGAGAACTCGGCCATCATCATCGAGTACGTGCCGCTGTTTGCCCGCATGCGCCCGGCCGTTAAGCTCGTGCGCACCCAAGTGCCGCTCGAGGTTCAGATCGAAGAGGCCGAAGAAATGGAAGTCGACATCTTCTCGGACGACCTGGTCAACGGCAACGAAGCCGGTAAGAATATGAACGTCGATCCCACTGAGCTGCTCGAGAGCGTCGCAGATACGCCCGAACAGCAACTCGACGGACTCGAGAGCACCCAGTTCAACGACGCCAACTTCTAACACGCCACCAGCCATTGACGACAACGGCCTCGCATCTCATAAGAGGTGCGAGGCCGTTTTATGTCGCAACGGACCAGTGAGCTACGAACGACGCGGCTCGGGAACCACGAGCCTATCGGGGCTCGCGCCCTCGGCATCCATCAGGCTCACGTAACGAATCGACGGATCCCCATACATCGCGTAGTAATAATTGCCCGTGCGCGCGCTAAAGCATCCGGTATAGATAGTCTTCTCGAACTTGCCATCGCCCATCCTGGACGCCCCCTCAATCATCACCACGCCCTCGAGCGAGCGGAACATGCGAACGACGTTTTCGGTCTCGCTCTCCTTTTGCGGGTAATTGGCATTGAGGTACGCCGCCTTTACAAAACGGCTCGGCGAATAGCAATCGCCCGGAATGCCGCGCATGCCGGCACCGGCTCCATAGGGCTTAAGCTCGGCGCCACGCCATGTCGCCGTCTGCGGAAAATCGCTTGTGGCGGTGATATAGGTGCGCAGGTTTTCCATGTGCCACGGGAAGGTCGGCTGGTTGGCAAGGGTGTCGACCGGATCGTCGTATACATGCAGGCCGTCAGCCATCATCTCGACCACGATGCTGCGCTGGCTGTCGCCGATAATCCAATGGAGCAGCGACACGCCCAGCCCCTCTCCGGCAGATTTGGCGACAATCACCGTGTCGCGCAGCGCGGCCTCGACCTCATCGACCGTCGAGAACGTCGCTGCCACCCACAGGGGAAACTCATAGGCCGCGATATTGTTCTTGCCGTCGACAGGGCCCTCGGCATACTCGGCATAGCCGGGAAAGTTGAGCCCCGCCACAGCCAGACCCGCATCGTTACCACAGTCGAAAAACATGGGATAGTTCTTGTAATCGATGCACATGCCGATTACCGCGTGTGCCGCCGACGCATCGTCGATAAACGAATACGGAATGTGGAACCCGCGCGGCATCACGCGAACCTGTTGGCCGTAGTCAAAGCTCCAGTCGAGGTTGCGGCCCAGATACATGTGGCCAGAATTATCGGTAAATCGAATGCTCGTGCACATAGCGCCTCCTAGCTTTACGGTCCTGCTAAGGTTATTGTCACCAAACAAAAAGGCGCTAAACACAAAAGCCCGGACATGACAACAATGTCACGCCCGGACCAAAAGAGACGAAGTGCGGTGCTTTGGTCCCCTTAGACCAACTTTCCAAGACAGTGGTCGATCATATGCTGGACCATCTGCGCCTCGAAGCCCACAAAGTCCTGCTTGCGCTCGCGCATCTTGCCATCGACGATCTGGTCAAAGGCAACCTTGCACTTGATATAGCGCGTGGACTTGGTGACTTCCTCGTGCGTCAGGCAGCTCTCCTCCATCTTGCTGGCGCCCAGGCCAAACACCAGACGGGGGTTGTAGAGCACGTGGGGCTCGCCGGCGTCGTCCAGGTAGACGCAGACCTTCTTGGTAACGCCGATCTGGTTGGCGGCCAAGCAGCCGGCATCATCGAGCGACTTGATGGTATCGATCAGGTCCTGAGCAACCGACTCGTCCTCGACGGTCGCAACCTCGCAACGCTGGGACAGGATAGCCTCGTCGTGGCAAAGCTCTTTAATCATACGTTCCTCCATAGGGGTCGTTGTAACCGCTTAAGTATACGGTACCCACACATTTTCATGCGATAAATACCGTCCGTCTGTTACAAAGCGCCGAACATCAACATGCGAGGAACAGCAAGGTTGTAAAGGCGATATAGTAAATGAGTTCGTGTCAATCGGCCTAAACTCGGGGCCGAACAAGGAAAGGGTATGCATGGACGAACTTTTTCACGTCAGTGAGCGCAAGTCCACAATCGGGACCGAACTTCGCGCTGGACTGACAACATTCCTGGCGATGGCCTACATCATCGCCGTCAACCCCGCAGTGCTCTCGGGCGCTGGCATTGATGCGGGAGCGCTCGCCTGCGCCACCTGCCTGGGCGCCGGCATCATGACCATCTGCATGGGCATCTTCGCAAACCGCCCGCTCGCCTGCGCTTCAGGCCTGGGCATCAACGCCATGATCGCGGGCATCACCACCACCATGTGCGGCGGTGACTGGCACGTCGCCATGAGCGTTATCTTCCTCGAGGGTATCGTCATCTTGCTGCTCGTCCTTTGCGGCCTGCGCGAGGCCATCATGGACGCCATCCCCGTGGTCCTGCGCCACGCCATCTCGGTGGGTCTGGGCCTGTTTATCGCCATGATCGGCCTGTGCGACGCCGGCATCATCACCGCTGGCGCCGGTACGCTCGTCGGCCTGGGCGACATCGCCTCCCCCACCTTTATCGTCGGCATCATCTCCATCGTCGTGACGGTTGCCCTGGCTTCCCGCAACGTGCCGGGCTCGCTGCTCATCGGCATCATCGTCGCCGTTATCGCCGGAATCCCGCTGGGCGTCACCCATGCGCCCGAGGGCCTCATCGCACCGCTCGACTTCTCGACCTTCGGCGCCCCGTTTGCCAGCACTGCCGACGGCAACCTTGCCATCGTGAAGGTCCTGACCGACCCGATGCTGCTCGTCGTTGCCTTCTCGCTGCTCATGAGCGACTTCTTCGACACCATGGGCACCGCGATGGCCGTCGCCAAGCAGGGCGAGTTCTTGACCGAGGACGGCAATGTCGAGGACATCCGTCCCATCCTGGTCGTCGACTCCGTGGCCGCTGCTGCCGGTGGCTTTATGGGCGTCTCCTCCATCACCACCTTCGTCGAGTCCACCTCTGGCGCTGCCGACGGTGGCCGCACGGGCCTCACCTCCGTCACCACCGGCGTGCTGTTCATTCTCGCCGCGTTCTTCTCCCCCATCGTCACCATCGTTTCCAGCGCCGCCACCTGCGGTGCTCTGGTCTACGTCGGCTACCTCATGATGAGCGAGGCCTCCGAGATCGACTGGTCCGACGTGTCGCAGGGCTTCCCGGCGTTCATGATTGTCGCCGGCGTGCCCTTCACCTACTCCATCTCTGCCGGCATTGGTCTGGGCTTTATCGCCTACGTGGTCGTCGCGCTCTTTAAGGGCGAGGCATCCAAGATCAAGCCGCTCATGTGGATCGCAGCCCTTGCCTTCCTCGTCTACTTCTTTGTAGCGTAGGCGCAAGATTCGCAATACCAAACAGCAAAGCGCGGAGTCGCATCGAGCGGCTCCGCGCTTTGCTTTTAAAGCCAGGCGCCACACGGACGCGCGATGTATTGCTTCGCAAGTTTTGGACGTTTTGCTCTCCAAACGGCACTACCGCCGGCTACATCCTGCAGATATGCTGGGCGTAATCGCATAGGCCCTATGAGGATGGGAGTAACCATGGCCGCCTTGTTCACGACCCCCAAGCGCAATGACAAAACCTCTGGAGCCCATTTTGTCGAGCCCGACGTGCGCCGTCGCACGCTGCTCGCACACGGCAGCTGGCGCCGCGTGACACGCCGCATCGTTGTAGGCGCCGTATGCGCGCTCACGGTAAGTTCGCTGCTCATGCCGAGCGTCTCGCTCGCGGCCGAGTGGGTGGACGTCGGCGGCACCCAATACAACGCCGGCACCGCGGCGGGCGACGCCGCCGGCACCTGGAGCTGGGACGGCGCCGACGACATGAAGCTCAACGGCTATAACGGCGGCGCGATCGAGGCAGCGGGCAAGCTCAACGTGAGCTACGAGGGCAACAACACCGTCACTAACGACAACGGCCGCGGCATCAAGGTTAAGGATGGCGCGAACGAGAACGCCGAGCTTAATATTCAGGGCGACGCGTCCAGCACGCTCAACGTGACATCTTCTCGTGACGCCATCACTTCCGTCGGCAACATCAACATCGACGGCGCTGGCACTGTCAACGCCACGAGCACCGAGCACGATGCCATCGATGCCGGGGGCGATGTCACCATCAAGGGCTCGGGAAACGTTAACGCCACGGGCGATTCGGATGGCATCAGGGCCGACGGCAACATCACGATCGACAACAGCGGAACCGTCACCGCCAAGGCCACCGAGGATCAGGGTATCGATGCTAACGAGAACCTCATCATAAAGGGCGGCGGCAAGGTAGAGGCAAGCTCTATCAAAGACAATGCGATTTGGGCCGACGGCAACATCGAGATCTCGGGTGGCAGCCAGGTCAAGGCAAGCTCCGAGGAAGACGCCGCCATCGACGGTAAAAACAGCCTCACGGTCACGAACGCTTCCCTCAACGCAAGTGGCGTTGGGTATGGCATCTATGTCTACAAGGGCATCACGCTCGATGGCGCGACCGTGACGGTCCGCGCAAGCTCAGATGGCGGGGAAGCCAGCGCACTCTTCACCGATGAGGACAACATCGTCATCAAGAACGGCTCGACTGTGGATGCGCTCGCAGAAGGCAGGTTCTCGGTTGCAATCTCCACCAGTAATTTCTACTCCGACGAAGCGGGTGGCCATATCTACATCAGCGACTCCGTTGTCAAGGCCATAGCCCGCTATGCCGAGACCGGCGGCGACGGCCCCGACCACTACAGTGGAGACCAAAACGACGAAATCATCCCTGAGTCCGAGGGCCTGAACATCGGCATCTTCGCGCAGACCGAGAAGGGCATCACGCCCGCGACCATCTCGATCGTCCGCAGCAAGGTCACGGCCGAGGGAGACACGGCGGCTATCTTCGCCCTTGCCATGAGCGCGGACGGCAAGGCGATCGGCACCATCGAAATCAAGGACGCCATCATCCAGACGCCTGCAGGCGGCAAAGTCATTGACTATCGCAACAAGGAAGAGCTCAGCGACGGCATCGTCTACGAGGCGGGGCAGACCATTGGCACGGGCGATGCCACGATTGACTCCCCCTATGACGCCGCTGTCGCCAAGAGCACGGTCATCGTGCCTCCCGAGGAGACCAAGCCCGAGGAAAAGCACGGCAAGACCAAGCCCGAGGGTTCCAAGTCCGAGGGCACGAAGACAACCAAGACCGTTGCAGTTGCAGCCAAGGGAGCCAAGACCGTCGGCAAGCTCGCGGCAACCGGCGACACCTCGAACGCAGCCATCGTGGCAGCCGCCCTTGCGGGAACAGCCGCCATCGCCGCAGGCGCCCTGGCGAGTCGCAAACGTTCGTAAACACTTTTTCGCACAGGACGGGTGGATCGCAGCCCTTGCCTTCCCCGTCTACTTCTTCGTAGCGTAAGGGCAAGGCTGCAAAAGCTGAACAATAAAGCGCGGAGTCGCCATGCGGCCCCGCGCTTTTCTTTTAGCGTCGGTCCCTGCGCCGGCGTGCGGCCTATTTCTCCCCCATTTTGGCCATTTTGCCCTCCAAACGGCACTACCGCCGGCAACATCCAGCAGATACGCTGAACCTAGCCGTATAGGCCCTATGAGAACGGGAGCAACCATGGCAGCCTTGTTCACGACCCCCAAACGCAATGACACTACCGCCGGAACCCATGTTGCCGAACCCGACGTTCGCCGTCGCATAGGACTCGCGCACGGCAGCTGGCGCCGCGTGACGCGCCGCATCGTCGTAGGCGCCGTGTGCGCGCTCACGGTGAGCTCGCTGCTCATGCCGAGCGTCTCGCTCGCGGCGGAATGGGTCAAGGTCGGCGAAACCAAATACAACGCCGGCACTGCGGCGGGCGACGAGACCGGCACCTGGTCGTGGGACGGCGCCGACGACTTGAAGCTCAACAACTATAACGGCGGCGAGATCCAGGCCGCAGGCAAGCTCAACGTGAATTACTCGGGAAACAACATCGTCACTGCCGACTGGATCGAAGGCATCAAGGCTTCTCATGGCAAGAATGAGCACGCCGAGCTCAATATCCAAGGCGACGCGGGCAGCACGCTCAGCGTGACATCTACTGAGGACGCTATCCTCTCCACGGGTAATATCAACATCGACGGAGCCGGATCCGTCAACGCCACGAGCGCTGGGTTTGATGCCATCGACGCCGAGGGCGATCTCGCTATCAAAGGTTCGGGCAACGTCAACGCCACGGGCGTATCGGATGGCATCAGGGCAAACGGCAATATCACGATTGACGACAGCGGGGCCGTCACCGCCAGGGCTACCAAGGACAAGGGTATCGGAACCGACAAGAACCTCACCATCAAGGGTGGCGGCACAGTCGAGGCAAGCTCAGCCGATGGTGAGGCCATTTGGAGCGGCGGCAACATCAATATCTCGGACGGCAGCCAGGTCAAGGCGAGCTCCGAGAAAGACGCCGCCGTCGAGGCCAAGGGCAGCCTCGCAGCCACAAACGCCTCCCTCAACGCAAACGGTGTTGAATATGGCGTCTATGCCCACAAGGGCATCACACTCGATCATGCAAACGTGACAGTCCGCGCAAGTAAAGGCAGATACGGTGACGCCATTGCCCTCTTCACCTACCAAGACGATATCGTCGTCAAGAACGGCTCCACCGTGGACGCGTTTGCGGAAGGCGAGGTTTCGGCTGCATTCTCCACCAGAAACGATCGACCCAACGAGGAGGGTGGCCACATCTACATCAGCGACTCCGTTGTCAAGGCCATAGCCCGCTATGTCGAGAACGGCGACGGCCCCATCCCCTACAGCGAAAACCAAGATGGTGAGACGAGCCCGAGCCCCAAGGCGAGAACATCGGCATCATCGTCCAGACCAGCGAGGGCGTCACACCCGCAGTCATCTCGATCATCCGCAGCAAGGTAACGGCCGAAGGAGATACAGCGGCAATCTTTGCCCGTGCCATGAGCGCTGACGGCAAGACAATCGGCACCATCAAGATTGAGAACGCCGCCATCCAGACGCCCGAAGGCGGCAAGGTCATTGACTATCGCAAGCTCCGTGACGGCATCTACGAGGCAGGCCAAGCCATCGGCACGGGCGACGCCACGGTCGACTCCCTCTATATCAAAGCAGTCGCCAAAAGTACGACCATCGCACCTCCCGAGGTAGCCAAGCCGGAAGACCCCAAGCCCGACGAGACCAAGCCCGCAGAAAGCAAGCCCGCGGAGTCCAAGCAGAACCCCAAGCCTGAGGGCTCAAAGCCGACCAAGGCCGTTGCGGCTTCAACCACGAAAGCCAAGACTACCGGCGTGCTCGCGGCAACCGGCGACACCTCGGGTGCGGCCATCGTGGCAACTGTCCTTGCGGGAACAGCCGCTATCGCCGCAGGCACCATGGCGAGCCGTAAGCGTTCTTAGACGCCTCTGCGCACATGGCAGCTCCCGCGAAGGCCCCGAGCCCCAGCACCGTTTAACAACGCCACCGCCGAGCTCCCCTCCGGCGGTGGCGTTTTCCATATGCGTCCGCAGGGGATGCACGAGATTGTCTTTGGTCTAGCCCAATCGGCATACGCTGGCGTGCGACAATTGGGGCTGCCGATATCACAGCACTGAGAGAAGCCCGTCATGGAAGCGCATCAAAAGCAGATAACCGTTTATTCGAATCATACGGAAAGCGCGCCTGTCATCTACCTTCCTGTGGTCGTGGGCGACGGCAGCGAGGTTTATAAGTGTTGCCGAGAGCTCGACTGTCCGCCATTCGCCCTCGTCACCATTGGCGGGCTCGATTGGAATCGCGAGCTGAGCCCCTGGGCATGCGACGGGACCGTACGCGATGCCGAGCCTTTCGGCGGCCAAGCTGCCGATTTTCTTGATGAGCTGCTGAATCAGATAATCCCCCAGGTCGAGTCGTCGCTTCCTCAGCCGCCCACCTGGCGCGGCATTGCCGGCTACTCGCTCGCGGGCCTCTTCGCACTCTGGTCCCTCTGGCAAACCGACGCCTTTGACCGCGCCGCGAGCGCATCGGGGTCGCTATGGTTTCCCGACTTTGTCGACCGTGCCAGCACGGCCCCTTTTGCCGGCAGCCCGCAAGCCGTCTACCTGTCACTCGGCAAAAAGGAAACCAAGACGCCCAACCGCATGATGCGGCATGTACTCGACGACACACGCGCGATGGAAGCGTTGCTCGTCGAGCGCGGCATTCCAACAACGCTGGAGCTCAACCCCGGCAATCACTTTACCCAAACTGACCTGCGCATGGCACGCGGCATCCACTGGATACTGACGCATTAAAAATGGCATCCACGCGTACATACGCATGGACGCCATTTTTAATTTGGCTGAACGCAGCTGCTATTCAGCAGTCTCCTCAAGCTCGGAAGTATCGAACTCAAAGTCGTTACCGGGCAGGATGGCGTTGAGCACAATGCCCACCAGCGAGCCCACGGCAAGGCCCGAAAGCGAAATCGTCACGCCGCCCAGCTCCAGCACGATGGCACCGGCGGTACTGTAGGCAATGCCGAGCGAAAGCACGAGCACCAGAGCCGCCACCAGCACGTTGCGGTTGTTCTGGAAATCAACCTGGTTCTCGATGAGGTTACGTACACCAACGGCGCTGATCATGCCGTAGAGCACGAGCGACACACCGCCGATAACGCATGCCGGCATGGCGGCAATCACCGCAGCAAACTTGGGGCAGAACGAAAGCACAATGGCGCAGCAGGCGGCAATGCGAATCACACGCGGGTCGAACACACGCGTCAAGGCAAGCACGCCGGTGTTCTCGCCATACGTCGTATTGGCAGGAGCGCCAAAGAGCGATGCCAAGATGGTCGCCAGGCCATCGCCGAGCAGGGTACGGTGCAGGCCGGGATCGGCAATGTAGTTGCGCTCACAAGTCGATCCGATGGCGGAGATATCGCCAATGTGCTCAATCATGGTCGCAAAGGCCAGTGGCATGATGGTGATAATGGCCGTCGTGGCAAGACTGCTATCGAACTGCGGTCCAAAGAGCGCAAACACGGTGTTGTCCCACACGACGGGCAAGCCAACCCAGGGGGCGGCTGCGACGCCAGAGAAGTCGACCTCGCCCAGCGCGGCCGCAACGGCATAGCTCACCACAACGCCCAGCAGAATCGGCACGATCTTGACCATGCCGCGGCCCCAAATGTTGCAGATGATGATCACGGCAACGGCAATAGCAGCAACAAACCAGCTGGTCTGGCAGTTAGCAATGGCAGAGCTTGCCAGGATCAAGCCGATGGAAATGACGATGGGGCCAGTCACCACCGGCGGGAAGAAACGCATGACACGCTTGGCGCCAAAGGCGCGGAACAGGGCCGCAAGCACCGGATAGAGCAGGCCGGCACAAGCTACGCCCAGGCAAGCGTAGGGCAAAAGCTCAGCCTCGCCGTTGGGCGCAATGGCGGCATAACCCGCGATAAAGGCAAACGAGGAGCCCAGGAACGCGGGCACCTTACCGCGCGATAGAAAATGAAACAGCAGCGTGCCGATGCCGGCGAACAGAAGCGTCGCCGAAACGGAAAGGCCGGTGAGCACGGGCACGAGCACCGTGGCTCCGAACATCGCAAACATGTGTTGCAAACCCAACACAAACATGCGCGGGCGGCCGAGCGACGATGCATCGTAGATGGCATCGGTGACGGCGGGCGTCGAAGACTGGGACATGGAAGTCCTTTCGAATGGAAGGGCGATCAGGCATATCGGATAACCTGCCCGAACGATACGATCCGAACCATTGTACGCGATATGCAGTACCTCGCACGCGCCGCCACCTGCATACGCTAGCGCTATTTCCAAACGCGCTCGGCAATACGCCTGACCAGCGCAATCTTTGCCCACTGCTCGTCCTCGGTCAGCTTATTGCCAATCTCGCAGCTGGCAAAGCCACACTGCGGAGACAGATACAGGTTCTCGAGCGGCACGTACTTTGCCGCCTCGCGGATGCGCTCGACGATAACATCCTCGTTCTCGAGCTCTGCCGCCTTGGTGGTCACCAAGCCCAGCACGACCTTCTTGCCGGGAGCAACGTACTTGAGCGGCTCAAAACCACCGGCGCGGGGCGTGTCGAACTCCAGATAGAACGCGTCAACGTCCTCATGCGCAAACAGGTACGGCGCGATGGGGTCGTAGCCGCCCTCAAAAGCGTAGGTGGAGTGGTAGTTGCCGCGGCATACATGCGTGTTGATAACCAGATCGTCGGGCTTGCCCTCGATGGCGGCATTGTTGAGCGCCACGCCCAACTCGCTTACCTTTTGCAGGTCGACCGGGCTCATGCCGGTTTTGGCAACAAAATCGGTATCGCAGTAGATGCCCCAGGTGCAGTCATCAAACTGGATGTTGCGGCAGCCCGCGGCATACAGGTCAGCAATCACGGTGCGGTATGCTGCGGCAATGGCACCGACGAGCTCTTCGTCGGTCTTGTAGACGGCGTGCAGACTCTCCTGCTGGCCATCGCAGCGGTCGAGTGTGACTTCGGAGAACGTCTGGATCGGCGCCGGAATGGTCTGGCGCGCGACCTGGCCCTCTCCCTCGAGCGACTTGATAAATTTGAAGTGCTCGACGAACGGATGATTCTCGCCGCTAATGGGACCGGTTACCACGGCGGTGTCGGCGGTAGTCTCCTCATCGTGGAACATGTAGCCCGTGCGCGAGGCGCGGCGCTCAATGCCGTTGAGGCCCCACATAAAATCGAGGTGCCAGTAGCTGCGGCGGAACTCGCCATCGGTAATCACCTGCAGGCCGGCAGCCTTCTGCTTGGCCACTAAGTCGCGGATGGCCTCGTCCTCGACGGCCTTAAGGCCGGAAGCGTCGAGTTTACCCGCGACATAGGCGGCACGGGCGTCCTTTACAGCCTGCGGACGAAGAAAACTGCCGACGATATCGGCACGAAACGGCGCGTTCGGTTGAATCGAAGTGCTCATAGATATCTCCCTTTGCATTGGTTGCTTTACTGGGACAGAGTATGAGCGCTCATATGGACATCGTAAAATATATGTTTATAACAGTTTGATATAGATGCTTCCTATATCAGTTTGGACTGCCATAAAGAGATTTGACCCGTGCAGAACGCAGCAGTCTAGATGTGCTGACGAATCGCTTCGATATAGGCCTGCCCGTAGCGCGTAAGTGTCGTGTTCTTGCGCGTGATGATGCCGATCTCCATGTACTCGTCTACATCGAGCGGAATGGAGATAATGCCGGGGCCGTTAAGTTCATGGCTGATCACGCCCGAACAAACCGTGTAGCCGTTAAGGCCCATGGCCAGATTGAACAACGTCGCACGGTCGCGCACGCGGATATTCTTGCGGCGCTCAAAGGTCGAGGTCAGCTCCTCGGAATAGTAAAACGAGTTGTAGCTGCCCTGCTCATAGGACAGGAACGGGTAGTCCTCGAGATCTTCGAGCGTCACGCTGGCGTGGTCCGCCAGTGGATGGTCGGCGCATACAAAGACATGCGGCGTGGCGCAGAAGAGCCCCTCGAATACGAGTTCGTTGGCGGCGAGCATGCGCTCGATGACCTCGCGGTTATGCTCGGATAAGTACAGGATGCCCAGTTCACTTTTCATATGCGCGACGTCCTCGATAATCTCGTGAGTCTGTTCCTCGCGCAGAGTAAAGTCGTAACGCGCGGCATCGAACTCGCGGATCACGTCAACAAACGCGTTAACGGCAAAGGAATAATGCTGACAGCTCACACTAAAATGCGGCACCTGCTCGGATGCGCTCTTGTACTTACCCTCGAGCAAATCGGCCTGGTCGAGCACTTGGCGCGCGTAGCCCAAGAAGGTCTCGCCCTCCTCGGACACAATGACGCCCTTGTTGGTGCGCTCAAAGATGTGTACACCCATCTCGTTTTCGAGATCGCGAATTGACGCGGTAATCGAAGGCTGCGACACAAAGAGCCGGCGCGAGGCCTCGGTGATGCTGCCGCATTCGGCAACTTTGACGACATATCTGAGCTGCTGGAGCTTCATGGCTTTCTCCCTAGACGTTCGTGACGTCGAAACCCGTCGCGTCCATCTGACGCATAAACGACGGCATCTCCCCCGTCGCGGCGCAGGCGGCAATCTGATGCAGAGCCCCGGCAACCGCATCATCTGCCGCAGCGCCGATATGCCAGCGCGCGGCAGCCGTGACGGCCTCGTTGGCATTGGCGACTGCAACGGAATTGGGAACGGCATCGATCATGGGCAAATCGTTATCGGAATCGCCGAATACGGCCACCTCGTCGGGCGTCAGGCCCAAAGCGCGCGCCAGCTCCAGCGCAGCACAGCCCTTGTCCCAGCCGGTCGGAAGAACGTCGAACAGGCGCACGCGGTTGTTGGGAAACACGAGCGAGAGCTCCGGCACCTCGGCGGCAACACGCTCGCGCAGCTCGGCGAGCTCCTCGCGCGAACGGGCACTCCAGATATTCGCCTTGTATACCGGGGCATCGTCAACGACAGGGCGACAGGGAGCCTCTTCGCCCTTGAGCCACGCGTTGCCGCCTGACTCCATGGCGCGACGCACACGCTCGGGATCGCTTGTCACGCAATAGGCGTCGTTGTCCCAAAAGTCATCACCCAGACGGTAGACCTTCAAATAGGTATCGTCGGTCTCTTGCTCCAGGTAGTCGGCCAGGCGCATAAGGGCATCGTTATCAGTTGCGCGCGAGGCAACCGCTTCGCCATCGACAAACATCACCTGGCCGTTGCAAAACGCACCGGTCGAGAAGCACTCGGAGCGATTGCGGAACATCCAGCTCATCGCGGACGGCTGGCGACCCGAAACCGGGCCAAAATGCAGGCCCGCCGCCTGCATGGCATGAATGCCCTCGATGGCGCAGTCGCTGGCGCCATCGTGTCCAGCAGGAATCAGCGTATCGTCCATATCGGTCAGCACAAGTTTGATCATAAGGTCCCCTCGGTCATTCTTTATCCCGTCTATTGTAACGACCTGCCAATAAGGGACAGGTTTATCTTGGCAGGTTTTATCTGGGAAAATGCAGCGCCCCTGTTGCCACCTGCCAAAATAAACCTGTCCCATATTGGCAGGTGCGCTAGTATAGGGAACAACAGATTCGATGCGGGAGTGCCGGCGGTGCAAACCACAAGGCTGAGAGGGCATAGGGCCCAATCCTTTGAACCTGTCAGTTAATGCTGGCGTAGGGAGCATGCCGCCTTTACAGGGGCGCTGTCTATGCACAGCGCCCCTTTTCTATGCCAAGGAGGCATGTGCAGTGATTGATTCGGAACAGCTTAAGCAACATATGGTCAAGGCCGTAGAGGAGATTCGAGCCACCAATCCGATGGCCGGCTCCATCACCAACACGGTGACGATCGACTTTGTCGCCAACGCGCAGCTCGCCGTGGGCGGTTCGGCCGCCATGGTCTATCTGCCCGACGAGGGCGAGGCGCTCGTTGCCGGCGGCGGCGCCATCTATCTCAACATGGGCACGCTCTTCCCCATCTACGAGCAGACGATTCCCCGCGCGGCCAAGGCGGCACACGACGCCGGCAAGCCCTGGGTGCTCGATCCGGTGGGTCTGGGCATCGGTAGCCTGCGCACCCAGCTGGTAAACGAGCTCAAGCAGTACAAGCCCGCCATCGTACGCGGCAACGCCTCCGAGATCATCGCACTCTCCGGCCTGTGGGGTCTTGAGGGCGAGTCGGCCGATCTGAGCCGCGTACGTGGTGTCGATACCACCGACACGGTCGACGCCGCCCGCGATGCCGCCGTGGCGCTCGCTCGCTACACCGGCGGCGCCGTTGTGGTCTCGGGCGAAGTCGACCTGATTACCGACGGCACGACCGTGGCCAAATCCCACGGCGGCAGCCCGCTCATGTCCAAGATCACCGGCTGCGGTTGCTCGCAGGGCGGCGTGCTGGCCGTGTACGCCTGTGCTACCGATCCGTTTACGGCAGCAGTCTGCGGCACCGCCGTCTACAACGTTGCCGGCACGCGTGCCGCCGCCGTCGCCGATGCCCCGGCAAGCTTTAAGGTCGCCTTTATCGACGAGCTCTACCGCGCAACCGCCCAGGATATTGCCGACAACCGACTCGAGCTCGAGGAGGCATAAGCCATGTCCGAACCCGCAACAAATGCCGGCATGAACACGCTCGTCGCCGTGGCCATCGCCCCATGCGGCACCGGCGACGAGCTGTCCGCCGAGGTCGCCGAGGTCGTGCGCGTCATTCGCGAGAGCGGCCTTCCCAACCGCACCACCTCGATGTTCACCGAGATCGAGGGCGACTGGGACGAGGTCATGCAGGTCGTGCGCGACGCGACCTTTGTGTTGGCGAGCAAGGGCATCCGCACCGAAGTCGTGCTCAAAGCCGATATTCGACCCGGATTTACCGACACCATGACCGGCAAACTCAAGCGCATGGAAGCACAGATCAAAAAGCAGGAGGAAGCACAATGAGCATCCGCGACAACCTTGATATCTCGGCCTATCTGGTGCTCGGCCCCGAAAACACCCTCGGACGCCCCGTGGGCGATGTGGTGGCCCAGGCGCTCGACGCCGGCTTTACCTGCATTCAGGTGCGCTCCAAGGTGGCAAGCGCCCGCGAGATCATTGCGCTGACCGACGACGCCGCGCAGGCAATCGCACAGGCCGGCAAGACCGGTCAGGTCGCCCTGTTAATCGATGACCGTCTGGACTGTGTGCTTGCCGCGCGCGAGCAGGGCATTGCCGTCGATGGCGTGCACGTAGGCCAGAGCGACATTCCCGTCGAGGTCTGCCGCAAGCTGCTGGGCCCCGATGCCATTGTGGGCCTTTCGGCCCGTTGCGAGGAGATGCTCGAGTACGTCAAGACCGCCGACATGAGCCTGGTCGACTACCTGGGCATCGGCCCGCTCCACGAGACCGAGACCAAGCGCGACTGCGGACGCGCGGCCGACGGCTCTATCATCACCAAGAGCTTTGAGGACCTTGCCGCACTCCACGCGGCAAGCCCCGTGCCCATCGTGGTGGGCGGCGGCGTTAAGACGGCCGACTTGCCGCAGCTTAAGGCCACCGGCGTCGACGGCTTCTTTGTGGTAAGCGCCGTCTGCAGCGCCGACGACCCCTACGCCGCTGCCAAGGAACTCGTCGACACCTGGCAGCAGGCATAGGCCTATGCCGAGCAGCTGCTCCGCAGCCTCATACCTTCGACAGCGGAAAGCGCACCCCAGTTTGGACGTCCATTCTGGGATGCGCTTTCCATATAGAGGGCCAGCAGAAAACGCATCCCATTCCAAGCGCAAATTTTGGGATGCGGTTTCCGCGACCGCCCCCTCGCGGAAACCGCATCCCAGTCTGAGCGCATATTCCGGGATGCGCTTTCCGTAGCAGCCCTTACCCCGCCAGATACGCTTCCAGCGCGGGCAGCGTCGTCTCCGCATCGTGGCGGCCGATCTGGTAGATGCGCTCGAGCTCACCGGGCTCGCGGCACAGTGACGGCACCTTCACCGATTCGCTCGGCCGCACCACAAAGATCTCGCCAGCGGCCTCGCGACGCGCCAGGTCATCGAGCGTGGCGTTGTAGACCTCGTGCCGATGCTCAAGCGCCGCAACAAACGCCGGATAGTGACGATACACGCGACGCAGCATGGGCATCACGCTGTTGGGCTGCTTTACAAAGCCCGCCGGCTGCGTCAGCACCACCACGTTGCGGTCATAGCCCTGCGCAAACAGCCAGGCACTGGGAATGGAATCGGCAACGCCGCCATCCAGGTACTTATGCCCCTCAATGGCGACAGGGCGTGTTGCCACGGGAATCGCCGATGACGCGCGAATCCACTCGATGTCGCGCTCGTCGCCATAGGGCAAGTCATGGTAGACGGCCTCGCCCGTCTCGATATCGGTACACACGCACGTAAACCGCATGGGACAGGCGCGATATGCCTCCAGATCGATGGGATCGCGCTCGATGGGCACCTCGTGGTAGGCAAACTCGGCATTGAACATATCACCGGTTCGCAACCAGCTCGTCACGCTCGCATAGCGCTTGTCGGCGCAATAGGCCTTGTTGTAGCGAATGGCACGGCCGATCTGGCGCGATTTAAAGTTGTAGCCAAACGCCGCGCCCGCCGAGACGCCCACCATATGGTCACAGGTCAGGCCGCACTCCATCCATACGTCGAGCACGCCCGCCGTATACATACCGCGGTAGCCGCCTCCCTCGAGCGCAAGCCCCACCGTGGGCGTCGTATCTGGCTGTGCCATGCGACCATCTCCGTTCCTGCGTTTTAAAACGAAACAAGTATACCCGTCAACATATATCGCCTCAGTCGCATTTTCATCGAACATCGTCGCGTTACCGTTTGGCGAATAATGGCGAATAATGGCCGCCCGCAACATGGGCACCCCTGCATAATTCCATTCACTTGTTTATACTACTCAGTAGTTATCAACAACGAACGTCAGCCGACAAATAAACCCAACGACGCAGCAAGGCGGGGGCTTGGAAACACGCGAGGCGTTGAGCAACAACGCGTGTGCACAACGAGCTCGCCCGACGCAATCCGCCCCGACCCCAGAAAGCCGCCTACAGCATGGATACCCCCAGCAATTACACTGAAACGCTCGAAAAGACCGTCCGCGACCTTCTCAAGCGTCAGGAGGATCTGGTCAGGACCGCCTTTACCGACCAGCTTACCGGGCTTGGCAACCGCGGCGGCTTTGCCCGTTCCCTCGAGGAGCTCTGGGAGCAGGACACCCCCGTTACCATGGCGTACATCGATATCGACAATCTCAAGCACTGCAACGACATCTTTGGACATGACGAAGGCAACCGCTATATCTTGCAGGTGAGCCTCTATCTCAAACTGTATATGAAGGTGGACGAGGCGGCATTTCGTCTGGGGGGCGACGAGTTCGCCATCCTGTCTACGATTGCAACCGAGGACGACCTCGCCGAACGTCTGGAACGCTGCCGAACGGTCCTGCTCAAAAACAACGATGCCGAGATGCCTCACTCGTTTAGCTACGGAGTGGCACACGCCGACCCCGCCCTGGGCGAAGCCCCCAATCGCTTGACGAACGATGCCGACCATCGCATGTACGACTACAAGCTACGTCATGCCGTGCACCTTGATCGACGCAATATCGCACAAGCCCACACCGACGACTTCGAAATAAGCGATCGCATTTTCGACGCCCTTTCGATGCTCAACGAAGGCCGATATTTCTTTATCGAGAACTTGGACAAACATCGAACCCTTTGGTCACAAGGCGCCTTGCGCGATCTTGGTCTTCCTTCGGAGCATATAGACAACTGCCACGATTACTGGAAAACGCGTGTCCATCCCGATGACCTTGAGGCCTATACCAACGACATCGACCAAATCTATGACGGCTCCAAACATCGCCACGTCATGCAGTACCGCGTGCGCAATGCCGCCGGCGACTACATCCTCGGCCGTGCTCGCGGGTTTCGTATCGACGGCGACGGAAATGTCCCCTCGCTCTATGTCGGCGAGCTCGTCAACCACTCGCTTGCCGAGACCGTCGACGCCGCCACGGGCCTCGGAACGCAGCGCACGCTGATCAACGCTATCGATGCCTGCCGTCGCGACCGTTGCAAGACGGGGCTTATAGCAGTGCGCGTTCGCGGCACGGCAAAGCTCAACGAGCTCTACGGGGCCGAGGCCGTCGACAACATGCTCGCCGAATACGCAGGCCGCATGCTGTCGATTACTCGCGGCAGGAGTCGCGTCTTCCGCTCACGCAACGCCCAGTTCGTCGTGCTTAGCAACAATTTGGATCACGAAGCATTCGAGCAACGGTAGCGCGCAGAGATGTGGTGTAAGAGGCGGGGCATGCCCCGCCTCTTCCCTTT
>DXLP01000029.1 GCA_019414645.1 Collinsella sp.
ATTTGGGCTGTGGGGTTTTCCTTTACCCGTCGAGCTTATTCACGCAACAAAAAAGACTGCTCCGCATCTCATCCTAAGAGAGATGCGGAGCAGGCCTGCAATTACATCTACTTGCAGAAATGTCGATTAACGGCGTGCTGCCTTCACAAGCTCGGCAACCTTGGCGACGACCTCATCGATCGCCACGTCCTCGCGCTCGCCCGTGGCACGGTCCTTGAGCTCGACAGTGCCGTTCTTAAGACCGCGCTTGCCGAGCACTACCTGATACGGGAAGCCCATAAGGTCGTTGTCGGCAAACTTAAAGCCGGGGCGCTCGTCGCGGTCATCCACGACAACCTCGATACCCTCGGCGCACAGACCCTCAACGATTTGGTCGCAGACGGTAGCGCACTCCTCCTTCTTGGGATCGAGCGGAATCACCGCGACCTCGTACGGGGCAACGGAGACCGGCCAGACGATACCGTGCTCGTCGTTGTGCTGCTCCACGACCGCAGCAAGCGAGCGGGACACGCCAACGCCGTAGCAGCCCATGATAAGCGGCTTTTCCTTGCCATCCTCGTCCATAAAGGTGGCACCCATGGCCTCGGAATACTTGGTGCCCAGCTGGAAGACCTGGGAGACCTCGATACCGCGGGCAGCGGAGAGCGGCTTGCCGCAGTGCGGGCAGGGATCGCCGGCAACGACGGTGACCAGATCGGCCCACTCGTCGACGGTAAAATCGCGCTCGGAGCAGGCACCGGTAAAGTGATAGTCGACCTCGTTGGCACCGCAGGCCCACTGCTTGGACTCACGCAGGCTCTCGTCGCAGACCAGACGAATGCCCTCGGGAAGGTTAACCGGTCCGATAAAGCCCTTATGCAGACCGTAGGTCTGGAGCTCCTCGTCGGTCATCATGCGATAGCCCCTGCCAAAGACGTGCTCGGCCTTGCAGTCGTTGAGCTCGTGATCGCCCGGAACGATGGCCACAACGGGCTTACCCTCGGCATCGATCAGCGCCAGGGACTTGCGCGTGCCGTTCTCGGGGAACCCAAAGAACTTGGCAACGGCCTCGATGGTGCCCATGCCCGGAGTCTCGACCTTGGTGAGCGTACCGTCGCCGGGACCCTCGGTCACAACGACCTTGGTGCTTGCCGCCTCGTCGTCGGCAGCAAAGCCGCAATCGTCGCAGTAGACCAGCGAAGCCTCGCCGGCCTCGGCCAGCGCCATATACTCGACGGAGGTGTCACCGCCGATCTCGCCGGAATCGGCGACGACGGGCAGGGCCTTGATGTAGCAGCGCTCGCAGATATTGGCGTAGGCCTGCTTCATCTTGTCGTACTCCTCCTGCAGGCTCTCCTGCGTGGCAGAGAAGCTGTAGGCGTCCTTCATGATGAACTCGCGACCGCGCATCAGGCCAAAGCGGGGACGGAATTCGTCGCGGAACTTATCCTGGATGTGATAGAGATTCACCGGCAGCTGCTTGTAGGAACGCAGTTCATTGCGCACCAAGGCGGTCACGGTCTCCTCGTGCGTGGGGCCGAGCACGAACTCGCGGCCGTGGCGGTCATCAAAGCGCACGAGCTCCTTGCCATAGGCATCGATACGGCCGGACTCACGCCACAGCTCGGCATCGACCATGATGGGCATCATGAGCTCCTGGGCGCCGGCAGCATCCATCTCGTCGCGCACGATGTTCTCGATCTTGCGAATCGAGCGCCAAGCAAGCGGCAGATAGGAATAGAGACCGGCGGCCTCCTTGCGAATCATGCCGGCACGAAGCAGCAGGCGATGGCTCGCAAGCTCGGCGTCGGCCGGATCCTCTTTGAGCGTCGGAGCATAAAGCTTAGACATATACATTGCTCGAGTCATTTATTTCTCCTCAATAAGCTTGTCGACCTCGGCCATTAGCGCGTCGACAATTTGGTCCTCAGCTACTTTACCAATGATCTGGCCGTGCGAAAAGAGCAGGCCCTGACCTCGTCCGCAGGCAACACCCAAGTCGGCGTCAGAGGCCTCGCCGGGGCCATTGACCGCACAGCCCATCACGGCAATCGAAAGCGGCGCGGAGTAGTTCTTAAGCCGCTCGGTGACCTCCTCGGCGATAGGAATGAGGTTAACCTGGCAGCGAGCGCACGTGGGGCACGATACGATCTCGGGGCCACGGCGGCGAAGACCCAGCGACTGCAGGATACCCCAGGCGACCGGCGGCTCCTCGACCGGATCGGCCGTGAGCGAGACGCGCATGGTGTCGCCAATGCCCTCGGAAAGCAAAATTCCCAGGCCCACAGAGCTCTTAATGGTGCCCTGGAGCTTGGTTCCGGCCTCAGTCACGCCCAAATGAAGCGGAACATGGGGGATTTCGCGCGACAGGGCACGATAGGTGTCAAGCGTCGTGGACACGCTATGAGCCTTGGCGGAAAGCACGATATTGGTAAAGCCGCGATCCTCAAAATGTTTGACGAAACGCTCGCTCGACATCACAAGCTTTTCGGGCTGCGTAAGGTCATCGCGCTCGGCGATATCCTGCTCAAGCGAGCCGGCGTTCACGCCAATGCGAATCGCGCACCCAGCGGCGCCCGCGGCATCGATCACGGCATCGACCTTGGCCCAATCGCCAATGTTGCCGGGATTGATGCGGAGCTTAGCGGCACCGGCCTCCACGGCGCCAATGGCGAGCTTATGGTTAAAGTGGATATCGGCAACGATCGGCACCGGAGACTCCGCACAAATCGTGCGAAAGCCCTCGAGCGCAGCCTCAGTGGGCACGCTCACGCGCACAACATCGCAACCCGCCTGGGCAAGCGCACGCACTTGAGCAAGCGTTGCCTGGGCGTCGGCGGTATCGGTGCAGGTCATGGACTGAACCACCACCGGAGCGCCGCCGCCTATCTGCACGTCGCCCACAAACACGGGGCGCGTCAGCTCGCGCGGCAAAGGATGGGACAAAGACAATCCAAACACTCCCCTACAAAATAAATCGAAGGACGTCGGAACGAAGCATATAGACAAACAGCAGCGCAAAGAGCGCGATGCCGACATAACTGACGATTGTCTGCACCTTGAGTGGCAGCTCGCGACCGGCGACCTTTTGAATGATCTCGATAACCAGCTTTCCCCCGTCGAGCGGCGGAATGGGCAGCAGGTTCATAAAGCCCAGCGAGAACGAGATGAGCGCGGCAAACGTTAAGAATGTCGCGGGACCGGCGGCAGCCGCCTGAGAAGACATGACGCTGATGCCAACAATCGAGCTGGACTGATCGAGTATCTCCATCGTATGCTGCGGTTGCAGCAGGCGCATAACGCCCTCGGCAGTCTGCTGAACATAGGAGAACGACAGGCGCGCCGAGGTGATAGGGTCCAAATGGACCACTTGCGTGGAGGCATAAACGCCCAAACGCTCGCCCTCCCTGAGCGCGACCGAGGTCGAAAGTTTCTTACCGTCGCGCTGGTACTCAATGGCGATATCGTCCTGACCGGCAGCCTTGCCGATGGCATCATACACATCCATCCAGCTGGAGCAGGACACGCCATCGACACTAAGAATAGCGTCGCCGGCCTCAATGCCCGCCTTGGCGGCTATAGAGCCTTCTTCAACCTGACCGATCACATTGCTATCGACCGGCACCGATACGCCGGCGATAGAGTAGATGCTCATAAGCAGCAAAAAGCCCGTCAGGATATTGACGAGAATGCCCGCGAGCAGCATAAAGGCACGCTTGAGAAAACCCTGGCCCAGATAGGTATGCGAACGCTCCTGCTCGAGGAACTCCGGAGCAGTGACCGGCAGCTCCCACACATCGCCCTCGGCAGTCGCATGCTCTCGATCGAACTTGCGGCCGTCAAAGGTGGTATATCCTGCAGCATCGCGCGGCAGCGTCTGGTACCTAACCGGATAATAGCTGGGTGAAGGCTTCTCCCCTTCCTCATACCAAGGCGCAATGGAACCCCAGCCCAAAAGCAAGGCACAAGCCTCGAGAACATCCTCCTCGGGCAGCTCCAACTCGACGGAAAGGTCTGAAACCGAAACGCGTCCATGACGATAGATCGCCGCAAGCACGCGGTCGGCGCACGAGACGTCGGTCGGGTCCATACCGCAGATAGCGGCATAGCCACCCAGCAGCAGTGGCGTCACGCCAAACTTGGTACCGATGCGACGCGACGTATGATGAATGTCAAAGCGGCACGGCAGACCCAAGAAAAACTCGGTGACGCGCACGCCGCACGCACGAGCCGCTAAAAAGTGGCCGCCCTCATGCAGAAACACGAGGACGGATAGCATCAAAAGGCCCCAAAAGACTGAGGAGAGAACGCTCAGAACAGTATCCATAAAACGAAAAGCAATCCTTACGATTAAGAGCGGGTTGCAGCGAGCACCTCGGCGGCCTTGGCACGGGCCCACGTATCGATATCGCGAAGCTGCTCAAAGGATGCGACCGCCTGCGTATCGTGTGCATCCATGCACGACTCGACGATACGGTCGATATCGGTAAAGGTACAGGCATCGTGCAGGAAGGCATCGACGGCAACTTCGTTGGCGGCATTCAGCACGCACGGCATGGTGCCGCCCGTTCTGCCGGCACGCTCGGCCAGCGTCAGGCAGCGGAATGTGTCCATATCGGCAGCATCAAACGTGAGCTGCCCGAGCTCGCGGAAATCGATTCGAGGCGCTGGGGTATCCCACCGCTCGGGATACGAGAACGCGAACTGGATGGGAATGCGCATGTCGGACGCACCAAGATGTGCCATCACAGAGCCGTCCGCATACTCGACCATCGAGTGGATCTTTGACTGGCGCTGAACGACCACGTTGATAAAGTCGAGATCGCACCCGAACAGGTGCATCGCCTCGATACGCTCCAAGCCCTTATTCATGAGGGTCGCAGAGTCGATGGTGATCTTAGCACCCATGGCCCACGTGGGGTGTGCCAGCGCATCGGAGCGTGTCACGCAATTGAGCTCGTCGCGCGTACGGCCAAAGAACGGACCACCCGAGCAAGTGAGCCAAATGCAGTGAGCCTCGCGCGGATTCTCCCCCAGATAGCACTGGTAGATGGCGGAGTGCTCGGAGTCGACCGGAATAAGCTGACCGGGCTGCGCCAACGGCATCAGCAGGTCACCGCCGACAACGAGGGACTCCTTGTTAGCAAGTGCAAGACGCTTGTTCGAGGTCAGGGCTGCATGGCTCGCTTCGAGCCCGGCAGCGCCCACAATGGCAACAAGCACACAGTCGACGTCATCGCGACGCGCGAGCTCACAAACCGCCTGCGCACCAACACCGAGCTCGGTGCCCTCGGGCAGTTCCTGCAGCACAGCGTCAACACCGTGGGTGATGTCGGCAACGGCAACGGCCGGAACCGAAAACTCGCGGGCGGCGGCAACGAGTTCCGAGGTGCTGGAGTTAACGGACAGCGCCGTCACCTGCAGACGGTCGGCATGCTGACGGCAAACATCGAGCGCCTGGGTGCCAATAGAGCCCGTACAGCCCAAAATTGCAACCCGCAGACGGCCATCGGGGGCGTACGTCGTCTGAAAGGCCATTACAGCACGCCTCCGATCATCAAAAGCAGCTGCGCGGTAATGCAGCCAAAGATAAGCGAGTCGCTACGATCGAGCATGCCGCCATGGCCCGGAATAAGGTTGCCAGAATCCTTGACGCCCACGCCACGCTTGATGCGTGACTCGATGAGGTCACCGATAACGCCCAGGATGGACACAACCACGCCGCAAAGCAGCGCATAGGGCAAGCTCAGCTTATAGAAATGCGTCGCCCACAAAATAAGCCAGATAAGAACCGAGCCCAAGATGCCGCCGACAAAGCCCTCCCAGCTCTTTTTGGGAGAGATCTTGGGGACCATCTTGTGCTTGCCGATACGGCTGCCCACGATGTAGGCAAACGAATCGGAGACCCAGAGAGACGCGCAAACACCCACCGAAAGCAGGGCGCCGGCAAAACCGGGCACGGCATCGCGCAGCAGCACGATGGCCGACAGCATAAAACCGGTGTAGATGGGACCCATGAGTGTCACAGCCACATCGGATATGCGGGTACGCGACGAACAGACATACCAAATGCCCACCGCAAGCATCAATGCAAAAAGCAGCGCATTCAACAGCAGCGAGTCGCCCAGCGCCGAGAGCGGAAAGAGCACGGCGGCAGCGATACCCAGGCGCTCGTTGGCCACCTTGCCATCGAGCTTCGTCATGCGGAAATACTCAAAGCAGCACAGGCCGCTCATGACGGAGACGAAGATGGCGGTGGGAACGATACCCAAAACCAGGCAGAGAATAAATACGACGGCGTAGACGATACCTGCGGCGGCACGGGTAATAAAGCCGGCAAGCCACGAAGTCGCGGCCGCGCCGCTCTTGGCGGTAGGCGCCTTGGGAGCAGACGCCTTGGGACGATCGGACACGATTAAGCCTCCTCGGTCTTGCTCAGTCCACCAAACCTACGGTCGCGGCCCTGATAGGCCAAAATGGCGTTGACAAGACCCCAACGATCAAAGTCGGGCCAATAGGTATCGGTGACATAAAACTCGGAATAGGCAACCTGCCACAGCAGATAGTTCGAAAGGCGAAGCTCGCCGGAGGTTCGAATCACAAGCTCAGGATCGGGTAGCCCAGCGGTGTACAGGTGCGAAGCAACCATATCATCGTCGATAGCGGCCGGAACGATCTTTCCGGCAGCGGCATCGAGCGCGATCTGACGGACGGCACGGGTGATCTCGGCACGGGCTCCGTAGTTGACGGCAAGTGCCAGCGTCATGCCGGTATGGTCGGCACACTCGGCAAGACCTCGCTCAAAGACATCGCGGGTCTT
Organism: Collinsella sp.; assembly: GCA_019414645.1. Taxonomy (GTDB): domain Bacteria; phylum Actinomycetota; class Coriobacteriia; order Coriobacteriales; family Coriobacteriaceae; genus Collinsella. The sequence goes on from DXLP01000029.1 coordinate 6,800, forward strand.
CTTGGGCAGTGCGGATATATCGCCCAAAAAGACAACGCGCACGTTTTCGCGCTTAAGCAGCGGCAGCTCATCGATAAACGTCTTAGCAAACAGATGCATTAAAACGTTGACCTCATGCTGAGGACGATTCCAGTTTTCGGTGGAAAACGCATAGGCCGAAAGGACGTCGACGCCCAAACGCACGCATGCGGTAATAATCTCGCGCAGGGAGACGATACCGGCCTTGTGTCCCTCGGTGCGGGCAAGACCGCGCGCCGTGGCCCAGCGACCGTTACCGTCCATGATGCACGAAATATGATGCGGAATCTTATTGAGGTCAAGGTCGGAAAAACCGACGCCCGCAGGGGCGTCGGCAAAGTACTCGACCAGTTTGTTCTCGTCGTATTGCACCTTAGATCTCCATGACCTCGGCTTCTTTTTCCTTCAGAAGCTCCTCGACCTTGGCAACATACTCATCGGTATGCTTCTGGACCTTGGCCTGCTCGCGACGGACATCGTCCTCGGTGAGCTCTTCGTCGCGCTCGAGCTTGTTGTTAAAGTCGCGACGGATGTTGCGAATGGAGACCTTGGCCTGCTCGGCATACTCGCGGCACTCCTTGACGAGCTCGCGACGACGCTCCTCGGTGGGAGCCGGGAACGGCAGGCGCACGACGGTACCGTCAGAGTTGGGAGTAATGCCCAGATCGGAAGCGCTGATAGCCTTCACGATTGCGTTGACGAGCGCCTTGTCCCAGGGCTCGATAAGCAGCATGTGAGCCTCGGGGGTCTTAACGGCGGCAACCTGGGTAACCGGCGTGGGAACACCGTAGTAATCGACCGAAATGTCGGACAGAATGTTAGCGTTGGCGCGGCCCGTGCGAACCTTGGAGAAGTTGTGCTTGAGGGACTCGAGCGACTTGTCCATGTGGGCGGTGATATTCTCTGCCATGCTTAATCCTCCTGATAGACGAGCGTGCCGACGGGCTCACCCGAAAGCGCGCGTTTGACGGTGTCCTCGCCATCGATGTTGAGGACCAAAATCGGCATACGGTTATCCTGGCACAGCGCCGTGGCCGTGGAATCCATAACCTGCAGACCGCGGACGAGAACCTCGTGATAGGTAATCTTGTCAAAACGGACGGCATCGGAACACTTGACAGGATCCTTGTCGTAGATGCCGTCAACCTTGGTGGCCTTAATCAGAATCTCGGCACCGATCTCGCAGGCACGAAGAGCCGCGGCGGTGTCGGTCGTAAAGTACGGATTGCCCGAACCGGCGGCAAAAATAACGACATTACCCTTGGAAAGGTGGTTGATGGCGCGACGGCGAATATAGGGCTCGCAGATCTCATTCATCTGGATAGCGCTCATCACGCGGCAGGGAACATCGTTGTGCTCAAAGGCATCCTGCAGGGCAAGCGCGTTCATAACGGTTGCCAGCATGCCCATGTAGTCGGCCTGGGCGCGCTCCATGCCACCGGCAGCGCCGGCCATGCCGCGGAAAATGTTGCCGCCGCCGACAACAACGCCGACCTCATGGCCAACGGCGAGCAGCTCCTTGACCTGCTTGGCAAGATGGTCGGTAATCTTGGGGTCGATGCCATATTGGCCGTCGCCCATCAGTGCTTCGCCGGAAAGCTTCAGAAGCACGCGTTTATATCGGATGTCGGACAAAGCGATCCTCCTTTAATTAGACTCTCAATATGATAGCAAAGGCTCTGATAAGAGCCATGAAAAAGCAGGCTGTGAGTAAAACCCACAGCCTGCTCATTACCAGCTACAAGAGCTTATTTACTCGCCACGGACCAGACGGTCGAAGGCAACGACGGTAATGCTATCGCCGAGCTCCTTGGAGACCTGCTCAGCGTACTTCTTGATGGTGAGGGAGCTGTCCTTGATGAACTCCTGCTCGGTGAGCACGGACTGCTTGTAGAACTTCTCCAGACGGCCAACAGCCATCTTCTCCTGGATAGCCTCGGGCTTGCCGGACTCGGCAGCCTGAGCCATGTAGATCTCCTTCTCGTGCTCGACGGTCTCGGCCGGAACCTGATCGCGGGTAGCGCAAATCGGGGCGACGGCGGCAACCTGAAGGGCAACGTCGTGAGCGAAGGTCTTGAAGGACTCGGCCTGAGCGGTCTCGGCCTTCTCGAAGGCGAACTCGACGAGGACGCCGATCTTACCACCCATGTGGATGTAAGAAGCGAGAGCGCCGTTCTCGGCCTTGCGAGCGGAGAAACGAGCGATCTTCATGTTCTCGCCCATGATGTGAATCATCTCGGTGAGCTCGGAGGAAACGGTCTCCTCGCCCATCGGCTTCTCGAGCAGAGCATCGACATCGGCCGGCTCGGTGGTAGCGACAACCTCGGCGACCTTGGAAGCAAAGCCGGTGAACTTGGCGTTGGAGCCGACGAAGTCGGTCTCGCAGGAAAGCTCGAGCAGAGCGCCGGACTTGCCGTCCTCGGAGACGAACGCGGCGACAGCGCCCTCGTTGGTCTCACGACCAGCCTTCTTGGCAGCCTTGGCGAGGCCGTTCTTGCGCAGAACGTCAACAGCGACGTCCATGTCGCCGTCAGCCTCGACGAGAGCCTTCTTGCACTCCATCATCGGGGAGTCGGTCATCTCGCGGAGCTGCTTGACCATAGCGGCAGTAATCTGGGCCATTGTGGTTCCTTTCAAAGAGATGAAAAAGACTTAAATAGGACTGATTTACTCGGCCTTGGGCTCGGCGGCCATCTCGGCCTCGGAGACCTGCTCCTTACCGGAGCCAGCGAGGCAGGCGTCGGCCATGAGCTCGCACATAAGGGTGACAGCGGAGATGGCGTCATCGTTGCAGGGGATGCCGTACTCGACCTCGTCGGGATCGGAGTTGGTGTCGATCAGAGCGACGACGGGGATGTTCAGGCGCTGGGCCTCCTTGATGGCGTTCTCCTCGCGCTTGGTGTCGATGACGAAGAGAGCCTGGGGCAGACCCTTCATGTCGCGGGCGCCACCGAGGTTGGTCTGGAGCTTAGCGAGCTCCTTGCCGAGCACTGCCTGCTCCTTCTTGGGCAGCACTGCCATGCGGCCGTCCTCGACCATGGCCTCGAGCTCCTCCATGCGGTTGATGCGGGAGCGGATGGTGACGAAGTTGGTCAGCATGCCGCCGAGCCAACGCTGGTTGATGTAAGGCATGTTGGCGCGCTCAGCGGCGTTCTTAACGGCCTCCTGAGCCTGCTTCTTGGTGCCGACGAACAGCACGTTGCCGCCCTTGGCGACGTTCTTGACGAAGGTGTAGGCCTGATCGGCGTCAAGGATGGTCTGCTTGAGGTCGAGGATGTAGATGCCGTTGCGCTCACCGAAGATGAACGGCTTCATCTTGGGGTTCCAGCGACGGGTCTGGTGACCGAAGTGGCAGCCGGCCTCGAGCAGGGTGCGGATATTAATCTTGGTAGCCATATTAAACCTCCTGTGGTTTGCCTCCGCGCGGGGTCATCCTCCAAAACCAACCCGGACATGTGCTACCAAAGCCCGGGCACCACGGTATGAAGTAGCCGCGCGTGCGTGATAAAAACCTGTTGCCGTGAAGCAACCCGATGAATGATAGCAGGATTGCCTCTTCCTGCCAACCCGCAATCAAAACCACACACCTCGGTGCGGCGCGGGAGGCCCTTCTCCTACTCGCCGCGGGGGTGTGCCTGACTCACGGCACGCTTGAGTCGGTCGGGCGTGAGGTGCGTATAGATCTGCGTCGTGGACAAGCTCGCATGCCCCAGCAGCTCCTGAACCGAGCGCAGATCCGCGCCGCCCTCGAGCAGGTCGGTCGCAAAGGTGTGGCGCATCGCATGCGGGGCGATGTCGGCAGGAATGCCGGCAAGTGCCGCAAGCATGTGGAAACGCCTCCTCAGCATGGCGGCACTCATGCGGTTTCCGCGCGCCGAGATAAACAGCGGATGCACGCCGTTCGCACTATCGACACGCTTTGCCTGCACAAGGAGATGTGGCCTCCCCTCCTCAATATAGCGGCGAGTCGCCTCGAGAGCGCGCCGATAGAGGGGCACGATACGCTCCTTGCTCCCCTTGCCCCAAAGTCGCAGCGTTCGCTCTGACCAAGCAATGGACTCCACGTTGAGCGCCGCGAGCTCCGAGATTCGCGCGCCGGAGGCATAGAGCAGCTCGAGCATCGCCGCATCACGCAGCCCCGCAGGCGTCGAGGTGTCGGGGGTCTTGAGCAACGACTCGACTTGCCGGGTCGTCAGCACACCGGGAAGATCGCGCGGCAGCTTGGGCGAGGATATCGCCGAGACCGCATCGCCCTCAACGATTCCCTCGGCAGCCATCCACCGATAGAGCGAGCGAATAGCAGACAGGTGTGCCGCAAGGGTCCGAGCCGCCACCTGGCCACGCGACAGCTCGGCCAAATAGGAGCGAACGGTCCGTACGTCGGCGACGCGAGCGTCGATGCCCTCGCGGTCGCACCACGCGGCGAAGCGCTCGAGCCGCGAGGTGTAGGCGGTTACCGTATTGGGAGCGAGTCCTTCGACGCGTGCAATGTAGGCAATGAACGAGTCGACGGCATCGTACAGGTCAAAAGCTATGACCTCTCACCTCCAAACAGATCGGAGCGCGATTCCAGATAGGCGTCCAAGGCCTTGAGGGCGCGATCCGCGTAGGCCTGGTAACGATCGCGCTTGCTGCGACGCTTACCGTCCTCGAGCGGCGGAACGAGCCCAAAGTTGACGTGCATGGGCTGGTAGCCCACCGTAGCCGGATCGGTCGCATAGCCCACGAGTGCGCCCAGGGCGCCCACGCGCGGCAGCTCGACGCCCGCGGCACCGATAGCCTCGGCATAGGTGTTGAGCGCGGCGAGCAGACCCGTCGCCACGGCCTCCATGTACCCCTCGGTACCGGTAATCTGGCCGGCGAGACGCACGCTCGTGCCGGGAACGGCAAAGGTGCCGTCGAGCACGTGCGGAGCATCGACAAAGGTGTTGCGATGCATGACGCCGTAGCGGAAGAACTCGGCGTTCTCCAGGCCGGGAACCATATGGAAGACGCGCTTCTGTTCGCCGAAGGTCAGGTTGGTCTGGAAGCCAACCAGGTTATAGGCGGTCTTCTCCTTGTTCTCGGCGCGCAGCTGAATTGCCGCCCAGGGACGGCGACCGGTGCGCGGGTCGGTGAGCCCGACGGGCTTCATGGCGCCAAAGCGGATGGCATCCTTGCCCGTGCGCGCAACCTCCTCGGCAGGCTGGCAGGCCTGGAACAGGTCCCCGCCCTCAAAATCCTTGAGCACCACGCGATCGGCCGTTGTGAGCGCCTCGATAAAGGCCTCGTACTCTTCCTTGTTGAGCGGGGCATTCAGATAGTCGCCACTCCCCTGCTCCTCGTAGCGCGACTGCGAGAACAGCACGTCCATATCGAGCGTCGAGGCATCGACGATCGGGGCGGCCGCGTCAAAGAACGCCAGGGCGTCACCGCCGACGAGATTCATGACCTCCTCGCTCAATGCCGGCGAGCACAAGGGACCCGCGGCGATAACCACATGACCCTCGGGGATATGGGTGACCTCACCGTGGACGACCTCGATATTGGGGCGGGCGGCAACCTCGGCCTCGACGAGCTCGGAAAACTTGACGCGGTCGACCGCCAGGGCGCCGCCAGCGGGAACGGCCGCACGATGAGCGCAGTCGAGCAGCACCGAGCCCATGCGCTCGAGCTCGGCCTTCAGCAGGCCGGCGGCAGAATCGGGACGGGTCGACTTAAACGAATTGGAGCAGACGAGCTCCGCCAAGTGATCGGTATGGTGGGCAGGAGAGCTCACCTGCGGGCGCATCTCGCACAGCTTTACGGCGAACCCGCGATCTGCCAGCTGAATCGCGCATTCCGATCCCGCTAGACCGCCACCGATAACCGTCACCTGATCAAACAGCATCTGCAAACACCTTTCTAATTGACACGTTTTCCATTGTGACCGAAGGGCGTCTGGGCGTGAAGGGCAAACTTGGAGGGCGCATACCTTCCATCCATCATGCGCTCGATGAGGCCCTCGAGCTCAAGCGAGCCCAGGAGCTTGAGCACACCGACGGCATCGAGGGAGACGAGTGTGGCGATGTCTTCAACCTTGAGCGGCGAGGCGATGAGGGCATGCATCACTGTCTGCTGTGTGGGGTCCAGATCCGCGATACCGGGCGCATCGAGGCGCGAGTAGCGCAGGGTGCCGTATATGCGAGAAATAGCCATCTCGATGGACTCCTCATCGACAATGCAGCAGGCGCCGTTGGCGATAAGATAGTTGGTACCGCGCGACTCGGGAGACAAAATCGAACCCGGCACGGCAAGCAGCTCGCGCCCCAGGTCCATGGCGGCCTCGGCGGTAGAAAACGTCCCAGATGGCATGCCGGCCTCCGATACAAAGAGCGCCTGCGACAGCGCGGCGATCACGCGGTTGCGGCGCGGGAACGCAAACTTACGCGGCCCCATACCCCAAGGCGAGATGGACACGACCGCGCCGCCCGTATCGATCGTGCGCGCGATGAGCCCCGCGCTCGAGCGGGGATAGACCACGTCGGCGCCCGTACCCAAAACCAAGACGTGCCTGCCCCCGGCGTTGACCGCGGCCCAACCCGAGGCCTGGTCGCAGCCGACCGCACCGCCCGAGACCACCGTCACCCCCGCCTCGACCGCAACTTTCGCGGCCAGCTCTGCCACGGCAAGGCCGTACGGCGAGGCCTTGCGCGCACCGATAATCGAGAGCGCCGGCGTCGAGAGCACCTCCGGGTCGCCACGCACGAACAACGTCTGCGGCACATCGGAAAGTTCCAGAACAGTAGCGGGAAACAGCCCATCACCGGGATGCAGTTCGTAGCGGACCTCACCCATCACTGGTCCCTCCTTCCCTGATACATCGCGGCCTCGAGCACGTGGTCTTGCGTCACCCGCTCGCTTTCTGCGACATCGGCAATCGTGCGTGCGATGCGAACCAGACGCACGATGCCGCGCCCCGTGAGATGCGTGCGCTTCGACAGGCCGAGCACGCACGTTTCCGCTGCCTGATCAAGCGCAAAGGTCGATACAACACCATCGATAGAGCGGGGCTCGGCACCATCAACCTCGGCATCCGCATCGTCCATACGGGACTCGCGCCAGGCACGAAAAGCCCGACCGCGGACAACGTAGTCGCGCAGCTCGGCCGACGACATGCCCTCGGCGCCCTCGATAATCACCTGCGGATCGGGGCGGGTCACGTCGAGCATCAGGTCGATACGGTCGGCCAAGGGACCGCGCAGCTTGGACCGATAGCGCTCGACCATCGATGCCGAGCAACGACACGGAACCTCGCGATCGCCCAAAAAACCGCAGGGGCAGGGATTGCTCGCCGCAAGCAGCTGAAAGCGCGAGGGAAACGTGAAGGCGCCGTCGACGCGCACGATCCTGACATAGCCGCGCTCGATAGGCTGACGAAGCGTCTGCAGCACACCGGTGGGAAACTCGGCAAGCTCGTCCAAAAAGAGCACGCCGCCATGGGCAAGGCTGATCTCGCCCGGATGCACCGGGCGCCCTCCGCCAATAAGGCCCGCAGTCGAAATGCTGTGATGGGGACTACGAAACGGCCGATGCCCCGCAAGCAGGCCATCGATGTTCTCACCCAAGACCGAATGGATGCACAGCGCCTCTTGCTGGTCCTCAATGGAAAGCTCAGGCAATATACCCGTCATGCGGCGCGCAAGCATGGTCTTGCCCGAACCGGGCGAGCCGATCATGAGAAGGCCCAGCTCCCCTGCCGCCGCAAGCGCTATGCCGCGCTTGGCGACCTCCTGCCCCAACACATCGGCATAATCGAGCTCAGGCTCAAAGGTGGCCTCGAGCACTTCAGAATCCAGATAATGCCGAGCTGCCTCGCCCATACCGTGGGCAAGCTGCGACAGATGGTCGATAAAACCGCAATCGACCCCCGCAAGCGGAACATGCTGGTCGGACCTACCGGCGATAAAAGACAGCCCCATATCGCGAGCCAGCAGCTGGAACGCCACCTCGCCCTTGACGGGAAGCACCGTGCCATCCAAGCCGAGCTCACCGGCAATGAGGCAGCGGTCGAGATTGTCGCGGGGAATCTGCCCGTCGGCTGCAAGCACCGCAATGGCTATCGGCAGGTCAAAACCACTACCGGTCTTTCGGATATCGCCCGGCGCCAGATTGACCGTAATGCCCGAGCGCGGGATCTCGAATCCGGCAGAGCGCATCGCGCAGCGAATACGTCCGCGCGACTCCATGACCTCCATGCTCGGGATGCCGAGCATCTGGATGCCCGGGATGCCGCCCGCAAGCGATACCTCGACCGTGACGGGAATCGCCTCGACGCCGCGGATACAGGCAGCGTGGACGGCAAAGGTCTCGAACGCCATCACGACACCTGCCAATCGAACGCATTGTACTGGTGCTCGATCTCGGCGATATGCCCGCCGCGAATGGTGACGCCCACGGCATCGAAGCGGATCGCCTTGAGCGGATAATGCTCCATGAGATAACAACTCGCGATGCGACGATAGCGCCGCTGCTTTTGGGCGTTCACCGCTTCCTCGGGAAACACCCGCGTGTCGCAATCCAGCGCAACACGCCTGGTCTTGACCTCGGCCATCACCACCACATCGTCGAGCTCGTCGAGCAGAACGAGGTCGGCCTCGCCCTCCGAGCATCGATAGCCTTGTTCCAGCAATGCATAGCCGCGCTCGTTAAAGTAATCGATTGCGATAAGCTCGCCCAGCATACCGAGCTCGCGAGGGCTGAGCCCCTTGATAAACTCAGGCGTGATCGACCCACAATCGAGCTCCCCTTCTTCCCAACGCTCCTTGAGCTGCTGCGTCTTGCTCATTTTGGCTGCGGCACACATGGGGTCTCCTTTCCCACTCCCTGCATTGCCTCGATAATGAGGGCAGGTTTCATGCGGGTAAGTACCGGAAGCAAACCAAAAACAAACCAAATGCCGACAAATGAGGGGCCGCATGCAACAATGACGTTGCACGCGGCCCCTACCAGCAAGTTTATGGAACCCTTATGGTCCCAGTCTCCACAATTGGCCTAAAAAAGGCGCTCAGTCTGCAGAAAGTTTCCGCAAAAGCTCACACGGTGCAGCGGAGAAAGACCATGTTTGCGAATGGCCTCGATGTGTTCGGGGCTCGCATAGCCTTTCGATTCGGCCAAATGGTACTCGGGGTACTCGGCGTCGTACTCGACCATCATCTCGTCACGCGTGACCTTTGCCATGATGGATGCCGCGGCGATGCAGGCGATCTTGGCGTCGCCCTTGACCACGTCGCGCTCGTTGGGAACGGCGCCCAAGGGGTTACCGTCCATAAGCACGCAATCGGGCTCGAGCCCCGTATCGGCCACGGCGCCCGCGACGGCAGCGCGGATGGCGCGGGCCATGCCCATCTCATCGATATCCGCAGGAGCGATATGGCAAAAGCCGATAGCAGTCGCCACCTCGGCAATCTTCACCGAGAGCAGCTCGCGGCGCGCCGGCGTGAGCTTTTTGGAATCGTTGATGCCCCAGATGCGCGGCTCCATCGGAAGACACACGGCACACACGGTCAAGGGACCCGCTACCGAGCCACGGCCCACCTCGTCGACGCCCACGACCACGCCATCACCGCCGAGCTCATGCATAAGCTCGTACATGCCGTTGACGCGCTCGCGTTCGGAAAGTTCCTTGGCATGGCGCTTAAGGGCACGTTCGCAAGCCTTGATCACCTGCTGGCGCGGATCCTCGCGATAATGCTCCACGAGGGCGGGAATCTCCTCGAACGTGGCGCTCGCCAGCTCGCCGGCAACCTGCGATGCCGAAACCGAGCTCGTCATATTGGCCATACCAGGCCCTCCTTGCATGCAAATCAGATAAAAAGAAGGGCCACCCGAAGGTGGCCCTTGTGTCCAAACGAGTGGACAGACGCTGCGATCTTCTTAGCGCTTCTCGGGGATGCGAGCAGCCTTGCCCACCTTGTCGCGGAGGTAGTACAGCTTGGCGCGACGGACGCGACCATGACGAACGACCTCGAGCTTGGCGATCTTGGGGCTGTGAAGCGGGAAGGTACGCTCAACACCGACACCGAAGGACATCTTGCGGACGGTGAAGGTCTCGCGGGCACCGGCGCCGGCCATGCGGATGACGTCGCCCTGGAAGACCTGGATGCGCTCGCGGTCGCCTTCCTTAATGCGGTAGTGAACCTTGACGTTGTCGGCGACGCGAACCTGAGGAATGTCCTCGCGGATCTGCTGACGCTCGATTGCGCGGATGTAATCCATGTGCAATTCCTTACTCTTCTAGAGGTGCCGTACCACCTTGGCCGGCACGTAGTTGAACAAACGTATTCGAGTATACACGCGCGGGTTTCTGCTGCAAGAACAATTTTTTACGCAGACAAAAAGACAAAACCCGCACATGATAACCGTCCGCCTCACGAATGAGACGGACGGCATGAAGGGGGGCTACGTTAGGCGTCTGAACCCAAAACGTTACGCGGAGCGCTTCGCCTCGAGCTTGGCCTGGGCGGCAGCCAGGCGTGCGAGGGGCACGCGGTAGGGCGAGCAGGACACATAGTCCACGTCGGCCACGTTGAACAGGCCCTTAATGGATTTGGGGTCGCCGCCGTGCTCGCCGCACACGCCAAAGTGCATGTCGGGGTTGGTGGCGCGGCCCTTCTCGACGGCCATGCGCACCAGCTCGAGCACCGCGGTATCGATGGTCTCGAAGGGATTGTCCTTCAGGATCTTCTTATGCATGTACAGCGGGATGAACTTAGCCTCGGCGTCGTCACGCGAGAAACCGAAGGTCGTCTGGGTGAGGTCGTTAGTGCCAAAACAGAAGAAGTCTGCATAATGGGCGATCTCGTCAGCGACCATGCAGGCGCGCGGCAGCTCGAGCATCGTGCCCACGGGAATATTGAGCTCGACGGCCTCTTCGTCGGAAACCTCGGCGATTACGCGCTCGATAACCTCGCGGATCTGGACATGCTCGGCCGTGATGGAAACGAGCGGAACCATGATCTCAGGGCGCGGATCGACGCCTTCCTTGATAAGACGGGCAGCAGCCGTAGCGACGGCGCGAACCTGCATGAGCGGCAGATCGCTAAAGACGACGGACAGGCGCACACCGCGCAGGCCGAGCATCGGGTTGGACTCGACCATACCGTCAATACGACGCAGACGGGTGCGCAGGGCGGCAAGCTCTTCCTCGTTGGCGCCAGCGGCTTCCTTCTTGGTGATGGCGACCTCGAGCTCGCGAGGATCATCCAGGAACTCATGAAGCGGCGGATCGAGCAGCCGGACGACCACATCGCGACCGGACATGGTCTTGAACATCGCCAGGAAGTCCTCGGTCTGAACCTTGAGCAGGTCGGCCAGGGCCTGCTGCTTCACGGTCTCATCGTCAGACAGGATAAAGCTCTGGATGATGTTCTTGCGATCGCCCAGGAACATGTGCTCGGTGCGGCACAGGCCAATAGCCTCGGCGCCAAACTCGAGGGCGAGCTCGGCATCCTCGGGATTGTCGGCGTTGACGCGCACATGGTTGGCATGGCCACAGGTCTCGTCCAGGCGAATCTCGTCGGCCCAGGACAGGATGGTGTCCAGGTCGCCGGTAAGCTCGGCGGAGGCCAGGTCGACGGGACCGTCGACGACGATGCCCTGGGTGCCGTCGATGGAGATGACATCGCCCTCGTGCAGTACGCGGTCGCTGCCCTCGATGCGCACGACCTTCTCGGCGGCGTCAATATGGAAGCGCTCAACGCCGCAGACGCAGGGCGTACCCATGCCGCGGGCGATAACGGCGGCATGGCTCGTCTTGCCACCGTGGCTGGTCAGGATGCCCTCGGCGGCGACCATGCCCTTCAGGTCGTCGGGGTTGGTCTCCCAACGAACCAGAATGACCTTGTGGCCCTCGTTGGCGCGCGCGACGGCGTCGTCGCTCGAGAACACGACCTCGCCCACGGCGGCACCGGGGCTGGCGTTAAGACCGGTCGCGAGCGCCTCGTACTTCTTGGAGGAGTCGAACTGCGGGTGCAGGAGCTGATCGAGCTGCGCAGGATCGATGCGGCCCACGGCCTCCTCGCGGGTGATGAGGCCCTCCTCGACCATCTCGATGGCGATGCGCAGGGCGGCGGTGGCGGTTCGCTTGCCCACGCGGGTCTGGAGCATCCAGAGCTTGCCCTGCTCGATGGTGAACTCGATGTCGCACATGTCGCGATAGTGATCCTCGAGCGTCAGGAACACGCGCTCGAGCTCCTCGCCTGCGGACTCAAGCCCCGGAGTGGTCTTGAGATCGGCGATGGGCTCGGTGTTGCGAATGCCGGCGACGACGTCCTCGCCCTGGGCGTTGACCAGAAAGTCGCCGTAGAACTCCTTGGTGCCGTCGGCCGGGTTGCGGGTGAAGGCGACGCCGGTCGCAGAGGTCTCGCCCTTGTTGCCAAAAGCCATGGCCTGGACGTTGACGGCGGTGCCGAGCTCGTCGGAGATGCCGTGCTGCTTGCGGTAAATGCAGGCGCGCTCGTTCATCCAGCTGCCAAAGACGGCCTGGATGGCAAGGCGAAGCTGGAGCTCCGGATCGTGCGGAAAGACGGGCTTACCATCGGCGACCTCGAGCTCGGGGTACAGGGCGGCCTCGACGTTGGCGGAGAAGATGCCCTTGAAGGTCTCGACGAGCTCCTGCAGGTCCTCGGCCGAAAGCTCGGAATCGACGCGGACGCCGGCAACCAGGCGGGCCTGGGTCAGGGCGTTCTCGAACAGGTCGGCGTCGACGCCCATGACGACGTTGGAGAACATCTGGATAAAGCGGCGATAGCTGTCCCAAGCAAAGCGCGGGTTCTGCGTCTGGGCGATGAGGCCCAGGACGGAATCGTCGTTGAGGCCCAGATTGAGGACCGTGTCCATCATGCCGGGCATGGAGAACGGAGCGCCAGAGCGCACCGAGACGAGCAGCGGATCGTTGGCATCTCCGAGCTTCTTGCCGCAGCGGGCTTCGAGGTCGGCCTCGGCGGCAACGATCTCGTCAAGCGCGCCGGCAGGCCAAACATTGCCGGCACCGGAGTACTCAACGCAGGTCTGGCAGGTAATGGTAAAGCCACCGGGGACCGGCAGGCCGATACGGCTCATCTCGGCAAGGTTAGCGCCCTTGCCGCCAAGCACAAAGTTCATAGACTTGTCGCCCTCGGTGACACAAGTGCCCTGGGCGTCGGTTCCAAAACGGTAAACCCTCTTGCAATCGCTCACGATACTTCCCCTTCTATGTGTTCGCACACACGACCGTGGTAACGAATCGACCCGCCGGATGCGGACCGTGAGGGAACTATACGGCGGGTTTTGGGCGGGCTTGAGCAGAGGCTGCGCGGTTTGGTAAACGTGCTAAAACTGGCGGTAAACGGTAGGTAAAGGTGGTTACCTTATGAAGATACCAGTACAACGTAGTCGCAGGTCAAAAGCGGTATAAACTGCTAAAGCGCTTTAGCAAAAAGCTGTAATTATTGGAATGGAATCTCTTAAACTACGCAATAGCCAAGAAAGACAAAATCTATCAGAAGTATTTGTCCCAGGGATTTTGGTCAGAGTAGCTAATTTGGGACGGGGCTATTTTAGCCACCCCGGCAGATAGCGCGAATGCTTTGGCGGAGTAACGGCCGGGGTAGCTAAAAAAGCCCCATTACAGTTTGAGTCGTCCGAAAGGGCGGCTCCTTACTAGTTCTGGTAATACGATTGAGCCGTACCGATGGTCGCTGGCCGACCGCGACCGCGACGCGGCCTCCACCCGAGACCCCCATCTCGACACATAGCCCGTCATCCGACGAAAGCGCGCAGGTCGTCCTGTATAGGCGCATGGTGTCCCCCTCCGCCGCAAGAGGGAAACGAAAAAGCCCCTCTTTGCCACTACGGACAAAAGGGGCCTCCCAGGGGAAACGTGTTACAAAGCCTTCTTTGCAGGACGATGAAGATCAGAAACCCAACGTCGTACGCGTAGGGACTTACCCAACACCCACGCCATTTCGATCTTCTGGGCCTTCAACGCCACGTCCCGATAAGCATCCGGGCATCGGAATGACCTCGTCGCAAGCCGCAAGCATCTCTTCGTCATGAGTGACAACAATTACAATATGGTCTCTCTTAACCTCATGAAGCAATTTAATTAGCGCGCTCCGGCTCTTCGCATCAAGCGCTGAAGTTGACTCAAGAAACAACATGACGTCCGGCGATTTCAACATCTGCCGCACAATTGCGATGTTCTGCTTCTCCCCGCCGGACACCCCTCCTTTCTTGCTGCCAAGCATCGCTGCCGCCCCGTTCTCCGCAGCGGCAATCATTTTGTCTAACCCCAATATGGCAAGCATCCGATTCAGTTTGTCGGCCTCGAAATCATCAGAAAGCAGCGTAAGATTATCGAGGATCGTCCCCCCAACAATAGGGGGCTCTTGCTCCGTAATGCCAACTCGGCACCGCCGCAATGCGTATCGGTCGATGCGACGCTGTGATACCCCGTTGTAGAGGACGGCCCCTTCCGTGTTATCTGGATATAGACCCAATATCACTGACAGCAGCGAGCTCTTCCCCGAGCCATTTCTTCTTGCTTACTGTTTTTCTTATATTGTAACGATTTTCGATAAGAGGAAAGATTACTCCATGACGCGCAAGCCCGAACTCTAAGCGTTTCCCATCAGCATTGCCCATTTTTCGGATCGAAATCCAAATCCAGCTTCCTATCGCATGCTGAAATCAAATCCTGATCATGGCTTACAACAAGAATTAGCTGATCGAAGGGATTTCGATGAATATACTCCGTGAACTCCCGACGGCTTTCTTCATCTAAATCGTTCGTTGGTTCATCGAACACAAGCACTTCCGGCTGCCTGCGAAGTGCTGCGAATATCCTTAGCTTTCGATACTCTCCACCAGAAAGGTCTCTACAATTCTTGCCTTTTAACGATTCGACGGTTCGATAGAAACTCGGCACAAGCTCTCGGAGGTTTTCGCTCGATCCCCGAATCGACGTCCTCTCAAGGTAATTCTCCACCGTTTCGTTCGGAATAAAGAGCTTTTGCGGGCACACCGCAAACAGGTCCCGTCGGATCGTCTCCATATCGAGCTCTTCATATGGCACCGACCCCAAAGCCCGATGTCCCCCAGCAGAATATAGTCCAAGGAGCACCTTCAGAAACGTGCTTTTTCCGCATCCGTTCGGCCCGGTAATGGCATAGGTTTTTCCTTCCTCCACCTCCACGGAGAGGTCGCGGTATAAGTAGGGCTTTCCCGCGTATCGGTACGCGATGTTGGACAACGATATGCTCTCCACGTGCCCAACCGTGAGGGTGCCGCGGTCCTCGGCGTCCTCCGTCAGAGCCCCCAATCGGTCGAACGAGGCCCTTGCGTCCTGATACGATTTGAAATAATTCAAAAAATACTTGAAGCATCCGAACGCCATCGAGTAATACGAGTTCACCATTGTGAACTCGCCTAAGCTCATTCTTCCGCTCAATATTTCCATCCCGGAGATCACGAGCAGTGCCCCCCGAAACACAGACGAGATCAGGCCGTCGCTTGATGTGGCCAGATTCGAGACCCTACTTGCTTTCATGTAAATCGGGTAGTACCCCTCGAATACCCCTTTGAGCGTCCGAGCGCTCTGGTTATATGCGCCATCGCACTTAATGTCAAACAACTGCGACAGCTCGCCGCTCACGGACGCGAAAAGCTTACTCAAACCCTCCTTGTTCGCAAGCGAACTGTTGTACAACGGCTTTTTCAACGCCCTGAATAAAATGAAGTACGCAACAAGCGAACATGCACTTAACACCAGGAACACCGGATTAATCGAAAACAGGATGATGCATATCAACACAACCAGAACGATGTTAAGCCCGATCGTCAGGAAGTTGTTCACGACAAACGATGACACCGCATTCGAATCCGCATACACCCTCTGCGTTGTATAGGATGGATCCGCCTGCTCCCCCTTTTCCAGGGGCCCCCGTTCAAACGACTCACACGTGGTCCCCATCAGTCTCGTCGTCATCTCCAAGATGACGCGCGATACGTTCACACCCATCGCATACGACATGAAGGAGGCCGATATCCCTATGCCCGCAACAAAGGCCGCAAACCACACGACGCGAGATGGATCCCTATTCGTCACGAGAAAGTCTACAAACCCACCGTTTAAGGCGGGCATGACGCACGAGAGAGCAAAATTCACCAGCATGAGAATCACGAAAAGCCGTGACCCTTTACACCGAAACAACTCGTGAACCGTCTTCTTAAACATGCCAGCTCCCATCAAGCGGCCTTTTATCCAAAACTGAATTTGCTCGCCGCTTAATCGCTCCCATATATCCCTTGTTGTTAATCCTTGCTCAAGACATTATCTCGGGTTGCGGTGCCCAGGATTCCATTTCACCTTTATATACATACGAATAAGCCCCCTATTTGCATAGGCAAGCGCGGCGATTATAACAGCAGCCACCATCAGACCGAGAATAGCCCTTTTGTCCGGAAAAAGGGACGAGAGAAAAAGGCATATTGCGGAGAAAACTATAGACGCCCCCACCACTCGGTTTGCGCCTAGAGACTCGGCCGTCCGCTTTGCCTCCTCTAAACGCTCTCCCGATAGCAATGACATTCCGGCAAGCAATCCCGTGAGCTTGCCTCGATATATCATTATTCCGAACAACAGCAGCAGGCATGACCCCACCATTGAAACCACAACGTCCGACATCGCCATCACTCCAGTCCACTCCTTCAATACCAGCCCTATCGACAAACATCAAAACTTTTTTTAACCTAATATTGTATATCGATATAAATATATTCTTTTATATATCGTTTCGATTTGTGATATTTTATCGAACGAGTTGCTATTCGAGGAAGATAGGCCACAACCAAAGGAGATCAATGGAATCCGTGAATGTTTGGAGCGCGCAAATCTCATCATTGCCTGGAGTCATCCCTATCCCCCTCGACCCAAGCTACCTTCGCAGTGAACCAAATAACCGCCTGAGCGTCCTAAGCTCAGATGGGAAACAAATCTATACGATCCTCAACAGGGTCGCTAAAGAGATTCTTGACTTATGCGACGGCACCTGCGATTTGCCCAAAATTCTCCGTCTGTTCCAAGAAAAATACCCAGATCAACCGCGCGAGACGCTAGCGCATGACCTGGCCCAAACCCTGCATAGCCTGACCGTAAACTGTCTTATCGTTTGGAAGAAAGAAGGGAGATATATGAACGACCCTTTCGGCTCCGATTACCTAACATCGGTGAATCCCGACGAGCTGCTTATTCTCGCGGACGCGAGCAGGTTTGCTGAAATCGAAGAGGCGGCTGCAAAATCCCTCTCTGCAAAACAGTCCAAAAATGGCAATAGGATCTATTTCTCTGAGTTCGACGTTGAGCCCGAATTGGAGAACTTTCTGGTTCTTCGCCAAAGGCTCTTTTCCTTTACCCATGATTATTTTCTACTCACGAGCCAGTCCGGAGAAATTAATGGATTGATAATATGCGAGCCGGCCACTAATCCCGCCGGCCGCAGCGTCATCATCAAATTTATCTCATGCAGCTCCACGCTGCTTGCCGGTGTGC
Organism: Collinsella sp.; assembly: GCA_019414645.1. GTDB lineage: Bacteria > Actinomycetota > Coriobacteriia > Coriobacteriales > Coriobacteriaceae > Collinsella. The sequence goes on from DXLP01000029.1 coordinate 24,366, forward strand.
TCGACCGCCTTGCGGAATACTACGGATCTTCCGCTCCCAAAGCCTACCGCGCGCTCAGAATTGACGCGCCTGATTCCACCCCAATCGCCGAACAACTTGACCATTCCGACCAGCGCCTTGGCTTTTCCTTAGTCGGCACCCTGCCCAATGAGCTCGACTCGGGCGACGTCAAGCTGTTTGTTCGCCCGCTCGATAAGAAGCAATAATGAGCATGCCGGCAATAATCGGAGCGCCCCACAGCGTTGCGCTCGACATTACAAACAAATGCAACCTTCGTTGTCTACACTGCTTCAACAACAGTGGAGAAAACGATGTCGTCGCGAACGAATTATCCGACAACGAAGTCCTCGAACTCGTCGACTCGATTTGTCAAATGCACCCCTTTAGCTTCTGCTTCTGCGGAGGCGAGACCCTCCTGCGAAAGGATCTTGTCATCGAGTCCTTGCGGCGGCTCAGCGCATCTGGCGTCAAATGCAACCTCGTGTCAAACGGTCTGCTCGCAAACTCAAATACTTTGCATGAGCTCGAACGCGCCGGTTTAAACGGCATACAGTTTAGCCTCGATGGCCTACGCGATTCTCACGAACATATGCGAGGACTCTCGGGATTATACGACCGGGTGCTCGACGCCATCGATATCACGCTGAACGAAACCTCACTGCACCTTTCAATTGCCTTTTGTCCGACATCGTTCAATGTCGACGATTTCAAACCAGTTTGCACGATGCTTCGAGACAAGCTGAAATCGTCGGGTAGAACTGACCGAATTGACCTTAGAGTTCAGCCGCTCATGCTCCTCGGTAGAGCCCGAAGAAACCGCACGATTCGCCCTTCGAATAATCAATACCGTCGGCTAGTCAACACGATCAATGACCTTCGATACGATCCGGACTATCGAGGCTATTTCATGCTTGAGTGGGGCGACCCCATCGACCACTTGGTCAGATTCCCTCAACTGCAAATGCAATTTGACCAAGTGGCCATCCACGCCAATGGCGATATCGTCGCATCCCCCTATATACCTCTCATCATCGGAAACGTTCGCAAACACAGCCTTCAGGAATACTACGATGCCGGAATGGCAACCGTTTGGGATAAGCCCGTTGTTACCGCGTTGGCCAATCGTATGCACTCGATTGACGAGATGGAAGAGATCTCATCGTTGATTGCAGACATCAATATGGACGGCGACCTCTATATCGACCTGATCGACGATGATCTAGGCGACCTGAGCGTCCTGTCACAATTCTAAGGAGATGTTCCCATGTATGAGACCCCAGAAGTAGAGAAGATGGATTCCAAAACCGGCCCCGTTCCCGTTGTGGTCAACTTTGCAGCCGTCGTGGATAACGTAGTCGCAGCCGTCTATGATGCCGTCGTTGCGGCCTACGCATTCTGGTACTCGGCAGACAACGACGGCACCGGGACGAGTGCAGCACAGAACTAGTCGCCGGCTCATCGAGCAATCGCCTCGCCTATCACTGCATGCGATTGACTGCGCAGCCCCAGCCAACGCCCAAAGCGCCTTGAAGAGCTGCTTGTAACAATCGTTCATTCAACAGCGAGATCTCTTCACCATTCTCGGCCGGCCCGACAGATCGACACATCAGTCGGGCCGGCCAGACTTATACAACGCGGCGACTCCGCTCACGCCACCCCCCCCCGAAACTCACGCTGTCATCACACGGGCAATCAACAGTGAATCCTGTTATGCGACATGGGCAAACGGCCACGTGCGCGATTAAAACGAATTCACTTAACAGACTTCAAGAATGCTTTAGCACCGCAGGATGGCCATACGCGGAGCGCGGCACGCATAAGCCAAAAGCGGCATTAAAAGCCATCCCCTTCCCTGCTGAATGCGCGTCCTAGCCCATCAACCGGTCGGACCATCGCGAAGATGATCCGTGCTTCCATACTGCAATGCGATATCAAGCATCACGAATTGTCCCCGCCCAACGGGGTTCTCCCCTCCGCAGGCGTTTCGGAACCCGCCCCCATCCCAAATTCCCACGCAGCGGCCGCGTTCACCGCCGCCGCGGGGGCCCTAGCTCCCCCGCGGCGCGGGCACGGGCGGCGAGGTCGGATGTGAAAGCCGGACCGCAGAGGTATCGAGCGCACGCGGCCAGGGCCTCGAGGGCGC
>DXLP01000003.1 GCA_019414645.1 Collinsella sp.
TGACAGCGGATTGGGTCATATGAGCGAAAGCCCGCCAGAGCGAGCAAGGTGCCTTGAAACAAAGCGGCATAGACCTTCTGGTCATGCCGCCCTCTTTGAATGACAAGTTGTCGCTCTGGTGCCCGCGCAGCGTCGAGCAGTTGCGGCGTTTGGTAAAACGCCGCAACGAACTAGCTCAGCATTGCATCCATCATCTCGGAGTTGACGGAGTCGTCGGCAGACCACTCGCCATCGTCGTTGCAGGTGTACTTGAAGATAACCGTGGTCTTCCTGGGCTCGGTGGCCTTGGTCACATCGACCATAACCTGACCGGCCATCTTGTACAGCTCGTCATCGGAAGGAACCGTGTCAAGCGCAGCGACCTTCTCCTGATACTGGGTGGAGAAGTCCTCGACGATCTTGTTCATAGACTTGCAGGTGATGGAGACCTCGGCGGTCGCGACACCCTTGTCTTCGTCGACCGTCACGTCGCCGATCTTGTAGTCAAAGCCCTCGAGATAGGTCTTGGCATACTCCTTGGGATCGATACCCAGCTGCTCGAACTCGTCGCCCGAAGCCTCCTCCAGACCAGAGAGGAAGTCGTCGCCACCGTTCTTGACCTCGTCAAACTGAGTCGTAAGATCCTCGGTGATGAGCTCCTCAACCGAAGGACCTCCACAGCCGGAAAGCACGACCACACATGCAACCAAGACGGCCATGAGGGGTGCAAGCAGCAGCTTCTTTTTCATGTTGTTCCTCCCAATGAGCGGCACTGCGCTTCCCAGACGCGGCGCACGTTGTAATAAGTAAGCCCATACTATCCGCTTATGAACACCCTCGGCAACGCGAAGGCACGGTCGGTTCGTTTTAGCGTCCGAACGGTTTGCAAGCCCGCCCAACGTGCAATAAAACGCTTTCCCGCGGTGCAATAAAAAAGGTGGCCGGAAAACCCGACCACCCTTGCACATCCTTTGGACGCCGCAGTTTACTTGCGGACGACCTTGACGATGGCGTCACCGGCGGCGACGGCGGACTCTGCCTCAACGGTGAGCTCGACATCGGCAAACTCGGCGGTGTTGGACACGGCCACGACGACGCAGTCCTTGTAACCGGCAGCGGCGATCTTGGCGCGGTCGATCTTGAGTATGGGCTGGCCAGCCTTCACAACGTCGTCGGCCTTGACGAAGCCCTCGAAGCCATCGCCGTTCATGTTGACGGTATCGACGCCAACGTGCACCAGAACCTCGATGCCGCTATCGGACTGCAAGCCCACGGCGTGACCCATGGTGACGGTCACCTTACCGTCGCAGGGAGCGTAGACCAGATCGTCCTCGGGCCACACGGCACAGCCCTTGCCCAGAACCTCGCCACCAAAGACGGGATCGGGCACGTCAGCCATCTTGATGACCTTGCCCTTGACGGGCGAGCACAGCACGTCGGCGCCAGCAGAAGCAGAGATAGAGGCCGGAGCAGCGGCAGCCGCGGGCTCAGCCTTCTTCTTGAACATGTCAAACAGACCCATACGTTTTCTCCTCTTGATTAAGCGCAACGTTGTGCGCATGCCTACGGTAATTATAGTGCCAAATGGTTCAAATGCTAAGGTGGGGACTCGAATCGCGAGCCCTTCCCGGTAGTGCTCGTGGGACGAGCATCTCCTTTGCATCGCTGGTCGATAAGCCGAGTATCGCCTGTGCACGGGACGGGCAGAAGCGGGCGCGCCAAACCCGACACTTCTTTTCGCTCTCGAGTCCCGCCGCTGCCCCGTCCCTGACACTTCCTGATACCGACCGAAACGTGCCAAAATAAAACCGTCCCTTTTTGGTAGGTTTGGCGAGTGTGGATTTTCGGACGCTTAACTAACGAGCGTGGATAATCTCCCACTTTGACTTTGAGGCCGTCACCGAGCCAAAAACGGGAGATTATCCACGTTCATTTTGGATGACCCCCTCGTACCAAGCCGAGCTCCATGGTCAAGTAATAACGACTTCTCATCATTAGATTGTTTACATCAATTCTAATAACTATTTAATCCCTAAACTCGTTATTAGAATTGATATGATTAGCTTAATAACGAGTTTCCGGCACTAAAGATATGGAGGGCGCGATGCAAATCGAGGAGAACGGCCAGGGAACGCTCCGCAATAATCTATCGGGGAAATTGGCTTACTATTCGTTTTTTCCAACGCCCTTGCAATCATTGAGGCAGCTAAACCTCACCGAGGAAACCTATCGCACGCTTTCCGCATGCTCACGAAAGCTTGGAGAGCTTGAAGGCATGCTCTACTTTGTTCCCAACGCCGACATGTATCTGACAATGTACGTGCGCAAAGAAGCACTCCTTTCTTCGCAAATTGAGGGAACCCAGTGCACGTTTGACGACCTACTTAGTCCATCGCAAACACAACTCCATCATAAAGATGTCGCAGACGTCGTGAATTACGTCCGTGCTGTCGACCGCGGCGTAGAACTGCTCAAAAAGATGCCCTTGTGCACGAGACTTCTTAGGCAAGTTCATGCGGTCCTGCTGGACGGAGTGCGCGGAACGGAGAAGAATCCAGGCGAGCTGCGCTCCTCACAAAACTGGATTGGCCCCTCAGGCTGCACCATTGCAACCGCATCGTTTGTCCCTCCAAACATTGAAGATTTGAGTAACACGCTCCAGGACCTCGAACGCTTTATCAATGAGCCTCAAGTCGAAATGGATCCGATTGTGCGGGCGGCGCTCGTCCATTACCAATTTGAAACTGCCCATCCATTCCTAGACGGAAACGGTCGCCTGGGCAGGCTTCTCATTACACTTATGCTCATCAATGATGGCGTTCTTCATTCTTGCTTGTTCTATCCATCGTTCCAGTTCAAGAAAAACCGAAGCGAGTACTACCGGCAACTCACATCCGTAAGGGAGAGAGGCACTTACGAGGAATGGATAGAGTTTTTCTGCAACAGTCTTCTCGAGAGTGCGAAGGACTCGGTAGGGTCTTTAAAAAACCTTGTTGACCTCCATAACCGTTCCACAGCAACCATTACCGAAAATCTCGGAAGGACTGCTGCAAACGGGCAAAGGCTGTTGGGCATTCTTGAAGAGCACCCCATCGTCGACACCGCATTCATCGCTGCCCAACTCGATATCGGCAGGAGTACCGCGAGCTCGCTCGTCAAATCATTTGAAGAATTGGGTATCCTCCGTCCGCTCGACGAGTCAAGACAGAGATACCGGCAGTACGGGTATGAAGAGTATCTTTCGATTCTCAGGGAAGACGCCGAGCCGATTAGATAGGCATCGCAGCCCAGGCAAATTAAAGCGAGCGTGGATAATCTCCCACTTTGAGCCCGCACACAGGCCAAAAACGGGAGATTATCCACGCTCATTCCTGAGTAGTCATTTATGAACGTCCCCAATGACTAGTCCGGCAACGCCGATGTTTCGGCAACGACAGCGAGCGAGCCGCATTCGGAGCAAGACGACGCCGCAGGTAGAGAACGGACAGCGAGCGGGTCGCATTTGAGGCAAGGTGACGTGAAACGAAAGGGCGCTGACCTTCTGGTCGCGCCCTTGAAGTTGAACGTCAGATTGTCCAAATGCGGCCCGCGCAGCGTCGAGCAGTTACGGCGTTTGGTAAAACGCCGTAACTAACGTGCTCCGTACTGCTCGTAGTAGGCGTCGATGGCGGTCTTGAGCTCGTCATCGATGACGACCTTGCCGTCGATCTCGTGGTTATAGAGGGTCTCGACGACCTCGGCCATGGAGACGATGCTCGCGACGGGGAAACCGTACTTGGCCTCGATCTCCTTCTGGGCGGTGGTCACGCCACCCTTGCCGACCTCCATGCGGTTGAGGGACACGATCAGGCCCTTAATCTCGACATCGGCAGCAGCCTTGACCTTGGGATAGGTCTCGTCGATGGACTTACCGCTGGTGGTGACGTCCTCGACCATGACCACGCGGTCGCCGTCCTGGGGCTCATAGCCCAGCAGGTTACCCTTGTCGGCGCCGTGGTCCTTGGCCTCCTTGCGGTCGCAGCAGTACTTGACCTCCTTGCCGTACAGCTCGTGGTAGGCAATTGCGGTCACGACGGCCAGCGGAATACCCTTGTAGGCCGGTCCAAACAGCACATCAAAGTCGTCGCCAAAGTTATCGTGGATGGCTTGGGCGTAATACTCGCCCAGCTTCTTGAGCTGATAGCCCGTCACGTAAGCGCCGGCGTTCATAAAGAACGGGGACTGACGGCCGCTCTTGAGCGTAAAGCTGCCGAACTTAAGAACGTCGGACTCGACCATAAACTTGATGAACTCTTGCTTGTAAGCCTCCATGCGGGCTCCTCTCGTAATCGCGTACGTGCCTTCCAGTTTAGCGCAGGCGAAGCGTCGATGCGGGCGCGCTTTGGGGCCACGGCATTCTGTAAAGGCTTTGTCAGGGGAAATGGTTTTCCGAACAATGGGGTTGACATGTCAAACCCCCTCATCAAGAATACGGGCGGATTAAAAAGGGGTACGAGATACCCAAAGCGCGCTGCGCTCAGCCTTTAGGAGGTGTGCCATGGAAGGCAGTCCTAGTCGAAAAACCTGCATGTCGCCCTCGGCACGCCGCGAGGACTCCGCACACGCATAAACGCCACCGGCAGATCGCCAAAACCACCACAAAGGCGCGCTGCACCCTTTGTGGGCTCAAGAGCTTGACGTGAGCGACATCTAGGTTTTTTGAAGCAAATACGACACGTACGCTAACTCCCCTCAACAAGGAGGACCCTATGCTGATGCTCAAAACCGTCACGGTACTCGAAGCCATCTCCAAGCGCCGCCGCACGGCGCGCCCTGCCGCTCATACCGGCCTATCCAAGAACACCATATTCGCCGCCACCCATAGTGCCGAGGACGCCCTCGTACTGCTTGACGCCACGGCAAACGGCCTCACCGTCGAGCAGGCAACTGAGCGCCTGAACGCCGTCGGCCCCAACACCATCGAGGCAACGACCAAAACGCTCGCCCGCCGCATCGCCGACGCGTTCATCGATCCCTTCGCCGGCATCCTCGCCGCGCTCGCGCTGGTCTCGCTCTACATCGACGTGCTCGCCGTACCCGAGCCGCAGCGCGACCCCTCCACGGTCATCGTCATCGGCATCATGCTGCTGGTATCGGGCGGTATGAAGTTTATCCAGGAAGCCCGCAGCGGCAATGCGGCCGAGGCCCTCAAGGACCTGGTCTCCAACACTTGCACCGCCCTGCGCGACGGCGAGCGCATCGAGATCCCCTTCGACGAGCTCGTCCCCGGCGATGTAATCCGTCTCTCTGCCGGCGATATGGTGCCAGCAGACGCCCGCATCATCACCGCGCGCGACCTGTTTGTGATCGAGTCCGCACTCACCGGCGAGAGCGAGGCCGTCGAGAAGACCACCGCCGTCACCGTCGTCGAGGGCGCCGACGGCTCCGCACTGCCACTCTCTGCCTGCAAGAACATCGTCTTTACCGGCACCTCCGTGCAAAACGGCGCCGCCATGGCGCTTGTCGTTGCCACCGGCTCGGACACCTACCTGGGCGGCATCGCCAAGATGCTCAACGGGCGCGGCGAAAAAAGCGCGTTTGACCGCGGCGTCTCGAGCGTCTCCATGCTGCTGGTGCGCCTGATGCTCGTTATGGCGCCGGCCGTCTTTGCCATCAACGCCGCCACCAAGGGCAACGTCATCGACGCGCTGCTGTTCGCCACGAGCGTGGCCGTGGGCATCACGCCGCAGATGCTTCCCGTCATCGTGACCACGAGCCTGTCGCAGGGCGCCAAGGACCTCGCCCGTCGCCAGGTTATCGTCAAGGAGCTGCCGGCGATTCAAAACCTCGGAGCGATGGACGTCCTGTGCTGCGACAAGACCGGCACCCTCACCGAAGACCGCATCGTGCTCGAGCGCTACCTCAACACCGATGGCAACGAGGACGCGCGCGTGCTGCGCCATGCGTTTTTGAACAGCTTCTTCCAGACCGGCCTCAAAAATCTTATCGACCTGGCCGTAATCGACCGTGCCGATGTGACACCCTCGACCGTCGCACCCGATTCCATGCTGGGCCAGAGCCTGCGCGACCGCTACACCAAGGTCGACGAGGTTCCCTTCGATTTCTCGCGCCGTCGCCTGAGCGTAGTTGTCTCCGACGCCCAAGGCAAAACCCAGATGGTTACCAAGGGAGCTGCCGAGGAAATGCTCGAGATCTGCTCTTTTGTCGAGGTCAACGGTATCGCCCGGCCGCTCGCCGAAGACAAGCTCGCCCAGATTCGCAAGCAGGTCGCCAATCTTAACGCCGAGGGCCTGCGCGTGATTGCCGTGGCGCAGAAGACCGATCCGCGCTGCGTGGGCGAGTTTGGCATCGCCGACGAGTGCGACATGGTGCTGATGGGCTTTTTGGCCTTCCTCGATCCGCCCAAAGCAAGTGCCGCGGGCGCCGTCGCCACGCTCGAGGCCAAAGGCGTGGCGGTCAAGGTCCTGACCGGCGACAACGACCGCGTCCCCGCCACCGTCTGCGAGCAGATTGGCATCGACGCGAGCAACGTCTTACTGGGCTCCGAGATCGATGCACTCGACGACACCGAGCTTGCCGAGCGCGCCGAGAAAACCCACCTCTTCGCCAAGCTCTCGCCGCTGCAGAAGGCGCGCCTGGTGCGCGTCATGCGCGAGCTGCTCGGCCACACCGTGGGCTTTATGGGCGACGGCATCAACGACGCCGCCGCCATGCGTGCGAGCGATTGCGGCATCTCGGTCGATTCGGCCGTCGACATTGCCAAGGAATCCGCCGATATCATCTTGCTTCAGAAGGACCTGGGCGTGCTCGAGCGCGGCATCATCGAAGGCCGCCGCACCTACGGCAACCTGCTCAAGTACCTCAAGACCACAGTGAGCTCCAACTTTGGCAACGTGCTGCCCGTGACCGTCGCGAGCCTGTTCTTGCCGTTTTTGCCCATGAGCGCCCTGCAGCTGGTGCTGCTGTCGCTGGTCTACGAGATCGTGTGCATCGCGCTACCGTGGGACACCGTCGATGACGCCTGGACCGCCCGTCCGCGTGCCTGGGACGCCGCGTCCATCAAGGGCTTTATGCTCGAGCTGGGCCCCGTGAGCTCGCTGTTTGATATCGTGACCTTCGCCGCGCTCTACTTTGTGGTGTGCCCCGCCGCCGTAGGCGCGAGCTGGTCCGAGCTTGCCGCAGCGAGCGACGCCGCGGGCATGGCGGCCTTTGCGGCGCTCTTCCAGAGCGGCTGGTTTGTCGAGTCCATGTGGTCGCAGACGCTCGTGATCCACATGCTGCGCTCCCCGCGCCTGCCGAGCCCGCGTGACCACGCCGCGCCCGCGCTGTGCGCTCTCACCGTGCTGGGCCTGGCGCTCGTCACCTGGCTGCCGGCAAGCCCCATCGCCGATGCACTCGGCCTCATGACGCTACCCGCGAGCTTTTTCGCGCTGCTCATCGGCATCGTTACCGCCTATATCGCGCTCACCCAGCTGGCAAAGCGCCGCTACATCGTCCGCCACGGCGAGCTGCTGTAGCAAGCAGGTGGAAAACACCCTGCCAGCTGCCGTTACCGCTACCGCAGCTGCCGACGCCGTTGCCGTTGCCCCTGCCGCCGCCGCAGTCTATCCCCTCAGCAGTTGCGGTGGAATAGTTCCTGTTTAAAGCCCCATGACTTTAATTTAGGGACTATTCCACCGCAACCTATTGGGGGATTAGCTAGTCATTTGGTGTCCAGGACCAGAAGAAGTTGATAAGGGCCACACGTGAGGTGGTGCCGGTCTTTTTGTTGATCGAGGAAATGTGACGGTTGAGCGTTGAGCGCGAAATCGGAACATACGGGTGCAAAATCCCCACCAAGATCGTCGGTAGCAAGTGCCAGTCCATCCCACATCACGACATCATCGGCTCGTCGCCCCAATTGCCCCAGTAGCGTACGTCCCCAGCGACTAGTCAAAAATGGGCCATGTGTCCCAGTTGTGGAGACTCGTTGAGCCGTCTGGGTATCGTGAAAGATCGCGCACTCCCCCATCATCAAAAGTGACACACGCTACCTGTTGATGGGAGGCAGCCATGGGCTTCTTTGACAAGATGTTCGAGAAGAAAGAGTGCGCGATTTGCGGTACCGAGCTGGGACTTTTGGGGAAGACCAAGATCAACGAAGGCTACCTGTGCAAAGAGTGCGTCGGCAAGCTCTCCCCCTTCTTTGGCGGCTATCGTTCCAGCACCGCGGACGATATCCGCGAGCAACTCGCCTACCGCGAGGCCAATGCCGAGCGCCTGGCCTCGTTCAACCCCACGCGCACGCTCTCTGCCGGGCGCACCAACATCATGCTCGACGAAGACGCGGGCCTGCTGATCATCACTTCGCAGAGCCGCTGGCGCGACGCCAATCCCGACATCATCGAGTTCTCACAGGTACTCGGCTGCGATATGGATATCGACGAGCATCGCACCGAGATTTATCGCGAGACCAAGGACGGCGAGCGCGAGAGCTACAACCCGCCGCGCTACGACCTGGATTACGACTTTAATCTGACCATCCACGTCAACACGCCGTACTTTACCGAGATCAACCTGCGCGTGAACGACTCCACCATCGATCAGCGCGGTTCCATCGAATACCGCGAGGCCAAGCGCCAGGCAACCGAGGTCCGCGACGCGCTGGTACAGCTGCGCCAGGAGACGCGCGACAGCGTCGTGGCCGCCAAGGCCCCCAAGACCGCGGTCACCTGCCCCTTCTGCGGTGCAACCACCATTCCCGATGCCAGTGGGCGCTGCGAATACTGTGGTGGCGCCATCGGCGCATAGCCTCCGGCACGGAAAGGACCGACCATGGCCTTCGAGAGCATCAACTATCAGTGCCCCGCGTGTGGCGGCCCCCTTCACTTTGCCAGTGCCGAGCAAAAGCTCGTCTGCGACTACTGCGATTCGCGTTTTGAAGTCGAAGAAGTCGAGGCCCTCTATCGCGAGCGCCAGGACAAGGCAGATGCCAAAGCCGATGCCGCAGCCGCGGCCCCCAAGCCTGCTGTCGACGATGCCGTGCAGGAGCCGGCTCAAAACGCCGGCTACATCTGCTCGTCGTGCGGTGCCGAGCTGGTCTCGGACGGCACCGTCGCCGTCACCACCTGTCCGTACTGCGGCAACCCCGCCGTGGCACCTGGCCAGCTCTCAGGCGACTTCTCACCCGATCTGGTGATCCCGTTTAAGCTCGGGCGCGACGATGTCATGGCCGCGCTCAAGGAACACTACAAGGGCAAGATCCTGCTGCCCAAGAGCTTTGTCACCGGCAACCATATCGACGAAGTCCAAGGCGTTTACGTGCCCTTTTGGCTTTACGGCGCCCGCGTGGACGGCGAGGTGTGCTTTGATGCGACCAACGAGACTGTAACCGAGGAATCCGACCGCACCGTCACGACCACCGACCACTACGACGCCTACCGCAAGGGAAACATCTCGTTTAAGCGCGTGCCCGTCGACGGATCCTCCAAGATGCCCGACGGCCACATGGACGCCATCGAGCCGTTTGACTACGACGCGCTGCGCCCGTTCTCGGTCGCCTATATGCCCGGATACATCGCCAACCGCTACGACGAGGATTGCGAGACCTGCAAGGCGCGCGCCGAGCGTCGTATGGAAGAAAGCACGATTTCGGCCCTGCGCGAGACCGTCGTCGACGAGTATGACGACGCCACGGTCGAAAGCAAGCAGCTCGACTACACCTGGGAAGACAGCGACTACGCCCTGTTCCCCGTGTGGATGCTTTCCACCTCGTGGAACGGCAAGAGCTATCTGTTTGCCATGAACGGCCAGACCGGTCGCATGGTCGGCGAGCTCCCCTGCTCCAAGCCCAAGCTCGCCATCGCCTCGGTGCTGTTCTTTGTGATCGGGTTTGTCCTCTCCCAGATTCTCTTTATGGGTGGGAATGCCTTCGATCCGGACTACCTCACCTTTGATGTCGAGGTCATCCTCATCAACATCGTCGCGCCGTTGATCATCGTGGTCATCGCAGATGTGCTGCTGGTGGGCCAGCTCAAGACGGCCAACGAGGCCACCCACGCCGATTGCTACTGTGGCGAGCTCGACCTGACCGAGAAGCACGACACCTTCAGCCACACCGAGACCACCGTTGTCATGAAGGACAACAAGGACGATTAGCCATTCTGACCAATACCACCCGGCCTTTGACGAGAAAGGAAGATCACCATGGGACTCTTGAGAGCTGGATTGGGAGCTGCCGGCGGCGTCATGGCCGACCAGTGGAAAGAATTTATCTATTGCGAATCGATGCCCGCTGACGTCTTAGCCTGCAAGGGCAGCAAGCGCACCGGCGGTCGCAGCTCCAACACGCGCGGCGAGGACAACGTTATCTCCAACGGCTCGGTCATCGCCGTCAACGACGGCCAGGGCATGCTCGTGGTGCAAAACGGCAAGATCATCGAGGTCGCACTGGAGCCCGGCGAGTTTGTCTTTGACACCGGCAGCGAGCCGAGCGTCTTTAGCGGCAACCTGGGCGACTCCATCAAGGAGACGTTCGCCAATATCGGCAGCCGCTTTACCTTTGGCGGCGACGCGGGCAAAGACCAGCGTGTCTACTTCATCAACACCAAGGAGATCATCGGCAACAAGTACGGCACTGCCTCGCCCGTGCCCTTCCGCGTGGTCGATAACAACATTGGCCTGGATGTCGACATCTCCGTGCGCTGCAACGGCGAGTATTCGTACCGCATCACCAACCCGCTGCTGTTCTACACCAACGTGTGCGGCAACGTGACCGATAGCTACACGCGCGACAAGATCGACAGCCAGCTTAAGTCCGAGTTGCTCACCGCCCTGCAGCCCGCCTTTGCCAAGATCTCGGAGATGGGCATCCGCTACAGCGCCATTCCCGGTCACACCACCGAGCTCGCCCGCGCGCTCAACGAGGTCCTCTCTGCCGACTGGCGTGACCTGCGCGGCGTCGAGATCGTGAGCTTTGGCGTCAACTCCATCGCCGCCTCGCAAGAAGACGAGCAGATGATCAAGGACCTGCAGAAGGCCGCGGTTATGCGCGATCCCACCATGGCAGCCGCCAACATCGCCAGTGCCCAGAGCGACGCGATGCGCGCAGCAGCGGCCAACCCCAACGGCGCGATGGCAGGCTTTATGGGCATGGGCATGGCAGGTGGCATGGGCGGCATGAATGCCAGCCAGCTGTTCGCCGCCGGCCAGGCACAGCAGCAGGCCGCCCCGCAGCCGGCTCCGGCACCCGCCCCCGCACCGGCTCCCGCCGCTGCCCCCGCGGCCGGCACGTGGACCTGCAGCTGCGGTGCCACCAACACCGGCAAGTTCTGCCCCGAGTGCGGCAGTCCCGCACCCGCCCCGGCACCGGCCAAGTGGTTCTGCCCCAACTGCGGCAGCGAAAACGGCGGCAAGTTCTGCAGCAACTGCGGAACACCCAGGCCCTAGCCCCTCCATCTGGTAATTGGCGGGGGATCCGCCGCCCCCGCATTTGCTTCTATGGGTTTCGTTCGATAAAGGAGGACACCATGAAGACAACGTTCAAAAAGTCCGTACTCGCATTCCTGACATGCGTCCTGGCGCTCGCCTTTGCCCTGACGGGCTGCAGCGGCGGCGGCAAGGACCCCAAGGCCAACTTCGTCGGCAGCTGGCAGTACTCGGGTGGAACCTTGGACGGCGAAGAGCTCACCGATGAGTACATGGATATGCTCAAGGAGTGGGGCCTCAACTGTATCCTGATCCTTGACGAAGACGGCACGGGCGTCCTCGACATGTTCCTTGAGGTCGCCGACCTGAAATGGGAGGCCAAGGACGCCACCACCGTAACGATTACCGCCGAAGATGAGTCGCACGACCTGAAGCTCAAGGACGACAAGCTCGTCCTGGAGGTGGACGGCGACAAGCTCATCTTCACCAAGTCCGACAAGGACCTGTCCGGTACGGTGAAGAAGGATCGCGAGGCGGCCGAGAAGGAAGAGGAGATCGATGAGGCCGTCGAAGACGACGATGTCCAAAGCGTCGAAATCTCCCCCGCCGTCACCGTCGCCGATGACGACCTGTGCACCATCACCATCACCGAGAAGTTCCAGGACGACTGGGGCGACATCGGCTTTGTCGTCAACATCGTCAACAAGAGCGACAAGGACCTGACCTTCTACGCCCCCACCGGCAAGACCAACGTCAACGGCACCATGAAGGAAGCCTGGTTCTCGGCCCACCTGATGCCCGGCACCAACGCCACCGAAGAGTTCACCTTCTCGAAGGGCACGCTTGACAGCTTCGACAGCCTGGTCAACACGACCATCGGTATCGACGCCTACCTGACCGATTCCTACGAGGACGTCGCTTCCTACACCGCGACCATCGCGTAGCGACAGACACCGACAGCCGCGGATTGGCGGACACATCCGCGCACACCAGACGGGGCCGCAGGAGTTGTTCCTGCGGCCCCGTCGTTTTTATGCCGATGCGTAACGAGCGCTAGCGCTCCATGTTGGGAACGATGCTGCCCTCCGTTACTGCGTGCACGGCCAGGCGCATGATGTTGTCGTAGCCGGTCTTGTTGAGGATCTCCGAGATGCGACGCTTGATGGTGCCCTCGCTCATAAACAGCTCGGCCGCGATCTCGCGACGGCTTTTGCCCTCGCAGGCAAGGCGCAAGATCGACAGCTCGACATCGTCGAGTGCCGCCGTACCCGAAAAAATGCTTTCGGGCGGCTTGGGAAACGTGCAATAGCCCGCCAGCGTGGAGCGCATCACGGCGAACAGCTCGTCGATACCGACGTTCTTGTACACAAAGCTATCGACGCCCGCCCCGCGGGCCTGATCGACAAAGGTGATCTCGGGCATGCCGGTCATGATAATGATGCGACACTCGGGCAGCTGCTCCTTGATGCGCGCCGCCGCCACGATGCCGTTGGAATCATGCTCGGTGCATACGTCCATCAGTATCATGTCCGGGCGCTCCTTGAGCGCGACACCCAAGGCCTCGGAAGCATCGGCAATGGCGGAAACAACGGTCATATCGGGCTGGTCGCCAACGGAACGCGCCAGGCTCTCGCGCAGGATGGCCTGGTCTTCGACTATAAGGACGCGGATCATGAGCTTCTCCTTTGAGCTGTGGCGCTGGCGTTGAGCGGGATGGACACCGCAAGCGTAAAGGGCGGGGCGGCATGGATTTCCAGGCAGCCGCCCAGATCTTGCGCGACATGCCTCATACCTGGGATACCCGTTCCCTCGCGATACGATACGGGTGCAGGCGCGCCGTCGTTAGAAACGGTCATCCGCGCAACAGCGCTGTCTTCCGACGTCTCCCGCCACAGGCGCACATGGACCCGATGGGCCTGTGCATGCTTGGTGGCATTGGTCGAGG
The DNA here is from genome assembly GCA_019414645.1 of Collinsella sp. Classification (GTDB taxonomy): domain Bacteria; phylum Actinomycetota; class Coriobacteriia; order Coriobacteriales; family Coriobacteriaceae; genus Collinsella. Next base: position 13,331 of record DXLP01000003.1, read on the forward strand.
CTTCGCGGATAATCTGCAGAAAGGCTGCAGCGACACGCACGTCCTCAGGCAGCGCACCCTCTACATCGATCTGCACACTCACCAGGCCAAAAGCATGGACGATGTCACCCAGCTGCTCTGCAGGCTCGCTGGCACCGCCACTGCGCAAATCGGCGGCGATTGAGCGCAGCAACGGGTCAATCTGCTCGAGCGACTCATCGTCCAGACGCCCCTCCTCCAAATAGCGATGAAGAATGGACAGGCGCTGCCCGATCACATCGTGAACGCGGGCGCGCATACGTAGGTAGGCCGCATTGTCGGCAACCTTTTTAACTTCTTCGATCTGGGACTGGAGCTCTTGGCCCGCAAGCTCAAGTAGGTGGTTTGCTTGCGCCAAGCGGTCGTAGGCGTGTGCGTATTCCGTCACGTCCAGTCCGATAATGCGCTCAAAGAGGCGGCCCGAAACCATAACCTCGTCGTGCACAAATAGGCGAATCTCGGCGGGAGAAATCTCGATCACCGCGCGAGCATCACCAAAACGATCCAAGTTAATCCGCACACGGTTCCTACTGCTTTCGGGCATTTGCATGCTGAGTTTGCGCAGGTCGTTCCATGTGCCGCTCATGTCACCTAGATCGGTGGGCATATGAAGTTCCACTAGGTTTTTGCGCATGCAGCGGTTCATGAGCAGCGGACGACCCCTCGGGTCCAGATACAGGATGCCCACGGGAATCACGTTGATGGTCTCGATCGTCGAGAACGCGGTGATATCCTCCTGGCGGTTACGGACGTCCATCAAGAGCGCCGCGATGGAACGAAACAGGAAAAACGCTCCCTCTGCGATAAGGACAACGGTCCACGCCGAGCCCATGGCAAAAACCACCGGCGGCGTCACGGCGACAACGAGCAACAGTTCGGCCAGCATGACGAGGCGACGATAGTGCACCATAAGCACCACGCCGTAGGCAAAGATTGCGGCATTGAGCCACAGCGCTCCGCCCATTGCCCTGGCGCAAACGTCAAGCGGCGCCACCAGATACGAGCCAGACGACGCGAATAAGATGAGCGCCGAAATCATCAGGTGAAGCACAAGGCTCGCCTCGTAGGCGCAAATCACCTTACGGTTATAGGACGAACGGCGCGATGCGATGAGCGGGACGTGGATCGTCTGCAGACACGCAGCCAGGGCAAAGACAACATCGAGCGCAACGATTTGGGGAAGGATGAGCGAAATCTGCATCGTCACTCACCCGCCCTCGGCATCAACACGATCATACGCAACTGGCCGGGTTCGCCCTCAAGGCGGTATGCCACGTTGCGCCTTTGCAGAGCGCTTTCGAGCTCTTGCGCAGCGGGTGTCTGCGAAAGATCTGCATCATCGTTGGAAAAAAGCGTGGCGCGCAGCTCGACACTGCACCGGTCATGGTCGCCCAAGTGATACATAAGCGCCGGATGGTCGGTGGTGTAGGCAAAAAACGCAAAGTCATACACGCAGTCGTACAGGGCGCTTACCGTACTGGCGTGCATCGGGCGCCGTATGGCGATAATCGAGGCGCAATCGATATCGATGGTGCGCAGGTCGCTTGCGAGCTCGTTGGCAATGAGCTGAATGCGGTCGCGATCAAAGCCGCTCTCCCCGTGCTGCGCCAACGTGAGTGACCCCTTGCGCTTGCAATAGGCGACGAGCATCTTGGCGCGCTGCAGCATGCGGTAACGCTCGTGCGAAGACACTTCGTCGGTCAACGGCGGCAGCGAGCTCAGCAGGTCGTACATCCCTTCGAGCGCGCGGGCAAGCGCTTGGTCCACGTCTTGGACCAGCAAGGTCTCGGCCTCTTGATCTGCCAAATGCGTCTTAAGGTCGTAGTCGGCGGCGAGCAGCTCGTTTTGACGCTGCAGCTCCATGCGACGATGTGCCAGTTCACGGTTAAGCTCGTTGAGCTCCGACACGTCTTGGGCAAGCAGGGCCGATCCGCCCAGCAGTGGAAAGGCACGGTACATCACATCGGGATCGGACGCCACGGCAAAGGCATGGGCGCGGCCGTGCTCCTGGGTCCGCAACTCCTCGCGCACGCCTACCGGCACTGGCTTTGACACCGGCGTGGCATAGACCTCCTGCAGGTCGCGCGTTAGAACTTTGAGGTCAAGCGGCAAGGTGTCGAAGATGCCGGCGATGTCGTGATACGACGGAATGACACCGCAATCGAGACAGATTTCCATCGCCACCACGCACAAGACGCAATAGATGAGCGAGAAGTTGAGCCTCCATGCCCAGGGCACGCGCAACGCATAGGAGATGGCAAAGAATGCGCCGCCCAGCAGTACGAGCGCCGCCGTACCCGAGAAACGCTGGATGCGAAAGGACGAGGACCGACCAACCAGGATAAAAAAGGCCACGAAGTTAAAGGCCGTCCACACTAAGACGGCGAAATAACCCCAGCCGTACGTGTAGTCGTTGCTCCAGGTGTCGCTTGTACGGTCAAAGCGGAAGACCTGCTGGTGAAAATCGTTGGTGAGCACAAATCCGATAAGCAGGATGGCCACAATCCACAGCGCAGCGCAGCAGCGGCGACCCAGGCGGTGTTGCTCCAGGCCCGCAAGGCGCAGACCACACAACTGGTAGAGCAGCGGAATGAGCGTCATGGGCACGTAGTACAGGTACCACAGCACGGTGGCATAGAACGGCGTGAACGACTTGTACTTGAGAATGACCTCGATCATCCACAGGGCGCAGATGGTGGCGATGGCAACAAGACGGCGGCGCAACACATAGTCCAAACAGCGCAGATAGACCGATACGCCCCAGATCGAAAATACAATTGCGGCGACAAGCAACGGCAGAGAGCTCGAATGGACGAGCGCATCCACGACCTCTTCGGACGCCTCGCTATAGGCGGGCACGGTGTTAGAAAGTTTGGGGTCGAAGGCGAACAGCGCCGGCAAGACTGCCAAAAGCATGAGGAACAGCGCGGTGATGGCGCCGGCGATAGCAAAGACGCGGTGACGGTACACCTGATGTGTTATGCCAACAAGGAATCGCGGCATGGCGAAGAGCCTGCCGCCCCTGGGATCCGCCACGGGTGCGGATCGGGCGGCCGCGTGGCCGATATGTCGCTCGCGGGTACCCATAGTGCTTTTAGCGTACCGACAGGTGGGCCCAAAAAGCGGGCCACATGTCCCAAAATCCGCAGACGGCAAGGCGCCCGGCAGCCTCCCCCGTCCAGCACTTCCCGATATCCGCCCGCCCCAAACCACCGCAAAGGGGACAGGCACCTTTGTGGTGGTTTGGGGCGATGCGCTAGTCCACGGCGATGTCGAGGTTCTTGCCGATGAGACCTACGTAGCCGCCCTCGGCAGCCTTGGGGCTGTCAGCATGGCAGAGAACCCACTTGTCGGCCTTCCAGTAGCAGTAGCTGTCGCCAGCCGTGGGCATGTCGGCTGCAGCCTCGGGGCGCGGGCCGTTGGTGCCGGCGGGCAGCGCCACCATCACCTGGAAGCCGCCGTCGTCGACCATGCAGGGCGTGTAGTGAAGCGTGGTGTTGAAAACCTCAACAAGCGTGCCGGCCGGCACGCGGAACGCCTTGACGCACGCGGTATCGAGCTTGCCGTCCTCGATCTCCCAGCGATGCGCCACGAGCAGGATAAAGTCGCGGGCGCCCAGGTTGAACTCGCTCGCGCGGTGGTACTCCAGGCAGTTGAGACGCGTGTTGTGGCCGTTGCACCAGCCCAGCTGGAAGGGACGACCGGCAAACATGAGAAAGCCCAGCTTATCGGCATCCATGACACCCTCGAGCTCGGGCGCGGAGGCCACATACTTGCTGCCCTCGGGGATGGGCGTGGAGGCAAGTGCCTCGAGCACGGGCGACGTAAGCTCGGACGGAACGTTATCCCAAACGTTGCCATAGGACTTGAACTCGGGATCAGAGACAGAGTAGATATGCATGTTCGCTCCTGTTCGTTTGTGTGACAGTATGAACATTCTAGAACAATCTTGTTCTGTTTTGAGCACTCGGCATAAAAAAGCGCTCCGCAAAGAGCGGGAGCGCTTCTGGCACAAACGTTATTCCTGCAAGCAGCCTTACGCCTGCTGATAGTGCAGGTGATTCTCGTCGATATCGGCCAAGTCGCGGTCGAGGTAGCGGCGCGCGAGCCAGTTTGCCATGGGAAGGTTCTGGTCCAGGTAGTTACCGCACTCCTCGGGAGCGGCACCGGGGATATCGCCCTCAAAGCCAGCGACAAACTCGAACAGCTCACGCACGAGCGGCAGAATCTCCTCGCTCGTCACCTCGCCAAACACGACGAGGTAAAAGCCCGTACGGCAGCCCATGGGACCAAAGTAGACAATGCGGCTCGACCACTCGGCATGATTGCGAAGGAACGTCGCGCCCAAGTGCTCGATGGTGTGGCATTCGGCCGTGTTCATAACCGGCTCCTTATTGGGCGTGGTCAGGCGCAGGTCAAAAGTGGTGACGGCGGCGCCGGTCGCCGGATCGCGGTCGATGCGGCTCACATACACGCCGGGCTCAAGCAGCAGATGGTCAACGGAAAAACTCGCGATGCGCTCCATGGCAGATCCTCTCGGTAGTTAAATTGGGACGGGGCTCTTTTAGCTGGTTCGAATGGTCGCACCAATCATACCAGTCAAAAAAGCCCCGTCCCAAATGAGCTACCCGGGACGGGGATCAATGAGTTTTAAATCCCCGTCCCAGAAAAATCATTCTAGGTAATCTAGAAGGACTTTTCCGCTCTGGGGTCTGGCGCCGTTCCGACTAGATCTCGCGCACGCTTTGGCGCTCGACAAAATAGGTCGATACGGCCGTCTTGCAGGTATAGCTCTTGGGATTGCGGATGTTGCCCACCAGGCGGCGCACCGCGATCTCGCCCACCTCGTGCTTGGGAACGTGCACCGTGGTGAGCGGCGGGTTGGAAAAGGCGCCCAACGACAGGTCGTCAAAGCCGATGATCGAGACATCCTCGGGCACGCGAATACCGTGCTCGTTGAGCGCGCGCATGGCACCCACGGCGAGCACGTCGTTTTCGGCAAAGAAAGCCGTCGGCAGGTCGTCGTGCGAGACGCTGTCGAGCCACGCGCCCATATCGCGATAAGCGCCCTCGAGCGTGGTGCCCAGCGTGACACGCCATGCCGGATTGGCCTCGAGGCCCGCATCCTCAAGCGCTTGGCGATAGCCGCGCTCGCGGTCCTTAAAGTTGCGGATGCGAAGGTCGCCCGCCAGATAGCCGATTTGCTTGTGACCTTTCTCGATAAGGTAGTCCACGGCGCGCAGTACCGAATCGGTGTTGGCAATGACCACGGCATCAAAGTATTGGCGATCGCTCCAGCCGTCGAGCACGATCAGGTGGGCGGCGGCGTTGGCGAACAGGGCGTAGTCCTCCTCGCCCAGCTCGGTACCCATCAGCACGATAGCGGCGGACGGATCGGCGATCAGGCCCTCGACCTGCGGGCGCACAGCGTCAAGATCGCTAAAGTCGAGCGTGACAAAGCTCGTGCTCATGCCGTGGCGACGCGCCTGGCGCTCCACGCCCTCGATGACCGCGGGATGGAAGGTGCTCTCGTCCAGGATGGCGGCCGTCTTGCGCGCAAGCACAAACTGGATGCTCTCGAGCTGCGTCGACTGCTGGTAGCCGAGCGACTGCGCACACTCCAGGATGACCTTGGCGGTCTCCTCGCTCACGCTGCGCTTGCGGTTGAGCGCGTTGGACACGGTTGCGGGCGAAAAGCCGGTAATGCGGCTGATCTCGCGGACGCTTGCTTTAGCCATCATTCCCCCTAGCATCGGTCGCGGCCGAGCATCGTGGCTTGACCGCCCCGTGGCTCGGCAACTAAACGACCGCAAATTCAATCTAAACAGAAGAGTAAATGTTTATTAGCTAGTTTAGCCTGTTGTCAAGCAAAGTGGCGCGACTATTCCCCCAACGGGCGCATTTGTCCATCTTAACGTTATTACGCAAGGTCTTCGCCATTGCTTGCTATTACGCGTCGGTACCATTCGAAGCTTTTCTTTTTACGTCTCTCAAACGAGCCCGCACCGCTATCGTCTCGATCGACATAGATAAACCCGTAGCGCTTACGCATCTGTCCTGTGGCGACCGAAACCAAATCGATCGGGCCCCAACAGGTATATCCCATGAGTTCCACCCCGTCGAGCTCGACGGTCTCCCTCATCGCCTCGATGTGGGCCCGCAGGTATTCAACTCGATAGTCGTCTTCTATTTCACCCGAATCTTCCGGCACATCAGGAGCACCCAAACCGTTTTCGACGATGAACAGCGGCTTTTGATAGCGATCCCAGATTTCATTCATGGTGACGCGCAGCCCTTTGGGGTCGATAAACCTCCCCCAAGGCTCCTGTTTTAGATACGGATTAGGCGCCGAGCGAAGAAGGTTCGAATCGAACTGACCTTCCGCATGCGCTTTTGCGACGCGCGTCGAGTAATACGAAAACGAGACGAAATCGACCAGGTTTGCAGCCAGTACTTCGCGGTCATCATCCCGATAGGGCACCTCAAAACCATGGCGGGCGTATTCCTTGAGAACATAGCTCGGGTACGCACCGCGCACCTGGACGTCGGTAAACATGTAATGGCTGCGATTCTCAGCCTGCGCAGCCAGCACATCGTCCGGATCACATGTAGCCGGATAGAAGACACCTGCGTTGAGCATGCAACCGATCTTCGCCCCGGGGCACAGTTCGTGACACGCCCCGACCGCACGGGCACTCGCAACCAATACATGGTGCACGGCCGTGTGAACCGTTGCATAGCGATTCTCCCCTTGCTCGAAGATGATCCCCGCCGCCATAAAGCACGCCTGCGTCATGATGTTGATCTCGTTAAAGGTCAGCCAATAATTGACCAATCCCCGATAGCGCTCGAACACGGTACGCGAATATCGATCGAACAGGTCGACCAACCTGCGATCGCGCCATCCGCCATACGCATCGACGAGATGCATGGGGACATCATAGTGGTTGAGCGTCACCAAAGGCTCAATGCCATGCGCGCGGCACGTCCTAAAAACATCCTCGTAAAAGGCAAGGCCTTCTTCATTGGGCTCGGCTTCGTCTCCTTTGGGAAAAATGCGGCTCCAGGCGATCGATAAGCGCAGGCATTTAAAACCCATCTGGGCAAACAGTTCAATATCCTGCTTGTACCTATGGTAAAAATCAATGCCTTTGCGAGCGGGATAGAAGCTGTCGGGTGCCAACGCACGCGGATCAAGGTCTCCCCGCATGACGTCCATGCGTTGATCGCCAAACGGCAGCATGTCGGAATTGGCTAAACCGCGACCGCCTTCGTTCCATCCTCCCTCGCACTGGTTTGCAGCCAGAGCCCCGCCCCATAAAAAATCTTCTCTAAACATTATGGTGTCGTCCTTTCTATCAAATTCCCGGCCCACGCTGTCGAACGCAACGGACTCGGCAAGTGCCGTGCAACAGCACAGTACCGTTGCGCGGCCAAGGGGTCGGACCGCGCAACGGCTGGGGAGCATATTTGTGCAGTAGCCTCTTATGCCTCGACGGATTCAACAGCCTCAGAATCGCCGCTCTTGGACTTCAACGGCATCTTCTCCTGTCCTTCAAATCCAAAAACCATCGCCAACGCAAACGTCACGGCACCGCCAGCAAGACACCCGATGGTGCCGGGGATGATATCCTGAGCAAACATGAGCACGTTCATCCATGGGAAACCAACGCCAGTGAAGATATAGACGTTGGCATGAAGAAGGCTTACCAGCAGACCACCGACAGCACCACCAATCATGTTCCAGGCAAGAGCTTTCTTGTCGCGAAACAGGATGCCGTAGATGATGGGCTCACTCACGCGACCGAAGGCATAGGTGATGAACAAGTTCCAGCCCGTGGCTCGACTCTCCTTGTCCTTAGTGCGCAGGCCATAGGCGAGCGCGATGGCAAGCGTGGTGTAGGCTACAACCGCGGTGCCGGGGTATAAGATGGCGTCGTAACCGTTCTGGAGCGCGGCGGGCAATATGGCGGTATAGATCGGCACGTGCATGCCGGTGGCGATGATCAGATTCCAGAATGCGCCGATAACCGCGGTCGCAGCGGGACCGGCAACAGAGGCGAGCCAAATGATGAAATCGGCCACAAGGCCCATGACAAATTGGACGGCAGGGCCGCAGAGGCACAGCGCGACCGGCAACATCACGAGCACCGTACCCACGGGTACGATCAGAATGCGCAACATATCAGGCGAGATCTTCTTAAAGAAGCGCTCAACATAGGACTGGGCCCAGGTGATCAAGATGACCGGAAGAACAGCCTGGGTGTAGTTGACGAGCTGCATGGGGATGCCGAAGACGCTGAAAGGCTTTCCGTCCTCAACAATAACGAGCATGTCGGGATAAATCATCACAACAGCGATGAGCAGTGCCAGCACAGGACTCGTTTTGAACTTCTTAGCCGAGCTATAGGCGGCAAACACCGGGAAGTAGTAATACGCCGCATCGCCCACCAGGGAAAGGATCCGATACAGGTCGCTCGTTTCGGACATAAAACCGGCGCCTTCGGGCCCAAACAGAATAACGAGCATCTTGAAGATACCGGCGACACAAAAGATCGGAAGGATCGGGGTGATAGCGCCGCTCACGGCATCGAGCAGCTGATTGAAGAGGTGCTTGGGCGCCAAGCGCTCCTTCCAGCTAAGCTGAGGGCCATCGAGTTCCTCGTCAATCGATACCGTGACCTCGAATCCGCCCTGCTTACAAACCTCGTCGTAGACCTTGTCGACCGTGGGCCCGACCACCAGCTGCACCTGCCCTCCGGCGTGCACGACGCTGATGATAGACGAGATGTCCTCAAGCTTCTCATCATTCGAGAGGCTTTCATCCTTGAGGTTGAAGCGCAGGCGCGTCATGCAATGCGTAACCGAAGCCACGTTTTCCGCCCCGCCCACAGTGGAGAGAATCTGCTCTGCCACCTTTTTGTAATTTGCCATCATTGGCTCCTTTGCACAATCTTGGCTTACTGTTCGAATCGGCAAAGGTCATGCCCCGAATGGCTACGGGTTACAATCCTTTTTTGGAGATGATCCGGTTGAGATGGATCATCAGATAGAGTTCCTCCTCCTCGGAGAGCGTGGCGTCCCACGTTTCACGACAATAGGAACCGATATGCTTCACGCACTCTGCCAACTGCGGAAACTCCTCACGAAAGTTCTTGTACATCTGCATGTTGGCGCTGTTCAGCGACTCGCCGGCTTGGATGCGCTTGAACAGGTACCGCAGATGCGTGGCGAAGCGGGTGAAATCAAAGGAATCGCGGTCGACAATAATGCGGAAATCGCTTTCGAGAATCTCGATAACGTCCTCGAGCATATCGTCGAACTGCTTTGCGGGCTCGGCCGTGGCTTTGACGGCTTCAACAACCCGTGCGTTCACGAGATTCATCGCAATACTGGCAATCTCATCCTTGGGAAGCCGCTCTCCGAGCTCCTTCTCGAGTCGCATGACGATAAACTGGGCAGCCTTGTATTCCTTCGGATACGTCTCCCGCACTTCATAGGCAAGAGGCATCGCGATGCGGACCCCCTTTTGGGCTCGCGCAACGGCAAACGACAGGTGATCAGCCATGAACAGCGTCGCATTGGTCGAGAGGTCGTAGGGCAGTTCGTTGGCAACGATGTCCATAACTTTCGCCGCAAACATCACGATATCCGAGGGAAGATCCCTCATGACATCTTGTCCTTTAGGATCAATGTCGTAAAACGTATGCTCGATTTTAGAAAGAGGGAGCTCTCGAGGAAAATCTCCGCCGAAACCGACGCCCCTGCCCATGGCGATGACATCTCGCCCCTGTCCGTCACGGCAAAGAACCGCGTTGTTGTTAAGCTTTTTAATTGCAAGCATGGTGAACCTCCTTTCAAGAACACTCACAGAAAAAGGCATGATAGCCAATAGCAGTGCTATTGCGGTCATGCCTTACGTAACAATCCGTGTTGTATTGCTCTTGGGCATGCCTCCACACAGGAGTAACAATCCAAGATGCAGAATGCATTATAGCGCTCTCCCCGCCCCGGGGACCATCGGGCTGGCGAACGGTAGATGTCGGCCCGCCAGCGGCCACATCGAGCAGATGGGCGTGCTTCGATCCCGAGCCTAGCCTAGGATGCGGGCCATGCGCGTCTTGAACTCGGACAGGAAGCGCGGAGCGTCAACAGTCAGCGCCACGAGTGCGCTCTTGTCGGGGTCGGCCACACGGCGCTCATCGCAGATGGTGCGGCCGCGATACTCGCCGAGCAGGTCGACGCGCAGGTTACAGCCGAGCGCGCCCACGAGCGTGGGGTCAATCGCCACGGCGACGGCAAGCGGATCGTGCAGCGCGCAGCCACCAAGGTAGGGGGCGTTCATCTCGTACGAGCCAATATAGTGCTCCACCATGCTCGCAAACGCGCAACCGGCCATGGTGCCCGAGCCCGTCCAGCCGGCAATGTCGCGACGCGTGAGCACCACGCGATGCGTCACGTCCAGGCCCACCATGGTGAGCTTGCGGCCCGAACGCAGCACGGCGTCGGCCGCCTCGGGATCACTTGCCATGTTGGCCTCGGCGCCCGCGCTCACGTTGCCGGGCACGGTCAGGGCGCCGCCCATAACCACCACGCGGCCGATAGACATCACCGCTGCCGCATCGCGCTCCAGGGCAAGCGCCAGGTTGGAGAGCGGGCCGGTCGCTACGTAGACCAGATCGGGACCATAGGTGCGCGCGGCATCGATCAAATAATCGACCGCAGCGTTACCGTCGGCAGACGTCGCCCCCACCGGCTCGTAGGGCGACGCCGGCACGCTCGCGCCGCCGATGCCGTTCTTGCCGTGAATGAGCGCGGTGGACGCCGGCGGCGTATAGGGCTCAGTCGCCTGCAGAGGACGGTCGGCACCCAGGTACACCGGCACCTCGGGACGACCCAACAGGTCGAGCACCGCCAAGCAGTTATGCGCCGACTGGTCGACGCGCACGTTGCCAAAGCACGTGGTAATGCCGACGAGCTCCACCTCGGGGCTCGCGATGGCATAGGCAAGCGCCATCGCATCGTCCACACCCATATCCAGATCAAGGATCAGCTTCTTAATTGCCATTGTTCTACTCCGCTTCTCCGTCTTGTACTAAATCGTCTAAATCAAACACGCGCTCAACTTCGGCTCGCGTGGGAATCGACTGCTGTGCGCCCAGGCGCGACACCGTCACCGCCGCGGCGCGTGCGCCCACCGCCATGCACTCAAAGAGCGGCAGGCCCTCCAGACGAGCTGCAGCAAGCGCACCGATAAATGTATCGCCCGCGGCCGTCGTATCGACCACCGCACTCGAAAGCGCCGGCATGCGCAGCAGCTCGCCGTCATCGCCAAGCGTAACCGACCCGGCGCCGCCCAACGTGATGACCGCAGCTCCAGCACCCTTGGCGAGCAGGGCATTGAGCGCCGCGACGCAGCTCGCATCATCCGCGGGCAAGATGCCCGTCAGCACCTGGCACTCAGTCTCGTTGGGGCAGACCAGGTCGACTGCAGACCAGACCTCCGCAGGCAACTCACAGGCAGGCGCTGGATTAAAGACCGTATAGAACCCCAGCTCGTGAGCGCAAACAAGCGCCTCGGCAGTCGCCGCAAGGTCACATTCGCCCTGGGCGATAAAGACGCTTCCGGCAGCCGGGGCAATCTCGCTGGCGTCGCCGTCGAGCTCATCGGCCACCAGGCGTCTCAGCGCGCGGGCAACGTCCTCGCCCGCAAGCGCATGGTTGGCGCCCGGCGACAGCACAATGCGGTTGTCGCCCTCACAGCGAATGATGGTCGCCGTTCCCGTCTCCACATCATCACGACGCGCCACAAAGTCACAGTCCACGCCAGCATCTTGGAGCCCCGCCACGAGCGACGTGCCAAACGCATCGCGCCCGACCGCGCCGATCATGCACGTGCGCGCGCCCATGTGCGCAGCTGCCACGGCCTGGTTGGCACCCTTGCCGCCGGCATTGCCGATAAATCCGCTGCCGCCGACGGTCTCGCCCGCACGCGGCATGCGCTCGCACGCCACCGAAAGGTCCATGTTCATGCTGCCGAACACCGCAACGATGCCGCAATCTGCCATGGAAACCTCCTCGTCCGCGGGCTCTGCGCCCGCTGTTGGCCGTCAATCGTGCGCTCTCGCGCCTCTATAACTTTAGTTCACTTTGATGTGGACGCGCGCTTGAGCTTGCGCCGGCAGCAAGCATTCACAGGGGCAGGCGGCTACAATGAAGGCGTGCTGATTATTCTCGTCATTGGATGAAGTTTTATGGAACAATTCCCGCGATCGAGCTCGCGCAGCTCACGCCACGCGAGCGATCAACGAGCGCCGCACGAACGTTCGCGCGCTAACCGACAAGCCACCGAGCCGCGCCGCGCCGCAGGCTCTCATCGCGTGCCCGCCAACAAGGGTGACCGCACCAACAGCACCGCAAAAGAACAGGCGCCCACGCGCCCCAAATCTCGCTATATCCCCGCCCTCGACGGCTTGCGCACGCTTGCCGTCGTCGCAGTGGTGCTCTATCACCTCAACCTCACGTGGGCTCAGGGCGGCCTGCTCGGCGTCACGATCTTCTTTGTGCTTTCGGGCTATCTGATCACGCGCCTGCTGCTCAACGAAGTCGCTAAGACCGGCCGCATCGACCTTAAGAGCTTCTGGATTCGCCGCATCCGTCGCCTGGTCCCCGCCGTGGTAACGGTAGTGTTCGTGACCTGCGCGCTGTGCACCATCTTTAACCACGTGATGCTCACCAAGATGCGCCCCGACATCCTGCCGTCGCTGTTGTTCTTCAACAACTGGTGGCAGATTGCCCAAAACGTCTCGTACTTCAATGCTCTGGGCGACCCCTCGCCGCTCACGCACTTTTGGTCGCTTGCCATCGAGGAACAGTTCTACCTGATTTGGCCGCCACTGCTGTTTGCCATGGTATCCATGCATGTGAGCAAGCCCAACACGCGCCGCGTGGTTCTGGGCCTTGCCGCGGTATCTGCCCTCGCCATGATGGTGCTTTACAACCCTGCCGCCGACCCCAGCCGCGTGTACTACGGCACCGACACCCGCGTGTTCTCGCTGCTGCTGGGTGCCTGGATGGCCTTTATCCCCGATCGCGACCTGGCGCCGGTGCGTCTCGCTCATCGTTTGGGGCTCAATCGCCTGGCTGGCGCCGCCAAGCACGGCAAGAAAGCCGAGGACAAGCCTGACAAGAAGGCCGACGAATCAGCCGATACCGCCCTGGCACAGCCGAGCGCCCTCGTGCGCTTTTGGTCCTCGCCCGCATCCATCGATGTCTTGGGCGTCGTGGGTCTGGTTGGCCTTGCCGCCATGGTCGCACTCACCAACGGCTACACCGCGTTCCAGTATCGCGGCGGCACGCTGTTATGCTCCATCCTCACGCTCATGGTCATCGCAGCCTGCGTGCAGCCCCAGGGAATGGTTGCCCGCGCGCTGTCCGCCGAGCCGCTCGTGTGGGTTGGCAAGCGCTCGTACAGCATCTACCTGTGGCACTATCCACTGCTGCTGCTCATGAACCCGGTCGCCAACATCAGCGATACGCCCTGGTGGCAGTACATCTTGCAGGTACTTGTGGTGGTCGCCGTAGCCGAGTGCTCCTATCGCTTTATCGAGACGCCGTTTAGGAAGGGCGCCTTTGGACGCACCGTTTCCGAGCTCCGCGAAGGCACCACCACGCCCGCAAACTGGGTGCGCGCGCATATTCCCGTGTGCGCCGTTTGCGGCGTCGTGCTTGTCGTGGCGCTGGGTGGTCTGGTCTTTGTGCCCGACACATCCGCGCTGAGCGGCGAGGGCGCCGAAATCCTAAACAAGGAAGCCAAAAATGCAAAACCCCAGGACCAGCAGGCGGCCGATGACACCGACAAGGACAACGACGGCTTCCCCGACGGATCCTACGACCTGCTCATGATTGGCGACTCCGTGTCGCTGCGCGCCGTCGATTCCTTTGACGGCGTGTTCCCCCACAGTCACATCGATGCCGAAAAGGGCCGCCAGTTCGATGCGGGCCGCACAACATTTGAGGGTTATATCCAGCAGAACCTCGCCGGCAAGATCGTAGTCTTTGCGCTGGGCACCAACGGCCTAGTGACCGATGCCCAGATTGACGCCATCATGGCCGATGCCGGCAATCAGCGCACCGTCGTATTTGTAAACACGCGCAGCCCGCAGCCATGGGTCGGCGCCACCAATCAGGCCATCGCCAACGCCGCCACGCGCTATAAAAACGTGCGCGTTATCGACTGGTACGGATATAGCGCCAACCGCAACGATCTGTTCGACGGCGACGGCACACACCTTTCGAACGCGGGCGTGGCCGAGTACCTTAAGCTCATCCACGATGCCGTCAAGAAGGACCTGCCCGTGCATCCCGAGGACCACGTTAACGATCCGCAGCCGGCGGCCGTCAAGTCCGCCGCCGACGCACTCGTCAACGCGCTCGCCTACAAACCGCACAAGCTAGGCACCGACAAGTAACACACTGTCAAATCAGCTTGCACCCGGAGGGGGCCGTCGGCCACAACCGACGCCCCCTCCGGCAGTTAGGGACGTTCCTTATGTGCCGACACTTAGGGACACTCCTGACGCGGCCGATGAATGCCCTCCCGCGGCCGAATTCTGAGTTCCTCGCCACCCCGAGTGTCGTCTGCAAGCCCCGCACCCGCAGCAAACGCCCCCAGATTGCTCTTTTCGAGCCGGCCCCAAGGGGCCGCGGGCAAAAAATTCCAAATATGAGTACTGATACCATTTTAGTAACAGGCAAAATTGCCCAAAATGGCGTTCTTTCGGTCGCCATACCCCTTTGGACCGAACAGAATGATCGGTTTAAAGCCTGGCTGTATCGATATTAATGAGCAGATACTTTAGTTATGTTCATTATCTTCTTTGTCTTAATTGCCACTGGATTAGCAACAGTACTCATATTTGGCATTTTTTGCCCACACATATATAACCAACCCCCTACATCAGGCAAAAAACAGGCCGCAGCCCATGGCCACGGCCCGCTCGAAACCCAAAAGAGACGCTATGCGCTGTAGCCCATCGCCTGCAGCACAAACATGACGACCGTCAGCACCGTAATCACACCGATAGTCGCCCAGGTGAGCACATTCCACACGCGGCCGTTGCGGTTGGCGCCCATAATGTGTCGATCGGCGGCAATAAGCACCTGGAACACCAGGACCACAGGCAAAAGCACGCCGTTGATGACCTGCGAGGTCATCATAATCTGGAACAGGTCGACGCCGGGCATGAGCACCAGCACGGCAGAGATGCCGATGATGGCCGTAATGATGCCGCGATAGACCGGGGCCTCGTCCCAGCTGCGATCGGCACCGCGCTCCCAGCCAAATGCCTCGCAGATGGCGCTGGACGTAACGCCTGGCAGCACACAGGCGGCCAAGAAGCTCGCCGCGACCAGCCCCGAGGCAAACAGCACCGTGGACCACTGGCCCGCGATGGGCTCCAATGCGCGGGCGGCGTCGGCAGCATCGCTGATCTGAATGCCCGCGGGGAACAGTACCGTACCGGTCGTTATGATAATAAAGCCGGCAATGACATCGGCGGCGATCGAGCCGCTCACGGTATCAATGCGCTGCAGCACGATATCGTCCTCGCCCGCATTCTTATCGACCACGTTGTTCTGCGCCAAGAAGATCATCCACGGCGCGATGGTGGTACCGATCGTTGCGACCACAAGCGACACGTAGCTGGGGTCATTTTGGATGTTGGGCACAACCAAGTCGACCGCCACCTCGCCCCAGCTGGGACCAGCCATAAATGCAGCGACAATGTAGGTCACAAACACACAGCTCACCAGCAGCAGAATCTTCTCGATGCGCTGGAAGCTGCCCGACATGGTAAGCATCCAAACCAGCAGCGCCACGAGCGGCACCGAGATGCTCGCCGGCACACCAAAGAGGGCAAGGCCGCTCGCGATACCCGCAAACTCCGAGATGGTAACGGCCGTGTTGGCGATCAGCAGCGCTGCCATGGCCAGCACGCTCCTGCGCACGCCAAAGCGCTCGCGGATGAGCGAGGCCAAGCCCTTGCCTGTGACGCAGCCACAACGCGCCGCAGTCTCCTGCGTCACGATAAGCAGCACGGTCATGACGGGAAGCATCCACAGCATCTTGTAGCCATAGCTGGCACCGGCGCTGGAATACGTGGCGATGCCACCGGCGTCATTGCCCGAAAGCGCCGCCAGAAGGCCAGGGCCCATGGCGCCAAAGATGGCCGCGATGGTCAGCTTTTGCTTGGCGCTCGCCTTTTGCTTCGTGTTTTGCACGCGATCACCTACCCCATGACCGACATGGTGAGCAGCACTGCGGCGATGCAGTACGCCACGCATGAGATCATGACGGCAATGACGTTCATGGCGGTACCCGACGTATTGAGGTCATGCTCGTCACGCCAGAACAGCACCATCAGGTAAATCACGGCGCTCATGTTGCCAATCAGACAAACGATGGCCGCAATGTTAAAGCAGCCGGTAAAGAGCTGCTCTTCAAACATGGGCGCGTCGAGGAATGCGGCGGTGCGCACCAGCTGGGCGCACAGGTAGGTCACGAGCGACAGGATCAGGCCCATGCCCGTGCTCTGGAAGAAAAATCCCAGATACGGCTTGGGCTCATCGTCATGGCCGTCGTACTCCAGGAAGTAATTCTTGACGAACGACACCATACGCGAGGCAGCCAGCAACACGAGCGGCATGGCGCACATGGGAAACACCACCAGATGCGCAGAGCCCAGCGCTGTCCCCAGCACTGTTGCCATGATGCACGAGGCAATACCCCACACGACAACCCAGTACTGGCGATGC
The DNA here is from genome assembly GCA_019414645.1 of Collinsella sp. Taxonomy (GTDB): domain Bacteria; phylum Actinomycetota; class Coriobacteriia; order Coriobacteriales; family Coriobacteriaceae; genus Collinsella. The sequence continues at coordinate 30,164 of DXLP01000003.1, forward strand.
ACAAACCAGCTGAGCACATTCGTCGAGTCGTCGGACGCGCTATCGCCCGAGCCGACACCTGCGATCTGCAGGTCCTCCTGGTGCTCCTCGGCGATAACGTCCATGGCGTCGTCAAAGGTCACGATACCCAAGATGTGACGGTTCTCGTCGCAAACGGGGATGGCAACCAGGTCGTACTTGGTCATCTCGTCCGTTACGTCTTCCTGGTCATCGTCGGGCGACACATAAACCAGGTCGCGATAGGCCAGCTGACCCAGCGTGGCGTCGCGGTCGGCGACGATCAGCGTGCGCAGCGAAAGCACGCCGGTGAGCATGCCGCTCGGGTCCTCGGTATAGACGTAGTAGACGCTCTCGAAGTCCTCGTCGAGCTTGCGGATCGCCTCGATGGCGTCACCGACCGTCGCCGTGGCAGGCAGGGAGACAAACTCCGAGGTCATGATGCGACCGGCAGTGTTGTCCTCATAGCCCAGCAGGTTACGAATCGCCTTCTCCTCCTGGACGCCCATCAGGCGCAAAAGCTTCTCAGCCTTCTCGTAATCGAGCTCGTCGATCAGGTCGGCGGCGTCGTCCGGATCCATCATGGCCAGCATCGACGATGCGTCCGTATCGGACAGGCCCTCAAGCATCTCGGTCATAAGCTCGTCGTCATCGAACTCCGAGATGGCCTCGGCGGCCTGGGCGGTGTCGAGCTGCGCGAACACCTGCGCACGCAGGCGCGGGTCGAGCTGCTCGATAATGTCGGCAATGTCGGCAGGGTGCAGCTCGCCAAGCGTCTTGTGCGACACCGAAAGCTGGATGTTTTTAGTCGAACGGTCGAGCAGGTCCATGTAGGACCAGGCGATGATGTCCTCGCCGAGCGGTTTGCCCAGGTGCTTCATAAAGCTCTCGACGACATGCTCGAGTGCGGGGCTGATCGCGCGCAGCAGACCGCGGGCGCCAACTTCGGCACCCAGCAGGCGCAGCTGATTTTCGCCCGACATGGAAAACTTGATGTCGTTTACGCGCACGACCTTCATACCCTGCGTGTCGACAATCTGTTTGTTGAGCACGTCGCGGGCGAGCAAGAGTTCGGTCGGTTGCAGGTACGAAAAACGGATTTCGGTGGCCGGCGACTTAAGGTGTACGCCCGTCTCGTCGATACGGTCGACCCATTTGCGCCAGCTGATCATAAACGGCGTCTTGCCGGGCCCGCGGAACGCGAGCGACGTCACGTGCGGAAAAACTTCGCCGGTAGCAATGCCAAAATCGTTCACAACGCCGAGCTTTTCGCCATCGACGTCCAAGACCGGCAGTTTGAGCATCTCACTCAGATAATTCACTGGTGCTCCCCATCATTATCCCTTCGGACTGCGGCCATGCCGGCGCGCCATCCGTGGACTATTAGATATGTATACGCATGCGCGGGCGGCACGCCGCTCGGCGCTCACACCCCGTACATGCGCAAGAAGCACCTGCATGGGGTCATCGACTGTATGGTCGAGGTTTGGATTTCACCTGCAACCTTTCTCTTGACCCTTGTTATCCGCAGTAACTATAGCATCAGCATCGCGCCGTGGCGTCAAATTTATGCTCCAAACATCGCAGGCATATCAAACGCTGACGCATCCGTGACATAGTCATTGGGGACGTTCTTACATGACTAGTCTGTGGTGTCGTCATCTTCGGCGAGCTGGGGGAACACGGCGTTTTTGGGCATGGCGGCCTTCGTCAGCGAGGTGAGCTTTTTGCTCAGCGATGTATCCGTCTTGACCAGATCGCTCAATGTCACGATTTTGTAGCCGTCGGCAATAAGCCCGTCGATAATCTGCGGCAGCGCCTCGAGCGTCTGCTCGGCACATTCATCGTTATCGGTCAGCAGCACAATGTTGCCCGGCGTCACCGAATCGAGCACCGTCGAGACCTGCTCGTCGGCACCGTTGAGCAGCCAGTCGCCCGAATCGATATTCCACGAGACCACGGCAGACACCAGGTCCATCGCATCAATCCAGTTTTGCTCGTCAAAGGCTGCGTAAGGAGCACGCAAAAGCATCGTCTTCACGCCGGTCGCGGACTTGATCGCCTCGGTGCCCTTCGAAACCTGCTCGCGCACCGCATCGCGGTCCTGGCCCTTGAGCGATTCGTCGTTGTAACTGTTGGAGCCGACCTCGCAGCCGGCATCGACAATCGCCTTGGCCGTGGCGGGCGAGGCCTCGGCCGCATCACCCGACAGGAAGAACGTCGCGGTGACGCCCTTTTCCTTGAGCACCTGCAAGATCTGCTTGGTCGCGCCGCTCGGGCCCTCATCAAACGTCAGCGCAACGTACTTTTCGTTGCCCTTGGGTGCCACGCTCGCGCACTCGACCACGCAATCGGTGGCGGGCACGACCTCGCCGCGGTCCTGCGTCTTGCCCGATTGCTCGCCGACCCACACCTCGGAGCGGCCCTGGATACCCCACGTCTTGACGTACTCGATGGCACCCGTGCCCTCGACCTTGAGCTTGGGCTCGATAACCGTCGCCTGGACCTCGTGCTTCTCATACGTGTCACGGCCGTCCTTGACCGTCACCTTCTCGCCACCCGTAAGCTCGCGGCTTTTCCACTTGCCCTGTTTTATGCGCTTGCCGTCCACCTTTACCGACAGCTTTTCGCCGCCATGGCGGGTCAGCACGCTGTCGTCAACGGCCAGCAGATCACCAGCGTCGTAGGTATCGGTCAGCTCCTGGTCGTCGATGAGATTTTGCAGCGTAGAGCCGACGCGCACTGCAGTCTCCTGGCCGTTGAGGACGACATCCACGCTGCGGTTGACGTAGCCCACAACGGCGGCGACAAACAGCACGAGCGCGCAGCCCACGGCGATGAGCGCATAGGGCAGGCGAGACGGACGACGGGGCGTGCGGCCGTTGCCGATGCGAGCGCTGCGGTCGCTAAAGCCGCGGCTATGGTTGAGATACATCGCGCCGGGCTTACGGTGACGCTTGCGCTGACCGCTGGGCAGCTGCCCCAGGTCGCGGCGCGCCGTTGGACGCGCACCCGAGCGCCCGTTTAAGTTAGATCCGTTTTGGCGCATGTGCCCTCCCCCATAAACGCAGCAAACCGGAGCAACAGGTCTCCGGCTTGCCTCCCATCAATTGGTACGTCGCTATTTGCTGGCTTTCGACGAGCCCCCGCTCGCCTTTTGGTATTCGTCCTTAAAGGCCTTGAACATACCGCGCGTCTTGCCGAGCTGCTTGCCCAGCGCGCGACTGCCCTTGTCCACGGCGACCGAACCCTTGTCATCGAGCACCTTGGCGCCCTTCTTGACCTTATCGCCCACCATGACGCTTGCCTCGGCAGCCTTTGCGGCGGCGCCGCCCGAATACCCGAGCGACTTGACCTCGTCCGAAACGATCATCGCGCCGTCCGCATAGCCGCGCAGCATCGTCGGCGGCATCTGCGTGTCGCCCACCAGCACACTCGAGGCAGTGCCGGCGGTCACGTAGAACGTCTGCACGATGCCCGAACGCGGCTTGAACTCCACATCCGAGCAATAGCCCACGACATCGCCCGACTCCGTGCGCACGTCCATGCCAACCCAGATAATGCAATCGTCCAGGTTGATGTCGAGGCGCTTGGCCGCAGCGGCATCGTAGGTGCCCTTGACGTCGTCAACCGCGATGGCGCCCTCGTAGACGCCAATGGCATCGAGCGCCACAAATCGGTCGGGGCGCTCGATCATGCCCGCGATATCGGACTGGCGCACCATAAAGCCCACCACGCGCGTACCGCCCGGGGTAAAGACCGGAAAGTGAATCTTGCCGAGCTTTTTAGGGCTGCGCGGCGTGCCGTCTTTTTTGGTGCGCTTATCCTCGGTAGGCTTGCGATAGATCTTGGCGCCGACAAAATCCCCGGCGCGCATTATGCCTCTGTCGAAGGCTCCGCGGCCTCGGCGTCGGCCTCGACGGCGTTCTCGACCACGACATCGGCGGCGGGCGTCACGTTACCGCCCGAGATGGCGTCGTTGAGCTGCTCGCGCAGCTGGTCCATGCGCTCGCGGGCAAGGTCAACCTTGGCACGCAGGTCATCGGTCTTGGCGTCGACCATCGGGCCAAAATCGTTGACCGCAGCGCGGGCCTCCTCGGCACCGTGCTCGTAGGTGTCGCGCATGTTATCCCAGGCGTCGTTGGCGATATCGGCAGCCATGGCGCGGGTCTCGGCGCCCGAGCGCGGAGCCAGGGCAACGCCGATGATGGCGCCGGCGGCGGCACCGAAGAGCGCACCCGAGATAAAGTTGAAAGTCTTACCCATGTTCATTCCTCTCCTGCGGGCACCTCGGCGCCCACCGTTTGAATGCTGTCCATTATACCCGCAGCACTGCGCTTGCCGTCTTGCTCATCTGCGTACGGTAAAGGCGCAGGTACATGATGGTGATAAGCGGGTGAGCCTACTCCTGCGGCATGGCAGGCATGGCCACTGTAGCGCCCGGGTCCTCGCCGGCGCCGTCAACGAGCGGCAGCGCTCCCTCGCGCGCGGGGGCCACCGGAGCCGTCGCCGCGCCACCGTAGACGGCAGCGGGGGCCTCGTGGCTCTCAGCGGTCGCGCCCTCGGTATCGATTGCCTCCTGCGGCTCGTCGTCAAAGCTCGGGACGCCCTGGGGCTCCGCGGGCTCGGCCTCGACGGTCTCCTCGGCAGGGGCATCGTTGACAGACTCGGCGGCAGCCTCGGCAGGCGCCTCGCCCTCGGTCGTGTCCCCGGCCTCGCCTTCGGCGTTCGCGGCGGCGACGGCCTCGTGCGGGTCCTTGCCCTCGGCCTCGGCACGCATGCCCAGTACCAGGTTACGCAGGCCCGCGACCGTACCGTCCACATCGGGAGCGGGCTGGTCGGCATGCAGATAGGCCCAATCCATCATAAAGGTCGCCGAAGACAGCGCGCCGATGGCCAGTGCGTCGTCGGGACACGAAAGCTCGACCTCAAAGACACGCTCATCGTGCTCACTCACGCGAGTGCGGCCGCACGAAATGCTGCCAGCGAGACCGGTCTCGTTCATGAGCTCGACCGTCACGTGCTCCAGCAGATGGCAAAGCTCTGTCTGGCCCATGCAGTCCTGGAACTCGCGACCGGAATCGCCCAGGCACAGATGCTTGGCGATCGCGGGCACCAGGTAGTACACGCGCGCCGTGGCCTCGATGTCCTCCGAGGTCATGAGCGGCATGCCGGGGTTCACCAGCACATGCGCGCAGATCTTGTCCTCGCTGACGGTGACCTTAAGGATGTTGAACAGGCCTGCCATAACTCTCCCCTACTCTTCCTTGCCCTACTCGTCGCCGTCGTGCGGGTCCGCAGAGCCCGCGCCCGACGCCGCCGGCTTATCTGCCGAGGACTCGGAATCTTTCTTATCGGTTTCGGCCGGAGCGATCACGCGAATGAGCGAGATGCGCTGGCCACGCATCGACTGTACCTTGAACTTGTACCCCGCGACCTCAAACACCTCTCCGATGTCGGGCACCGAGTCGCAAAGCTCCAAAATCCAGCCGGCGATGGTCTCATAATCATCGCTTTCCTCGAGCGGCCAACCAAGGTCAATCGCGTCATCGCACGAAAAACGCCCATCGACAAGCCACTCGCGGCGCGAAAGGCGCGTGAGGTACTTGTTGTCGGGGTCAAACTCGTCCTCGATCTCGCCCACGATCTCCTCGACGATGTCCTCGATGGTGATGATGCCGGCCGTGCCACCGTACTCGTCCACGACCACTACGATCTGGTCGTGCGAGGTCTGCATCTCGGACAGCAGCGGCAGGATGTCCTTGGTGTCGGGCACAAAGGTGGCGTCGCGCAAAAAGTCGGCGATGGGCTGGTCGCCCTTGCCGTCGAGCGAAGGCTGGATCAGGTCCTTGATGTGCGCGATGCCCACGACGTTGTCGGGATCCTCGTGATAGACGGGGATGCGGCTAAAGCCGGTCTGGCGCATGGCGGACAGCACGTCGGCGACCGTCTCGTCATCCTCGCACATGGTGGTGTCCACGCGCGGCACCATGACCTCGCGGGCAACGGTGTCGCCCAGGTCGAAGATCTCGTGGATCATGCGCTTTTCCTCGTCGAGTAGATCGTCCTGTTCCGAGACCATGTATTTGATCTCTTCCTCCGAGACGTTTTGGCGGTCGTCGGCGCTCTTGATGCGCAGGATACGGGCCAGGCCGTCGGAGCAGGCACCGGTCAGCCACACGAGCGGGCGGGCGATCTTTTGGAACACGGAGAGCGGTCCCACGACCTGCTTGGATACGCCTTCGGCATTAGCCAGGCCGATGCGCTTGGGCACGAGCTCGCCGATCACGATTGACACAAAAGCGACGGCGACGGTGATGATGACCGGCGCCAGGCCGCGCGCGATGGCGGAAAGCGGCGCGATGCCAAAGCTCATGAGCCACGTGGCAAGCGGGTCGGACAGGCTCGTCGAGGCGACGGCGGACGAGGCAAAGCCCACGAGCGTGATGGCGACCTGGATGGTGGCGAGCAGCTGATCGGAATCGGCGGCCAGCTTAATGGCGCGCTCGGCGCGTTTGTCGCCTTCCTCGGCCTCGTGCTCCAGCACAGCGCGCTTTGCCGTGGTGAGCGCCATCTCGGACATAGAGAAGTAGCCGTTGATGAGGGTCAAAACGAGGGTGGTGATAAGGGAGATGGTTATGTCCATCGGGAGTTTCTCGAACCTCCAAGATTCGGGACGTTAGGGTAAAACGTTGGTGGCGGATACGGCAATTGCGCCGGCACCCAAACGAGGACGCGGGCGCGCAGGCATGGTCGCTAGATTACGAAGAGGATCACCGCCATGAACTGGAAGATGCTGCCGGCGAGCACCCACAGGTGAAACACGCTGTGCAGATAGCGTACGTTTTTGGCGATATAGAACGGCACGCCCGCGGTGTAGCACACGCCGCCGACGGCGAGCAGGGCAAGTGCCACGGGGTTGAGCAGCACCACAAGTTCGGGCAGCTTAAAGACAACGAGCCAGCCCATCAGCAGGTAGACCAAGCCACTTACCCAGTGCGGTTGACGCTCGCGCATAAAGCACTCGAGGGCGATGCCGATAATGGCGATGGCCCATACGGCAAAGAACAGCGCAGGACCGCCGTCGTTTGCGAGCGTGATGAGGCAAAACGGCGTATAGCTGCCGGCTATGAGCAAGTAGATGCAGCTGTGGTCAATGATGCGAAAGACGCGCTTGGCGCGCGCGGGCTGAATCGCGTGGTAGAGCGTAGAGGCCAGATATTCGAGAATAATGCTGACACCATAGACAATCGCCGCGGCCATGTGTGCCGGGCCCCCGCCGCGCAGGGCAGCGAATACGATCAGGAGCACCAGGCCCGCGATACCCAGCAGGCAGCCGACACCATGGGTGACGGAGTTCATGATCTCCTCGCCCACCGTGTAGTGTGGAACGGCCGCGGTCTTGGGTCGCGGCTTAGAACTGTCGCTCGAATCGGACATGCCGGTTACATCCTCCAACGTAAAGAGTTCTCAACACTATATCAAAGCGTCTAGGTACGTGCGAAATTTGCACCATACGCGACCCTTTGTTTACCCATTCTTTGCCTGTTGACGCATCAACGGCGAACGTCCATAATGCGCTTGCATTAAATGTTGATGTATTAACATCTTATAGGAGAATACCGTATGGCTCAAAACGCACGTTCCCATCGAAAGCTCAAGATAGCCGGCATCGTTGCGCTGGTGGTTGTCGTTGCGCTGCTCGGATTTGCCGGCAACTTTCTGTTTGACTTCGCGCTGAATCCCCAAGCGCCGTACACCATGAAGATGATGCAGGATAGCAAGAACGACAAAGAAGGCGAGCAGCCGGATGCCGAGGAAACCGAGGCGCGGGCGTGGTTTAAAGAGAATCGCGAGAGCAGCAGCCTTACCGCAGATGACGGAACCGAGCTCGCCGCTTGGTATTTTGCCGCCTCGGAGAACACCCACGATTATGCCGTCTGCCTGCATGGATATACCAACGAGCCCATCGGCATGGCCCGATACGCCAAGCGCTTCCACGACCGCGGCATGAACGTGCTCGCGCCTGCCGCCCGCGCCCACGAGCGCTCCGGCGGCGACTATATCGGCATGGGCTGGCCCGAGCGGCTCGATGTCGTCGCATGGATTGGGCGGATCGTTCAGGCTGACCCCGAGGCGCGCATCCTGGTCTTTGGCGAGTCGATGGGTGCAGCAACTGCCATGAACGTCGCGGGGGAATCTCTGCCCGCAAACGTAAAATGCATTATCGAGGACTGTGGTTATACGAGTGTTTGGGACGAGTTTTCTCTGCAGCTCAAGGACGTGTTCGGCCTGCCCAGCTTTCCCTTGCTCGATGTAGCAAACTTGGTGTGCAACGTGCGCGCGGGCTACGACTTTCATAAGGCGAGCAGTGTGGAGCAACTCAAACACGCGACGGTTCCCATGCTGTTTATCCACGGCGACCAGGACACCTTTGTGCCGTACAGTATGCTCGACCAAAACTACGACGCGTGCGCCAGCAAGGTCAAGCAAAAGCTCACCATCCATGGCGCCACCCACGCCAAGAGTGCGCAAGTTGACCCCGAGCTCTACTGGAACACGGTCGACGACTTCCTCGACGAGTATTTTTAGGCAAAAAGCAACGTCTGGTGCTTTATCTGACCCCCTATTTTCGGAAGTATGCGACAAAATCTGGAACTGCCGACCAGACCGCAGTTTTACCAACAATTTATCAGGGGTTTTGTTGCCAAAAAATGTCGTGTGCTCGGCGGTCTCGAAATTTGCCGCATACTTCCGGAAAGCCGCCCGCGAGCGCTGTGCTCACGGGCGGCTTTTGCTAACGTTGCGCTACAAAAGCGCTTGATATGTCCAATGGACAGGTGCTACTTGACCTCGATGAGCTCGTACTTGCTCGTGCCCAGGCCGATCTTCTCGGCGTGCGCGATGCAGGTGCGCCAGTCGGTGTCGGGATGCGTGATGCAGAAGGGGTCCTTGGCCTGATCGCCCTCCAGATGCTCGTGGTTGTGCTCCATCTTGGCCGCGCTATCGGTAAGCTCGGTGTTGGGCAGCGGCTCGGATGCCATGACGGCATCGGCACAGGCCTGGTCGATGGCGACCGGGTCGAAGCTCGCGAACATGCCGATGTCGTTGACGATAGGCGTATCGTTTTCGGGATGGCAATCGCAGTTGGGGCTGATGTCCATGGCAAGCGAAATATGGAAGCTCGGACGGCCGTCGACAACGGCCTTCGTATACTCGGCGATCTTGCAGTTGAGCACGTCGGCCGCAGCGTCATGGCCGGGCTTGATGGCGTCCTGGTTGCACACGCCGATGCAGCGGCCGCAGCCCACGCAGCGATCATGGTCGATAGCGGCAACGTGAACCGTACGGGTGTTGCCGTTGGCGAGCTCGCGCTCACGGGTGTCGTCAAACGAGATAGCGCTGTGCGCACAGACCTTTTCGCAGGCACGGCAGCCAATACAGTGCTCGGTCGCGACGTTCGGCTTGCCGGCGGCATGCTGCTCCATCTTGCCGGCGCGGCTGCCGCCGCCCATGCCCAGGTTCTTCATGGCGCCGCCAAAGCCGGCCTGCTCATGGCCTTTAAAGTGCGTGAGGCTGATCACGATATCGGCATCCATGAGTGCCCGACCGATCTTGGCCTCGCGCACGTACTCGCCGCCCTCGACCGGGACGAGTGCCTCGTCGGTACCCTTGAGGCCGTCGGCGATGATGATCTGGCAACCCGTGGCATACGGGGTAAAGCCGTTCTGATAGGCGGTATCGATGTGCTCGAGCGCGTTTTTACGGCTACCGACGTAGAGCGTGTTACAGTCGGTGAGGAAGGGCTTGCCACCCAGCTCCTTCACGACATCCGCGACGGCGCGGGCGTAGTTGGGGCGCAAAAAGCTCAGATTGCCCAGCTCGCCAAAGTGAATCTTGATAGCGACGAACTTGTTCTCGAAGTCGATCTGCTCGATACCGGCGTGACGTATGAGGCGCTTGAGCTTGTCGAGCTGGCTCTCGCGAGCATGCGTGCGCAAGTTGGTGAAGTATACCTTAGCGGGTGCTGCGGGTGCAGTTGCGGTCATAGATCTATCCCCTCGGTCTATATGGCGTTACAGACATAGAGGATGGTACCCGTTAAAGTAGGGTCAAAGTCAAGCGCGAAACCTAGTCGTTGGGGAGGTTCTTAAACGACTACTCTTGGACTTTGAGGGCCTCGGCCAGGCTCACGCGCGTGATAGAACGCGTGTGTAGCAGCGCCACGACCAGGTAGGTCGCAAAGCCAATGCCGACGCATGCAACCATGGACCAAGCGGGCACGTAGATCTCGATATTGCCGTTGTAGGCGAGCAGCATCGAGCGAAAGATGGCCGTGAGCGAGCCGATAATGACCGGCAGACTCAGCACGAGCGACGCCACCACGCACAGCGTGATCGAGCGGATGTACAGATGCGAGATCTCGCTATCGCGATAGCCAAAGACTTTCATGTAGCTGATCGACCGGGCGCTGTGGTCGATCACAGCCTTGGTCAGCAGGTACATAAACAGCAGGAAGATAAACACCGCGAGCCCAACCATCATTCCGATCATTTTGCTCATCATGCCGATAAACTGGTCGCCCACGGCGCGCATGTCGTCGGGCGTGGTGTCGCCGGCAAAGTAACGAGCATCGAGATCGAGCTTCTCGTCGCTCACATAGCCGTTAAAGTAGGCGGCGTCGTTGTCGAACAGCTCGTTAAAGTCGTCGATACTCATATAGATATTCATGTCCGACTTGGAGCCCCAGGCACAGTCCTTGCCCGCGTACTCAAGGGAATAATGCTCGCCCTCGTACTTGTCGCCGAGCGTGACCTTCTGGCCCTTGCTCCAGCCAAACTTATCGAGCAGACCGCCGCCAAAGACGACGCGTCCATCGCCGACGTTGAGGTCTTTCCAATAGCGCGAATCGGATGAAATGCCGTAGACGGAAATCGTCTCCTCGCCATTACCATCGCCGCGGTCGTATTGCAGCTGGTAAACGGCGTATTTCTCGGCCTGCGCGATTGCGCCCGCGCCGTTGTCGGTCGTATTGACCGGGTGGATATCGTCGTTGTCAGTGTCGATCTTAGAGGCCTTGTCGATCAGGTCGATAGCCTCGTCACGGTCGCAGCCGAGGGCATCGGCAAGATCGTCAAGGCGCGCGTAGAGCGCATCTTTCTTGTCCTGGACCTTGGCAAGCGCGTCCTGCGCTGCGGTCAGGCTCTCGGCAGACGGAGATGCGGTCGCAGCATCGGCTGCCGCCTGCGCCGCATCGGCCGCGTCGTCAAGCTCGTCATCGGCATCCTGGGCGGCGGTGAGGAGCGCGCCGTCAACCGACTGCAAGCGCTCGAGTGCTGACCACTGCTCACGCTCCTCGGCAGTGCCCTCGAGCTCCAGTGGCGCCTTGAGCGTGTACTGGCGCTCGGCGACCAGGCTTGTCTCGAGGTTGTCCGCATAGTGCGTCATCGTGGGCAGAATCGCCAGGCCAAAGAGCAGTAGCAGCGACGCAAACGCGATGCCCACGAAGAGCGTGGCGAAGTTGCCCAGGTTGCGCAGGAAGATACGCAGGCGGAAGCGGGAAACAAAGCCCATGCGCTCCGACAGCTGCAGGCCGCGCTTGGTGCCAGACTTGCCGCTCGCCTCGTGGCGAAGAAACTGCAGCGGCGTCTTACCCATTTTGCGAAGCAGACCCACCAGCGTGATGAGGATGAGCGCGGCGGCGGGAACCACGGCGCACTTCACAAAGATCTCCCAGCTCCAGTACACCTGGAAGGGCGGCAGGCTGTACGAGCCGTAATAGAGGCTGCGCATGGGCTCGGTAAAGAACACAACGCCGAGCGCAGTGCCCAAAAGCGCCGCGACCACGCCCACGATGGCGGGAAGCGCGAGGTAGTGCAGCACGATCTCGCGTCGACGATAGCCGCTGGCGAGCAGCGTGCCGATGATGGCGCTCTCCTCCTCGATGGTGGCGTCGGTAAGGACCACAAAGACGAACGCCATGATCACGATGATGATATCGAGCAGCGTCATCCACATCATGGAGTCGCCGTCTACGTCGTCGCGTGCGTAGCCAATGCCCTGGTTGGAATCGGCGTCGATGAGGTCATCCACGCGTGCATCGGCATCGGTCAGCGCCTCGACCATATCCTGCTCCGCATCGATGCGATCCGCGGTGGGGAGGTCGCAATCGGTAAAGATAAAGGAATAGGTGTAGGCAGGCGCGCCACCGGCGTCCTCAAGCGCGGCAAAGCCGGCGTCGGTGACCTCGGCCACGCCGTACGTGATGGTGTTCACCGTAAAGTCCGAATTGTTGAGGAACAGCGCCTGGCTATCGGGCTGGGTCATGATGCCGCAGATGGTGTAGGTGCGACCCTCGAGCTCGACTCTATCGCCCACGGACAGGTTGTTATTGGTGGCAAAGACACGGTCGATGGCCACCTCGTCATCCGTCTTGGGCTCCTTGCCCTCACAGTAGGACGCGATATCGACCTTGGTGCGGTGCGCATAGGTGCGCAGCGTGCGCTTGGTGCTGTCGTCGCCGGCGGTCTTTTTTATGATGGCGTCGATGGAGAAATTCTTGTAGAGCGTGACGCCGCCGACGTCGTCGGCCGCGTCCTCGGCGGCCTTGAGTTGATCGTCGGTAGCCTCGAAGGAGGTGGTCACGCGGCCGTCCTCAATCGTGTACGCATTGCGCATGTCGTCGATAAGGCAACCGATGGAATGCGCCGCGAGCAAAAAGCCCGAGGTGAGAGCGATGCTTCCGCACATAAGCAAAAAGATTCCCAGGTACTTGCCGATATTGCGGCGCAGCTCGCGCGGGAGACGTTTTGCGAGAGGTGTCATGGCGCCGCCTACCAATCGAGTTCGGCGGCCGCGACGGGCGACTCGTTGAGCTCATCCTCGACGATGCGCCCGTCGCGCAGGCGCAGCACGCGATTTGCCATGCGCGCGATGGCGGCATTGTGGGTGACAATGATGATGGTGCAGCCGTAGGTGCGGTTTACATCCTCCATGAGCTGCAAGATTTCCTTGGACGTCTTGTAATCAAGCGCGCCCGTGGGCTCGTCGCACAGCAGCAGACCCGGGTTTTTGACGAGCGCGCGGCCGATGGCACAGCGCTGCTGCTGGCCACCCGAAACCTGGCGCGGAAACTTGTTGCGGTGCTCGTAGAGGCCCAGTGAACGCAGCAGGTCGTCGACATTGAGCGGGTTTTTGGACAGGTGCGCCGTGACCTCGATGTTCTCCTTGATGGTGAGATCGGGCACCAGGTTGTAGAACTGGAAGACAAAGCCCAGCTCACGGCGGCGATACTCGCCCAGGTCGGTAGGCTTAAGCACCGTGAGGTCGCAGCCGTCCACCAGAATAGAGCCGGCATCGGCATCCTCCAGGCCGCCGATCAGGTTAAGAAACGTCGATTTGCCCGAACCCGAAGGCCCCAGCATGACGCAGATCTCGCCACGATTGATGGACGTGTCGATGCCATCGAGTACCGTCAGGCGCGCATCACCGTCGCCGTAGTGCTTTTTGAGATCCTTAACCTGGACGTAGGCTTTCTGCGTTGCCATGGTATCCCCCACTGTTAGCCTCATACTACTTTATGAGCGTAATAGTAAACCTTGGCGAACTATTTTGGAGCGAGGCTTGGGATTTATTTCAGACTGGTCATTGGGGACGCTCTTAAATGACTAGGTGGCTAGACGCGGAATTTGGCGCGTGCGAGGGCGAGGCCTGCGGCGGCGATGGCCGCGGCAAAGAGCACCGTGACGCCCAGGTCGCAGGCGATGTCACCCAGCACGGCGGACGTCAAATCCGAGGCAAGCGCCTTGCCGATCGCGTCGTTCACCCAATATGTCGGCACAAAGTGCGCCACGGTCTGCACGGCCGATCCCATGAGCGACAGCGGCATCCAGGCGCCGCCCAAAAACGTCATGAGCATGCCGAGCAGGTTGCCCACACCGTTGAGCAACTCCTCGCGCGCACCCAGACTCGAAAGCGCAAAGCCAACGGCCAGCGGCGTGCACGCCAGGGCAAACGTCGCCGCCAGTGCCAGGCACACACGCCCCACGCCGACCTCGGCGACCGCGCCGGCAAAGCCCACGACGCCCATCATGCTCGACACAAACCAGATGCAGACGGTGAGTACGGCGGCGGCCGCAAACACGGCAAGCGAACGCTGGCGCTCGGAGATTGGGCCGGCATCCATACGACGCACGCGCTCGGGCTCGTTCATGCCCGAGAACACCAGCCCCACCGACACGATGACCGACGAGATAATCGCGTACGCGCCAAAGTTGAAGTACGACTCGAGCGTGGCGGCGGCAGTCGAGTCAACCTTGACCTGCTCGATCTCGACCTTGGCACGCTTCGCGGCCGCATGATCGGCGGCCTTGGCAACGTCACCGTTGGAGGCGGCGGGCTCAAGTGCGGCCGCAGCGCCCGCGAGCGAGATCCAGCGCGAGGCCTCGGCAGACGAAAGCGCCGCCGCCATGGTGCCGGCACCGTAGGTCACGTCGAGCTTGGGCAGGGACTCCCCCGCGCGGGCGGCCGCAACGAGGTCGCCCTCAAACCCCTCCGGGATAAAGAATACGCAGTCGGCACTACCCTTGGCGCTGTTGCTCTTGGAAAGCGCGTCCGCAAGGTCGTACGTATCGTCGTCGACGCCCGTGACCAGCTCAAAGCGCGAACCCAGATGCTTGGTAAGCGCACGCGAAAGGTCGCTGTCGTCGCGATCGACCACGATCACGTTGGCATCATAGGGCTTGTACTCGGTGAGCTGCGACGAGTTCCAGCTCACCGATGCCGCGATGAATACGCCCATGAGCGAGATGAACACCGTATAGATGAGCAGGTAGAACGGGTGCGCCAGCGCCATGCGAAGCGCGGTCTTAAAGGTGCTCATAGCGGCTCCTTCCAAAGATCAGCGTGGCGGCGGCAACGAACAGCAGCGCCATCAGGACGAGCGCGCCGGCGCGAACGGCAAAGGGGCCCAGGTCCTCAAAGAAATACAGGCGGTTGAACATGTCGCAGATAAGCTTGACGGGGTTGAGCCAGCACTCGGCCGGACAGGCGCGGGCGACGTCGTCGGCAAGCGCCATCGCCGGCTCGCCGTAGAGGCCGGCGAACAAGGCGCACGTGGTAGCAAAGCCCGTAAGGATGCCGGACTTGGACGCCTTGCCGCCCTTAACGGGAAGCGTGCCCACAAAGAGCCCCAGGCCCGTGGCGGCAAGCGCGGAAGCGGCACCGCCCACCAGACACAGCCCCTCGCGCCCGCCAAAGTCGACGCCCACGACCAGGCGCACGTAGCCGATCGCGATTGCCATCGAGGCAAAGGAGACCAGCCACGAACCGACAAAGATGCCGGCCAGCGACGCCGTCTTGGAAAGGCCGCCCACGCAGCGACGTGCGCCGAGGCCCGACAGATTGGGCTGCAGATCGACGACGCTCAAGGCGGCAAACTCGGCAGACATCATCGCCACCAGACCAAAGAGCGCGTAGTAGTAGATGACCGTGCCATCGGGCGTGATGCGTGTCAGGCTTACGCGGTGGGTGCCACCCTCGAGCGATAGGGCGCGCGTAACCGCCTCCGGGTCGGCGAGCGCCGCCGGGTCGTCTTGGGCAATCTGGGACATGAGCTCGGCATTTTGCGTATACGAGCTTGCCATCGTCTCCAGAATGCTGCGGTCGGTGAGCACCGACGACGCACGCGAGCTGTCGTAGCTCGAAAGCAACGTGAGTTTGGGCGTGCCCGCATCGTCGACCGTATAGATGCCCGCGACCTCGCCGGCCTTAAGCGCCTTGCGGGCGGCGGCCAAGTCTTCGTACTCGTGGATCTCGAGCAGTTGGTCGTCGCTTTCCTCGTCGAGCGACGTCGCCACGTCCTTAAAGGTCGAGGCGTCCCAGGCCTCATCCGCTACGACGGCCACCGGCACCGGGTCGACCGTGCCGTCGGAGCTCAGATTCGCAAACATAAACATGAACATCGTGGAAAGCGCGATGGGAAAGAGAGCGCCCCAGACCCACGTGCTCGGCCGGCGCAGCAGGGTCTTGACCGTGGTGATGATGGTGTTGAACATGGCTGCCCCCTAGTCGCGCAGCTCGCGGCCGGTGATCTCGAGGAACACGTCGTTGAGGGTCGGCGGCTCGCTCCACACGCGGCCGAGTGCCACGTCAGCAGCGCGCAGCGTGTCAAGGATGTCGACCAGATTGTGCGGACTCGCTTCGCAGGTGCAGACGAGCTCGCCGCCGGACAGCTCGACCGAAAGCACGTGCTCGAGGGCGCGCAGTCGCTCGACCGTAGCGGGCTCGACAGCGCCGACCTCGACGGTCACGCGCTCGCCCATCTGAATCATGCGCTTGAGCTCGTCGTTGGTGCCCTGCGCCAGCACGCGCCCGCCGTCCATGATCATGATGCGGCTGCAAATCTGCTCGACTTCCTCCATGTAATGGCTGGTATACACCACCGTGGCGCCCTCGTCGAGCAGGCGGCAGATGCCCTCCAGGATGGCGTTGCGGCTCTGCGGGTCGACCGCCACCGTGGGCTCGTCAAAGAAGATGAGCTCGGGCTTGTGCGCGATACCGCAGGCGATGTTGAGGCGACGCGCCAGGCCGCCCGAGAGCTTGCCGGGGCGGAACTTGGTAAAGTCGCCCAGGCCAACAAAGTCGATCGCCTCGTCCACCAGCGCACGGCGGCGCTTGCGATCGCTAACGTAAAGGCTGCAGAAATAGTCGATGTTCTCGCGCACCGTAAGCTCGTCGAATACCGCCACCTGCTGCGGCACCACGCCGATGCGACGCTTGAGGTCATAGCGGGCGGGCGTCATGGGCTCGCCGAACAGCTCGATGGTGCCTTTGTCGTAGGCGAGCAGCTGCAGGATGCAGTTGATGGACGTGGTCTTACCCGAGCCGTTGGGGCCGAGCAGGCCAAAGATCTCGCCGGGGGCGATGCTCAGGTTAAAGTGGTCGAGCGCAATAAGGTCGTCATAGCGCTTGACGAGGTTTTCGACGTGGACGATGTCTGTCATGAGGCGGCCCTTCCGTTGATTGCGGCCCGGTACGATTGCATCATCGCAGGAGCCGCCGGCGCGCGCCAGTGAGCTTTGTCACGAGTGCGGGGCTTGGTCGCGTTGCCCGCCGGCGCCCCGCTTTGCCGCGCGGGAGGAATGTCACGGTTGCGTAGGCGGCGCCTCCCCCGCGCGCAGCATCGCGTACAATACCCGTATGAACAGGCTTTTCGACAAATCGATTGTGCTGGCGTGCTGCATTGCGGCCGCTATGGGCCTTACTGTGGACGCTCGCCTGGTCGCGGCGTTTTGCCTTGGCGTTATCGCCACCTCGCTGGCCGAGGTCGCACAGGGGGAACGCACACGCCGCACAAGCGAGGCCGCGAGCTACGCTTACATCATCGCGGCTGTCTTCGTGCCGCCGTTTGTGCCGTTTGCGCCCCTCGCCTTTTATGACATCGCGCGGCGCGTGCGCCGTGAACGCGTTTGGGTCGCGTTGGGCATTGGCGTCGCCTTTGTCTTTGCACTCATCGCGGACCTTCGCGCCGACGCGCTTACCGCCCGAACGCTCCTGCTGACCACCATCCTTTCGGTTGCCGCAACCTTGCTATCGCTACGTACCGCCCAGTTGGAGCGCGAGCAGCAGCGCATGCGCCGTACCCGTGACGAGCTGCAGGAACGAGCCCTCGCGCTCGAGGCGCGCAACCGCGATCTTGCCGATCGCCAGGACTACGAAGTCGAGCTCGCGACGCTCGCCGAACGCGCCCGCATCGCGCGCGAGATCCACGATAATGTCGGGCACCAGCTCACGCGCACCTCGCTGCAGGCCGAAGCCCTGCGCGTGGTCCACGCCGACGAGCCCGGTGTCGCCGCCGATTTCGCCGACGTCAAACGCACGGTTGACGAAGCGCTCCAGCTCGTACGCACCAGCGTCCACGCGCTCAACGACAACGCCGTCGACCTTTCCGTGCAGCTCAAACGCATTGTCGAAGGCGCGCACTCGGACGGCGGCCCGCAGATTGAGCTTGAAGTTATGGCCGAACATGCGCCCGCAAACGTCGCCAACTGCTTTGCGGCAGTCCTGCGCGAGGCGCTCTCCAACACCATGCGCCACGCTTGCGCCCGTACTGTCACCGTACGGTGCATGGAGCATCCGTCGTTTTACCAGCTCATCGTTGCCGACGACGGCACGGGCGGAGCCCAGGCAAGCGGTCGCGGCGCCGCGGAGGGCATGGGGCTCGCCTCCATGCGCGAACGCATCGAGGCGCTTGGCGGCACTTTCACCGCCGGCCCGCGCGCCGGTGCCGGCGGCTGGCGTGTGTTTGCCACCGTTCCCAAACAGCAAGGAGATGAGGGCCGATGAGGCTCATCGTTGTCGACGACGACCGCCTAGTGGTCGATTCGCTCAAGATTATCCTGGGCGCCCAGCCGCAGATCGAGGTGGTGGGCACCGGTGCCAACGGCAACGACGCAGTGGCTCTCTATGCCGAACACGCACCCGATATCGCACTGCTCGACATCCAGATGCCGGAGCGCGACGGCCTTTCGGCGGCACGCGAGATCCTTGAGCGTGATCCTGCAGCACGCGTGGTGTTTCTGACGACATTCTCGGATGACGAGTACATAGTGTCGGCGCTCAAGCTGGGCGCCCGCGGCTACCTGATCAAGACCGATGTCGCCGCCATTCCACCGGCGTTGGCGCAGGTCATGGACGGTAAACGCGTGCTCGAGGGCAAGGCGATCGAGGACATCGATTTTGACGGAACGGGCGTCGAGGCCGGCACGACCCGCCGGCCCGCGGCCTTTGTCAGCCTGACCGACCGCGAGTTCGAAGTCGCAGAGCTCATCGCCCGTGGCCTCGACAACAAGGAGATTGCCGCCACGGCATACATGGGCGAAGGCACCGTGCGCAACCACATCAGCTCGATCCTGGCAAAAATGGGTCTGCGCAACCGCACACAGATCGCCATCGCCTACCTGCGAGGGTAATTACCCAGCGGCCGACCGCCCAGGCATAGCAAAATGGCTGCCACCGATTTAATACCATTTCAAAACTATGCCGGATTACTACGATGAATCGCCCACCTTCGACCACGGCAAATTGCGCGCTTGCAAAACCGCAGGTAGAACGCTTGTGATATTTAGAAAAATGCAATCATGATCGGGAATGTCGAATTCATCGTAGTAAACCGGCATAGTTTTATTCGTAGCGGCCCAACCGCGCGTTCACGCGCGGGGCCGGTGGGGCAATTTTGCCCCACCGGCCCCTATTCCAGCTCTATTCCAGCGCTACTCCGGCTTAGTTTCTACCGTGGGAGTCTTATCCGCCGCAACTGGAGTGCGGGCGGTATCCATAGTCAGGCAGTGCTTGGGACAGCTTTCGATGCACTCGCCGCACACCACGCAGGCGTACGGGTCAATCGACCAGGCGCCGCCTTTGCGATCGACCGCGAGCGCGCCCGCCGGGCAGCGACGCGCGCACATGCCGCAGCAAATGCACACGTCCATGTCGTTAACGATATGTCCGCGCAAGCGCTCGGGCGTCGTCAGTTTCTCCTGCGGATAGCACACCGTGACCGGCTGCTTGACCATAGAGCCCAAGGCCGTCTTGGCAAATGTCAGTAAACTCATGCCGCGTCTACCTTTCCGTGCAGCTAATGCAGGGGTCGATGGTCAGGATAATCATAGGAACGTTGGCAAGGAGCACGCCCTGCAGCGCATGTGTCAGACCCGCCAGGTTTTGCGACGTCGGCGTTCGCACGCGAAAACGGTCCAGATTCTTGGTGCCGTTACCGCGCACATAGTAGTACGCCTCGCCGCGCGGCTGCTCAATCACAACCTCGCCGCGCGCGCCGTCGGCCGGCGTGAGCTTGGTGCGCCCGCCGATACCGTCGTGCGGGATCTTGCCCACAAGCTCCTTGATGATGTCCATGGCCTGCGTGACCTCGGCACAACGCACCTGGCAGCGGGCATAGCAGTCGCCGTCGGTAGCAACGATGGGCTCAAATGCTGCCAGGCCTGCATAGGCACCGTCGCCAAACATGCGCACGTCGTAATCCACGCCCGAGGCGCGACCGAACGGGCCGACCATCGACAGATTCAGCGCGTCCTTCTTGCTGATCACGCCCACGCCATGCAGGCGCTCGCCGCAGCTATTGTCGTCCAAAAACGTATGCACCAGGGCCTCGTAGTCGGGACGCATGGCATCGAGCGTCTGGACAATACCCGCCAGCTCGGAGTCCTCAATGTCGTGCTTAAGGCCGCCGATCTCGTTGATCGACAGAATCACGCGACCACCGCACGTGCTCTCGAAGATCTTGAGAATCTGCTCGCGCAGCGTCCACGAACGATAGAACAGCGCCTCGAAGCCAAAGGCATCGGCGAGCAGGCCCAGCCACAGCAGATGCGAGTGGATGCGCGAAAGCTCGTGCAAAATGGTGCGGATATACTGCGCGCGGCCGGGCACCTCGATGTCGAGCATGCGCTCGCAGGCGCTGGCATAACCATAGCTGTGGCCCACGGCGCAGATGCCGCAGATGCGCTCGGCGATGTAGCCAAACTGGTGCATGTCGCGCTTTTCGGTGAGCTTCTCGAGTCCGCGGTGCACAAAGCCGATCTGCGGAATTGCCTCGATGACGCGGTCGTCCTCGATCACCAGGTCCAGATGAAGCGGCTCGGGCAGCACCGGGTGTTGCGGGCCAAACGGAATAACGGAGCGATGTGCCATGGACCTTACGCCTCCTTTTTCTGCTTGTCGCGGGCGGCCTTGGCGGCAAGCGCCGCGCGGACCTTGGCCGCTTTCTCGGGATCCATGGCGGCGAGCTTTGCCTCCAGCTCGGCGGCCTTGAGCGCGGCCTTCGCAGCAGCTTCATCGTGTTGAGTATAGGAGCCGGCAGTCGCAGCGGACTGGGCGACGGCAGCGCCCGCAGCATCGCCGGCGCCTGCGGCGCCCTCCCCCGCAGCAGCGGCGGCAGCGGCCTTCTCGGCCGCAGCCTTGCGCGCCTTGGCCTCTGCGGCGGCACGGACCTTCATGGCTTTCTCGCGCGCGGCCTTCACCTCGGGTGTGATAACGCTCATGGGCTCGGCAGTCGAGACCTGGTAGAAAAAGCCCTTAAAGTCGATCTGCATATCGGCAATGGCAAGCCCAAACAGATCGTGTGCCTCGTTCTCAAACGGGAACACCGCCGGATAGTACGAGCTGATGGACGGAATCTCCTGATTCTGGTCGATGCCCTCAACCACAAGGTTCTCGATCGCATAGCTGCCGTCCTGAGCGCTCTGCTCCTGAGCAGCACGAACGTTAATAAACGTATAGACCAGGCGATACGTGCCGTCGTCGACTTTGCGCTCGGCGTGCATCTGCACAAAGCGCGCGCCGACGCCCTTGAGCGCCTGGACATGCGACAGGAGCTCGTCGATCCCGACGGTGGTATAGATAGCCTTTTGCATTACTCGGCCTCCTTTGCAGCGGCGGGCGTCTCAGCAGATGCGTCGCCAGCGACGGGCGCGGCGGGCTTCCCGGCAGGCGCGTCACCGGCACCGTCAGCCCCGGCCCCCGCAGCCACAAACCCGTCCTCGCCCAGCTCAACGCCACCGTCCCAGGTAGCGGCACCGCCCACGGTGAGCGGGTCGCCGCCAGCACGCATCACGGCCTCCTTCTGGTCCAGGATGCCGCACGCCTCCACGATGGCATCAATCACCGTCTCGGGACGAATGGCGCACCCAGGCGCGTATACGTCCACGGGAATCGCGCGGTCCACGCCTCCGATCACGTTGTAGGCATCGCGGAATACGCCGCCCGAGCACGCGCAGATGCCGCACGCCACCACGCACTTGGGCTCGAGCATCTGGTTGTAGATCTGGCGCACGACGGGCAGGTTCTGGGCATTGACCGACCCCGTCACCAAAAAGATGTCCGCATGCTTGGGGTTGCCGGTGTTGACCACGCCAAAGCGCTCCGCATCGAACAGCGGCGTGAGCGAGGCCAGCACCTCGATATCGCATCCGTTGCAGCTCGAGCCGTCGTAATGAATAACCCACGGCGAGCGCGACATTTTATGATCCATGGATGCCGCCTCCTAAATAAACACGTCGACGAGGATGGGCATAAGGTTGAGCAGGCCAAACACTAGCGCCACGCCCCAGCCGAGCTTAAAGCAGCTGCGCCAGGTGCTGCGTGCGAAGGTGTTGTCGATCAGCACCTCGGCAAAATATGTCGCAGCCATCACGACCAGGGCCACGACCCAGCTCACCGGGTTGTCCCAGACAAAGAACATGCCCACCCACATCAAAAACAGCACGGTCTCGCACCAGTGCATAAGGGTCATCTTGGCCAGCGTGCCGCCGCTCATCTCGGTGGCGACGCCCTGGACGATCTCCTGGTGCGCGTGATGCGAGTACGAAAGGTCAAACGGCGACTTGCGCAGCTTGATGGTAAGCACCGCGAGCAGTGCGAGGAAAATGGGCGCGCTGTACACGATGATGGGGGCCGACTGCCCCGTCACGGCAATGGAATCGAAGCTATCGGTGGCAAGGTACAGGCCCACGCTCATCAGCAGAACGGCGGGCTCGTAACTCATGACCTGCAGCAGCTCGCGGTCGGCGCCAACCTGGGCAAACGGACTTTGCGTCGAGGCGGACGCCAGCACCACAAAGATCGCGGCGAGCGTAACCATAAAGGCGCACAGCAACGTGTTGGAGCCCGACACAAAGATGCCGCCGCCCACCACGGTAAAGATGAGCGCGCACGCCATGTAGGTATCGTCCATGGTGTTTACGCTGGCAGGGGCTTTACACAGCAGCTTGGCCACATCGTAGAACGGTTGCAGCAGACGCGGTCCCACGCGGCCCTGCATGCGGGCGGACAGCTTGCGGTCAACGCCGTCGATCAGGCCGCCCACAAGCGGCGCAATCAAGGCAAACGCCACGGTACCAATAAAGATGCCCACGACACCCGAACCTTCAAAATACTTACCGCGCAGCACCGAGGGCGCACTCATGGCAAGCCGCTCGGGCCCAATCCACGCGCAGCACAGCAGCGCAAACAAGATAATGCTGCAGCACACGACGCTACCCGCGGGGCCAATACGCTTCTCGCCAAGGGCGTCCTCCGAGTACCAATTGCGCTTTTCGGCCTTTACCTCGTGGCCCATCGAGCCGCGGAAATGGCGGTAATTTTCGGTTCCCACACCCGAAAGATATACGTTTACGTGCGGTTTGTTGCTCACGCGGAATGAAGTCAGCAGCACCACGGCGATAAACGCCACGATAACCACCATCAGATACATGGCGTCCTTGCCGATAACGTACGGCACGCGGCCAAACACCATGGCCAAGTAAGGCGACACCAGACCGCTCGAGATAACCGGGAACGCCACGCAGCACAGAATCAGCAGCGCGGCGATGGTGTTGAGCGCCATCCATTCTGTCTTATGGACATTGACCTCAACGTTTTGAGCCGTGGGGTCGACGCCCGAAAGCTTGGCAAGCCACTTGCCCCAGAAGTAAAACGTCGCAGCCGAGCCAAAGGCCAACACCATGATCATGAGCACGTTGCCGGTCTGGGCAAACGCCACCAGGGCGCCCCACTTGGACACGAGCATGCCAAACGGCGCCACAAACATGCCCATGATGCCCAGCATCATCAGACGCGTCAGGTGCGGCATGCGGCTGAACATACCGTCCATGTCCTCGATATTGCGGCTGCCGATATGATGCTCGGCCGTGCCCACGCACAGGAACAGCAGCGACTTGGCCACCGTGTGGAACAGGATCAGGAAGATGGCCGCCCACACGGCCTCGGGCGCGCCGACACCCAAGCAGGCACTGATGAGTCCCAAGTTGGAAATGGTGGAGTACGCGAGCACGCGTTTGGCGTTGCTCTGCGAGATGGCCATGAGGGCAGCGAGCAAAAACGTGATGGCACCCACACTCGTGACCATAAAGCCGGTCACAGGATAGATGGCATAGAGCGGGCTCAGCTTGACCATCAGGAACACGCCAGCTTTGACCATGGTGGACGAGTGCAGCAGGGCGCTCGTGGGGGTGGGGGCAACCATGGCACCGAGCAGCCAAGTGTGGAACGGCATCTGTGCGGCCTTGGTGAGTGCGGCGAGCGACAACAGGATGACCGGCATCACCAGCAGCGCGGATTGCGCGGTTCCGGCGCCGGAAAGCTCGATCATGCCCGAGATGGTCAGCGGCATGCCGTTAACGTGCAGGTACATGAGGCCGGCCAAAAACGCGATGCCGCCCAGCATGTTGAGGATGATCTGGGTGAAGGCGTTCTTGATGGCCTCGGGCGTGCGCGTATAGCCAATCATAAGGAACGAGCACACGGTGGTGATTTCCCAGCCGCAGAACAGCCACTCAAGGTTGTCGCTCGTCACGATGACGAACATGGCCGAGAGGAACAGGAACATAAGCGCCAGGAACTGCGGGCGACGGTCGGGCGCGGTCTGCCCGCGCAGCGCGGCCTCGTGCTCGTCGTGGGCCTGGAAGTCCTTCATGTAGCCCAGGGCATACACGCAGATTAGGCTGCCGACAATGCCGACGGCGAGGACCATGATCACGCTCATGTAATCCAGGTAGAGCGGCGTCGCCGTGACGGCTTCGGCCGCGGGCAGCGTCATGGCTGCAAAGGCGAGCGAGCCCACCAGCTGGACTATGCCGAGCACCGTGGTGAGCACGTTCCTATATTTGTACGCGTTGTACAGGATGACGGCGCACAGAATGACATCGATGGCGGAGCTGATGATCGAGAGCACATGCGAGGTGTCGGAGGCAACCTCAAAGCTCTGCGGGCCCGCGCCAAAAAACATGACGGCGACTACAACTGTCACCACCATAATGATGCCGGAACCTATGAGCCCCACCGCATCGCGGGCGCGGTCACCGTGCGCGAGCAGCATGCCCAGCGCCGGTACCAGCGGAAACAGGGTAAGGAAATACAGTAGCGTCATACCATCACTCCCCCATGCTAAAACGCTGCAATTGTTTAACGTTATAGCTCAATTGAGGAGTAGCGGCGGCGGGTTTTCGGTCAACTGGGGAGTTTTAGGCGTACGGGGTAAGGGCACGCCCGCATTGGAGCAGAGGGGCGGCAAGAAAAATGCGCCCCTGTGGGTGCACCATCCCGTTTGCTATTCCGCCTTTTTAACGCGCGGCTTGCGACCGCGCGGCTTATCGACCAGTGCGGACTCACCGCTCTCGCGGTACTGACGGCACCAAGCCTTGACCGAAGACTCGCTAGGAATCTTGTGCTTGATCATGGCCTCGCGAACCGTTAAGCCGTTTTCCAAGCGGTCCTTGACCACGGCGAGCTTAACTTCGTACGAATAGGTGTGATGATGCGAACCGGCGTTGAGAACGGCGTCGGCACCGCCCACGGCATATGCGCGGGCCCACTGACGAGCCGTGGCCTGGGGAATGCCGAGCTCCGCGGCGAGGGCGCAATGACCGACCCCCTCTTGGAGGACCTCGACGGCGCGCTGCCTAACCTCGGGCGCATGCGTGCGAGTCCTTGTTGCTTCCGACATACCTGCCACTTCTTAGCCTTAACCGTTAATCTGCTTTTTTACGTGCATGTTAGATAGTAGCATTTTACTGTTTGCTCAAAGCAGTTAATTAAAATAGACGCGGCGTTATCTGGGCATTTGGCACCAATTTACGACATTTCTTTATCGATTATTTACGCTGGTAGCTGACTCGCAGCCAATCGTCATTCGCCTGTCAACAAAATTGACACCTCTTTATGTCCTTTGGCATAGAGGATATAGTTATTAACCCCTCCCCCAATAATTTTGAGTAATCGGCAAGGCAGTAGACGTCCTTACTCCTCATGATTACCGCGCATTGCCATCCACCGAAGCAAAACAAAAAGGGCGGGGCCTGCTGCGCTTGCAGGCCCCGCACCGGTTGACACCCGACGGGACACAGCCGGGCGAGGCGGATCCGTGCTACCGCCCCGCCTGGCCGCGATGTTCAACTACAGCTCGTTGGCCGCGTGATACGCCGTGCGAATGGCGCTCGCAATGTCGGCGGTGCGCTCGCCCGAGCAGTCGCCCACGCAGGTCACGGGCACCGTCACGCCATCCAGGTCAAACGCGTTGGCCTTGGAGCCCACGGCCATCACCACGTAATCGCAGGCGATCTTCACCGGCTCCTCGGGGCCGTCCTCGGTGGTGTGCACGGCCTCCACGCCCTCGTCGGTAACGGCGGTCAGGCGGGTCTTAACGTGCTGTTCCACGTTGTGGGCGGCGAAGTCGCTCATGATCAGCGGCAGAATGGTCTCGGACTCGCCCGCGGCAATCTTGTCGAGCATCTCGACGATCGCCACCTCGCAGCCGTGCTGCAGCAGGTACTCGGCAGTCTCGGTGCCCACCAGGCCACCGCCAATGACGGCGACGCGCCCGCTGAGCTCCACCTTGCCGGCCAGCACGTCCCAGCTCGAGACGACCTTGTCCGAGTCGGCACCCGGAACGGGGATGACCACGTCGTGTGCGCCCACGGCCACAATCGCGGCGTCGGCGGCGTTGAGATCCTCGGCCGTAGCGGCATGGTTGAGCTCGACCTTCACGCCCAGGCCGGGCAGAATCTTCTCGTAGTACTCGACCGAGCGCATGATCTCGTCCTTGCGCGGAGGCGCGGCTGCCAGCACAATCTGGCCGCCCAAATGGTCGCTCGCCTCGTAGACGGTCACGTCGTAGCCGCGCTTGGCCGCCACGCGCGCGGCCTCCAAGCCGGCAATACCGCCGCCCACCACGGCGACCTTCTTGTCGCCCTCGCCCGGCTTGATGGCGATGGTCGCCTCGTCGCCGTTCTCGGCATTGAGCACGCACGAGATGTACTTGCGGTTTTGAATCGCGTCGACGCAGCCCTTGTTGCAATTGAGGCACTCGCGAATGGGCTCACCCGTGGCGGCCTTCAGCGCAATGTCGGGGTCGCACATGAGCGAGCGGCCGTACGCGATGATATCGGCCGAACCGTCTTCCAGAATCTTCTCGCCGGCCTCGACCGAAACAACACGGCCGACAGTGGCCACCGGCACGGAGACCAGGGCCTTGACGCGCTCGGCCACGGGCAGCGTCCAGTTGTAGGGCATGGCGCCCATGGGCGGAATGGTGTCGCCCATGTTGCCGGTATGGTTGGCCTGTGCAACCTGGATCATGTCGATGCCGGCGCCCTCGAGCAGCTTGGCAAACTCGCAGGCCTCATCGGGCTGCAGGCCGCCCTTGCCGCGCGGCGTGCCGTCGGGGTTCTCCATGATCACGGGGAGCTTGTACTCCACCATCAGCTGCGGCGCGGCTTCCTTAATGGCGGCGACAACCTCGAGCGCATAGCGAACGCGGTTCTCGAACGAGCCACCGTACTCGTCGGTGCGCTGGTTGAGGATGGCCGAGCACAGCGAACCCACCAGACGGTCGCCGTGAACCTCGATGGCGTCGATGCCGGCCTGCTGCGCGCGGGCGGCCGAGGCAGCGATGGCCTCCTTGATCTGGGTGAGCTGCTCTACGCTCGCCTCGTTCACAAAGTGCTGCATGTCGTGGTGCAGCTTGGCGTAGGCCTGCTTGCGGATCTCGTTGGACTCGGCCATCTTGGCGGCAAAGGTCTCCTCGTCGCCGGCGGCCTTGGCCTCCTGCGCAGCCTTGGCGGCGGCCATGGAACCCATGACCATGCGGCCGACGCCGGGCACGTCGTACTCGGGGTGGAACAGCTGCAGCGCGACCTTGGCGCCGTGCTTGTGAACGGCGTCGGCCAGCGCCTTAAACGTGGGGATCTGGGCGTCGGTCGCTAACTTGGGCGTGGGGCTTGCGGTCATAACAGGAGCAACGTCGCCGATGACGATGTAGCTCACGCCGCCACGGGCCAGGCGCTCGTAAAAAGCCAGGCTGCGCTCGCCAATGGAACCGTCGCGCTCCTCGTAGCCGGTGGTCAGCGGCGGGAACATAATGCGGTTTTTAAGCTCAAGGGGGCCAACCGTAATGGGCTGGAGCAGTTTGGATGCGGGTGCGGTCATGGACATTCCTCTCTTGTAGGCGCGGCGGCGATGTTGCCGCGTAGTTGTTTAGAGGATATGGCATGGGGGCACAGTGGCGCAACGGAAATCGGCAGACAGCAGGTAGCGGCAGGTGGATGGGGCGGGGCGGCCCGTCGGTTTGTCTCAATCCGTAACAGTTAGGCCCACTTTTGGCCTCCACCTGTTACAGATCGAGACAAACCAACCCGGCCCGCTAGAACATCTAAATCTGTAACAGCTACTCGGCAAAATCCATCCCTCGTGTTACAGAATTAGATAAACGGGGGCCGGCCGCCGAAAAATCTCGTTCTGTAACATCTATCGGCCAAAAACGGCCCCACGTGTTACAGATCAAGACATTCCCCTCGGCCCATCCTCAACAATCTCAATCCGTAACATCTAGGCCCGCTTTTGACCCCTACCCGTTACAGATTGAGATTTTGTTTGAGATTTGCCGAGGGACTATATCCACGCGTCATCGAAGCCACTGCGACAGAAGTGCGACATTACTGCGACAGAGGTGCGACATTACTGCGACAGAGGTGCGAAATAGATCGACCACCTTACCTTATCGTGTAGAACTGTTTTGGGTCGTTATGGGATGAGCCGTGCCATTCGAGCAGCCCGTCTTCCTCAATTAACTTACCAAGCACCCGGCTTGCTGTGCGGCGATTTCTCCCGATGTGCGCTGCAAGCTCCCTTGCTGTCACCCTTCCGTTCGCAAAGGCCAACCTGACGGCGGCGAGCTCATACTCCCCCAATGAGGCGATCACCTCCGGTGATACCTTGTCCTCGAGAGCCTCGCTTCTCCTTACGGTTCTGGCAACGATATTGTTCTCAAGCGTTAGCTGAACCCTTGCCCCATCAGGTTCCGTGTAGACCGGATCATTGAGCAGAGAGTTTTGCATCTCGGTATAAATGCGCTTGACGCCCTCGTTTAGCTCCCGAACCCAACCAAATTCAACCAGCGTGCGCGCGATGCGTGGGTTGCGCGAGTAACGAGTGGTCCTCATGTTGTCGAGCGTCACGATATTGGGAAGCGCGCCTGGACTGATGATTTCCAAACGGTCGTCGAACATCGAGACCCGGATGTAGTCGCCGCGGAACGAGTAGTCGCGATGTGTCACCGCGTTGACCAAGCCCTCGAACCAGGCGAACTCAGGATACTCAGGCACGGTCTGGAATTTCCCGTCGGGCCCCAGGAACTGAAATTCGCGGAGCATGCTCGAGATGAGTTCGTAGGCGTCTTGGATCACCTTAGGCAGCGGCCCACAGAAGCTTCGTTCTTTCGTGATGTTAAGACGCTCGCCCGTCTCCATTTTGACGCCGTCGTAGCGCAGGACACGGACTCGCGCCTGTGGCATCATCGCGGACGGATCCAGCGCGAATAGCAGGGCTCCAGCAACGGTCAGCTTTCCGTCACGCATAAAACGACGACTTCTAAGGACCTGCTCGTCGGAAACTTCGGTCCCAAGAATCCCTTTGTAGCGATCAAGCACTTCATGGTCCACGTCATCTAGGGAGGAATCCTCAACGAGCTCGTCCTCGAAGATTCTCTGCCCCTTATCGTACTCGAGGGCAAATACCTGTTCGCGGCTGAGCCTCACGCTCTTGTCGTCCTGCCGCAAGAAAACCTCGCCGTCGCTCACGCGAGCAACAGAGTGGTTGGTCGAGGCATCGATGTCCAAAACGAGAACGAAGTCCTCCTCGCCCGAAGAATTGACCACGGGGATTCGGTCTTTGCGGACAATAGGGGTTGGCGTGCAAGTCGTGAGCGCAGCGCGCTCGAATTTCTCAATGTCGCGCGCGCCGTTACGCTTGAAGCCCGTTACCTCACCATTATCCTCGATACCGATAACGAGCTTGCCTCCCGCCGAGTTGGCGAATGCACTAATATGCTTCGCAATCTCCTTGTCATCCTTGCGGGCGCTCTTTCGATCGAAGTACTGATTCTCCCTGAGAGTGGAAAATAGAATCACATCGTTTGTCGCGATGGGTTGCTGCATTGCCGCCTCCTTACATGGCTCCATAAAGAAGTGTAAGTCAAAGGCATCGTATAGACGGCCCCTACATAGCGGCCCCTTTATTGTTTTTAAGACGTCACTATTTCTAGTTAAGGATCGTTAAGGGTCGTCGCAGCTCCTTCCAATTGGAGTCTATCAATCGACAAGTCAATCCATCCGGCCCGCGATTATCGATAGCCCGTCCGCCTCACATAATAAAAAGAGTCAAGATTCACTCATAAAGGAGAGCAACAACAAAATCTCAATCTGTAACAGCTACTCGGCAAAATCCGTCCCTCGTGTTACAGATTTAGACAAACGGGGGCCGGCTGCCGGAAAATCTCGTTCTGTAACATCTATCGGCCAAAAACGGCCCCACGTGTTACAGATCAAGACATTCCCCTCGGCCCATCCTCAACAATCTAGATCTGTAACATCTAGACCCACTTTTGACCCCTACCTGTTACAGATCGAGACAAACCAATCTAGCCTGCCGAAACATCTCGATCTGTAACACCTAGCCGCCCAAATCGGGTCTAGATGTTACAGATCGAGATTTTGTTTGAGAGGCCGAGAATTGGACCGAAAACACGGTCCCGGGATAAGAAAAAAGCTCGCCGGCTAGGCCGACGAGCTGCAAGTTCTTGGTCGCGGGGGCAGGATTTGAACCTACGACCTCCGGGTTATGAGCCCGGCGAGCTACCAGACTGCTCCACCCCGCAATGTCTGGGCGCCTCATGTGCGCAAGAGAGTTATTACGCTCCCGCCTGCGCGATTGCAAGCCGGCTGCCCAAGGTTGTGAAGGTTGCTCCACATCCAGTCTTACCACGCGAACACTTTATCAAGTTTTCCAACCTCCACAGGCCCCCCGTACGAGCCGAGATTTATTGGCGCCTCGCTGCGCTCCGCATCGGCCATGAGCAACCAATCCTCGCCTTCTCCCGCGCTCGGGGCACGCACAGTAGCGCACCCGTCGGCTACGATCTCCGGCACGGGACCACATATATCACCGTTGCGCGGGCTGTACCACCAGCACCATGCTGTCACCCAGCCCTCGGGCATCTGCAGGCACGCGGTGCCGCCGCTGGGCAAGTAAGCGAAAAGTCGCGCGCCATCTTCCGCACAACTCACCTGCACATGCGCAGCCAAATCATCCGTCTCAGGCGAAACCACGGCATGCGGACACGGAAGGGAGCCAACAACACCAGACTCATCGAGGAAGGCTCGCAGATAGCGCATCTGATTTGCTCCCTCGGCGTCGAGCGCTTCAAACCAATCCACGTGAAACATATCATTTCGTTCCTTCTCGGCAATGGAGCTCCACACCGAGCAGTGTCCATAGGTAACCCCAAACGCCCCGGCGAGCACCGACCAGTACGCTCGGCGTCGCACCATCCATGCCCCGTGACGTGGACCGGTCGGCGGCCAACTCGTGGGCATGTCCTCATACGCAGGCTCGCCATCCCAAACGGGACGCGCGGAACCAGGCTGTTCATCCTCCGCCTCGACAAGCTTCCAACTGCACACGCCTGGGCCATGACCCGACTGCAGCATGGTTAGCGCAAGCCATCGCTCGTCATCGCCCCAATAGGTAGAAGACGAGCAGTGATTTTGGTCTTCACAACTTGGATGATAGGCAAGGGGCAACCGGCGCCACGCCTCGCGGGGCGCATCAGCGGGCAGCGGGCTGCCGAGGACGCCCTCGGCAAGGCCCTCTGCCATACGCCGCCACACCGAACGGTAATCAACACCGCGGTGAACCGGCTGCCGGTCGCCGCCCAAACACCACACGATGTTCTTTCGTGAGGCATACCGCGCGCCAATCCACTTGCCAAAGTCGTAGGCGTTCTCGTCGGTCACCGTTATACCAAACGTGCCACCCATCCAGTTGTCGCCTGTCACCAACTGCCCCCACACAGGAAGCAGAAGCACGTGAAAGCCGTAGTGTTCAGCACGATCGAGCACCCAATCAAGATAGGAAAAATAGCGCTCATTGGGATGTTCGAGGTCACCGTTGATAAGTGCCGGCTCGCCCGCGGGTGAGCGCATGAGCACATCGCGCTCGGGGTCAAGGGCAACCATCTGCAGCACAGTAAAGCCCTGCTCTTTACGGCGACGCAGATAGTATTCCACGTCATCGGCTTTTATACGCTGCGGCAGCGTCCAAGCGGTGTCGGCTATCCATGTAAAGGGCGCGCCGTCCTCCGTCACAAGATACCTGCCGTTATCACTTACGCGCAGCGCCTGCATACGCCATCTCCCCTTTCCTTCGCAACACCGATATAGGCGCCGCGTGCCCATCTCCTTGCGCGAACGTATCTACATCCGCCCATTGAGCGTGCGAACCACATCCGCGTACACGCGCGCGCTTGGCTTTGCGATGCGGTCGTACGTACCGTCACGACGATCGACCTCATAAAGCCCCAGTCGACTGTCAAAAGCAGAAATCCACTCAAAGTTGTCCATAAGCGTCCAGTGGAAGTACCCCAGCACTGACAGCCCGCGCCGCACAAGCCCCGCAAGCGCGGGCAGCGATGCGCGGATGAAGTCGCAGCGCAGATGATCGTCCTCGGTAGAGATGCCATGCTCTGTAACCACGACTGGAAGGCCCGTGAGCTCGTGGATGTAGAGCACTGCACCCGCAAGCGAGCCGGGCTCCACCTGCGTGCCCATACCGTTGATGGGCTGGGTAGGATCGGGTGCGATGAGCCCTTCGTCGCCAAAGACCATGCGCTCGTAGTTCTGCACGCCGATGAAGTCATCCCCTTGAATGGCATCAACCCACTTGCCATAGCAGAGTTCGCGCTTACGCTCGCAAATTGCACGGCCGGCGGGTGTGGCCCAGTCGTCGTCCACTACTGAAAGCGAGAGTCCCACAGGGGTACCCGGCGCTACCTCACGCACCACCTCCACAGCACGGCGATGAGCGCGCGCCATAGCCTCGTCCATAGCGTCGAACTCGTCGATGTCCTGCACGTTGCCCGCACGGTAATGCGCAACGCCCGCCTTTGCCGCTGCGGCATGCAGCACCACCTGCTGGAAGGCAAACGCCTCGGGAGGCATCGCACCGTTGGCGAGGAGCTGGTTGAGGTTGGGCTCGTTAAGTGTCACCACCGCAGCGGCGCGGCCGCGGGCGAGCTCCATAACGCGCCGCACATGCGCCGCAAAGAGGTCGACAGCGTCGGGCGCGAGCCAACTACCCCGTTTGGCAAACCAATGAGGACAGGTAAAGTGGCAAAGCGTGAGCACCGGCTGAATACCGCGCGCCAGGCAACCATCCATCAGGCGGTCGTAGTGATCGAGGGCCGCCTGGTCGATGACGCCCTCCTCCTGCTCGATGCGACACCACTCAACGGAGAAGCGATACGCGTTGAGCCCCATCTCAGCAACACAGTTGAGGTCGTCCTCCCAACGCTCCCAGCTGCGGCAGGCGTCTCCCGCGGGCTCCTTAAAAACCGTCGGCTCCACATGCTCCAAGAAGGTGGTGTCGGCAGCCGCGTCGCCGCCGTCGGTCTGGTGGCCCGCCGTCGACACGCCCCAGAGGAAGTGGTCGGGTTTATTCATATTCATCCTTTCTCTATGGTACGCCACCGTTACAGCACGGGCGTCCGAAGCCAGATGGCGCCCCCGCTCTTAGCTGCGACTTGCGCAACATCCTAGTCCTCGCAGTAGTTTTCAAAATTCACCAACTGCACGTGTTTCTGTTCGATCCACTGCTCAAGCTCCTCACTCACCAGAAACGCCGTTTCCATGGGACGAATCAAGGTAAAGGACGAGTGGTCGAGCACATATTGATCCAGGTACCCCGGGTGGAATACGAGCATGCTGCAGGCGTGACGCGCAATGTCGGCCTCGTCGTCAAACAAGTACTTGCGCGGATCGTACAGGCCTCGATCATCGAGGTGATAGGGTTTTGCACACACCACACCCCACTTCTCACTCCAGACCGGATCCATGGGGTTGATATAGAAGAGCCCATTGCGCTCCGCGACGTTCTGAAGCGCCTGAAAAAACGTCGGGGAGAACACGGCATGGCCCTCAAAGTACGCCGGGTCGCGCCCGGTCAGCGCACGAAACCGATCGAGCTGCGCCTGTATTTCGCGCTCCGCTTCCTCGAGCACGATGGTGTCCTCCGTGCGCGCCCTGATGGTTCTGCTAGAACAGAACTCCCCGTGTTCATCCACGAGTGAGGGAATGGACGCGGGGTCAGAAACCGGCTTACCAAGACAGATGTTTGTATGTTGCCCCACGCTCACACCGCTTGCAGCAACGAGGTCGAAGCCGTGGGAGGCAGCAGGCATGTTGGGCATGAGCCCAACGCTCTTAATCGGTCCGCAAGAGATGGCTTTGGCGATACCGTAGTTGATGCCCTCGCTCATGCCCAGGTCGTCTGCCCTAAAAATGACCTTCATACCAAGCGCCTCCTTTACGCGCACAGCGAGAACAGACTCACTTTGCGCCATCGGTTGTACTCTGCCGTTTGCCACCCATGGTATAGGACGTCCCCGTCCGCTCAAGGACGGCTTTTTCCGCGCGCAATCCGGTAAATGAGGCAATTGAGCTGCTAGGCGCAGCGCTCGTATAGTATTTCTATCAACGATATCTGAATGCGGCGAAATGCCCCGATGCCCTAGGGGGCGACATGGATAGGGAGCTCCTCAATCTTCTTGAGCTCATCGAGCAGAGCGACTATTTAACGGCAGAACAACTTGCCCAACATATTCAAAAGAGCGAGAAGACGACGCGCACGCGCCTTAAGGCGCTCCGGCAGAATCTTGCAGAAAGTGGCGCCGAGCTTGTCTCCAAGCCACGCCACGGATACCGCCTCGAGATTAACGACGCTGAGCGCTACCATGCCTGGCGACAGCGTAGCCTACAACGCATTGCCCGCCACACGCCTGAAACCGCCGAAGAGCGTCTTATGTATCTCGTAGAGCGCTTCATAAGCGGATCGTTCTTCAAGCTCGCGGACGAGTCGGAAGCCTTGTTTGTCTCTACCAAGACACTCTCGCAGGAAATTCGCCATGCAGAGTCTATCCTCACACGCTCCGGCCTCACGGTGGAGCGTGTCCCTGGATACGGGATGAGAGCCATCGGAGACGAATTTGCCTTCCGCAAGGCAATCATGCACTGCTTGCGATTCCATACGGTCGGTTTTGATGATTGCCGCAGCGTACAAGATCAAGCCGCGGCAATCATCGGAGACCTTGTCGTGCAGACCTTTGCTGCCGAAAACGTCGTAATGTCCGAGGCTGCCCTCGAAACACTCATTCTCTATCTCGTGGTGTCAAGCGCACGCTGCCACCGTGGCCACATCATAGAGGACGTCTCCGGGCGAAACACCTGGGAGGGCGCAGAGCATGACCGACATTGCGCGCACGTCGTTATAGAACAGCTGGAGGAACACGACATCCCGCTTGACGATACCGAAGGCGAGGTCCAGCTCATAGCCGCCTTCGTTGCCGGCGGTGTCGTGCGCCACGACGCATTCGGACTCGATGGGAACCTCGTTATCTCGGAGGATATCCAGCGTCTCATCGACCCTATGCTCGACGCCATCTACGATATGTACGGCGTCGACTTCAGCGATAATTTGCGTCTGCGCCTTATGCTGGGAAACCATCTCATTGCATTTGATATACGCATGCGCTATGGCATCGAAATCACAAACCCCCTGCTTGCAGAAACACGCCGCACCTACCCCTTCGCCCACGCACTGGCGCAGCAGGCGGCATTGCCACTCGCTGCTCACTACGGACGCCCCGTATCCGAGCACGAGATTGCCTACTTCACCATAATGTTTCAAATGGGACTCGTCATGCAGCGACGCATTCCTCATAAGAGCCGTGTGCTCCTGGTTTGTGCGACGGGTAAATCGAGCTCGCGCTTTTTTGCTTATCAGTTTGAAGAAGCATTCGGCGATTACATCAGCGAGCTCACCGTCTGCAGCGTCTTTGAGCTCAACGACATCGACCTCAATACATTCGACTACATCTTCTCGTCCGTCCCCATTGACCGAGCGGTTCCCAAGCCCATCATGCAGGTGAACAGCTTCCTTGAGGCGCGCGATATGAACCGCGTACGTCGTAGACTTGAACTGGGGGATAGCTCATATCTACGCCGGTTCTACCGGCCAGAGTTCTTTTTCACGGGCCTCACGTCGCGGCGTCGAGACGACGCGCTCGCCGAACTCTGCGAACTCGTCCGACAAGTGCGACCCCTACCGGACAACTTCCTCAGCTCCTTGTTGGAGCGTGAGAAACATGGAAGCACCGATTTTGGTAACCTGGCAGCTCTGCCTCATCCCGTAGAGGTGCTTCCCGACGAGAACCTCGTCGTCGTGGGTGTCCTCAAGCGCCCCATCCGTTGGAAAACCAATGACGTCCAACTCATCATCCTTACGTCGATCTGCGACTCAACCGCAGACGAGACCCAACGATTCTATCAGACGACCGCACGGCTTCTTACCGACGAGAAGCGGGTACGCCGCATCGTAGAGGGTGGCAACTACGAAACCCTCATGCGCGCCCTGTGCGGCTAGAAGGAAGGGGTGCGCATGGCGTTACCAGCTGATTTTCTATGGGGAGCCGCTTTGGCGGCAAATCAATGTGAGGGGGCCTATCAAGAAGACGGCAAGGGTCTCTCGGTTGCCGATGTGATGACCGCCGGCGCGGTCGATACGCCTCGACGTATAACGACCGACGTTGAGGCAGGGGTCTACTACCCGAGCCACGACGGCGTGGATTTCTACCATCGCTACAAGGAAGACATAGCGCTCTTTGCCCAGATGGGACTCAAGGTCCTGCGCCTCTCCATCGCATGGAGCCGCATCTTCCCCGAAGGTGACGAGATCGAGCCCAACGAGCGCGGCCTCGCTTTCTACCGTAGCGTATTTGCCGAGCTTAAGCGCTACAACATAGAACCTGTTGTTACGCTTTCGCATTACGAGATGCCACTTGGCCTCGTGAGAAAGTACGGGGGTTGGCGCGATAGGCGTCTCGTGGACTTCTTCGCGAGGTACTGTGATGTATGCTTCCGGGAGTTCGGCGATACTGTGCGCTATTGGCTCACGTTCAACGAGATCAACGTTGCCGAGTACAATCCGTGGTCGCCCACCGGCATCAATAAGCGACCGGGAGACAAGGGCTATTGGCCCACCATCTATCAGGCGGCCTACCACCAATTTGTCGCAAGCGCTAAGGCGGTCATCCGAGCGCATGAGATCGATCCCGGCCTCAAGGTCGGTTGCATGACACTCGCGGGCATTGTGTATCCAAAAACCTGCCACCCGCTCGACGCGAAGGCGGCAGACGATTTCCAAAACGATATGCTCGCCTTTGCGGATGTGCAGGTGCGCGGCTATCTCCCCTCCTTCTTATGCAAGGCCATGGGGCGACGCGGGGTTACCCTTGCGCGCGAGGCGGGAGATGACGAGATTCTCCGCGCCGGTACGGTAGACTTCGTTGGCTTTAGTTACTACTCATCGATGGTGCAAAGCGGCACCGAAGCCGACGCCGAAAAGACAGGCGGCAACATGGTGAGCGGCGTGAAGAACCCCTACCTCGAAACGAGCGCTTGGGGTTGGCAGCTCGACCCCATGGGCCTGCGTCTGACACTCCGCCTGCTTTACAACCGCTACCAAAAGCCGCTCTTTGTGGTAGAAAATGGCCTCGGCGCAGCAGACGAGGTGGTAGATGGGCGCGTTGATGACGACTATCGCATCGCCTACCTTCGCGCGCACATAGCTGCCATGATCGACGCGGTCGATGAGGACGGTGTGGACCTGATGGGGTACACGCCCTGGAGCGCGCTCGACCTCGTCTCCGCCGGCACGGGAGAGATGAAGAAGCGCTACGGCTTCATCTATGCCGACCGGGACAACGAGGGCGCTGGCACGCTTGAGCGCATTCCTAAAAAGTCATTCTTCTGGTATAGCGACGTCATCGCATCGAATGGTACGAACCTGTAATTCGCCAATCAGTCACACGGCTGTTTATGTCACATGGACAAGCGAGCGCAACGCTGCCTTGTTGCGCTCGCGCAACAACAGAAAGGATATTGCACCATGACTCCCGATGAAGAACTGCAAGTTTTTAAGCTCATCAGCACGGCAGGCACTGCAAAGAGCGCCTACATGGAGGCCATCAAGCACGCGAAAGATGGCCGAGCAGATAAGTCTCCCGCCCTCATTGCAGATGGCGATGCAAACTTTCTGGAAAGCCACGGCGTTCATCTGGAAATGATCTCCTCCGCAGCTCAGGGAGTCAATGCCCCGGCATCGCTTATTCAAGTTCATGCAGAGGATCAGCTCATGGCGACCGAGGTCACCAAGGCTTTTGCACGCGAGCTGGTTGACCTGTACCGCATGATCGACGCCATGCAGAACCGTATCGATGAACTGGAGAAGAAGGTCAACGCAGCGTAAATCTTGTGCGCCATAACCGGCTAGAGATAATCGGCAACGCCAAGTACAGGGCCCCGGGCATTCAGCCCGGGGCCCTTCTTGTGGGGAGGCGTCGTCCTTGTGGTGGAGGTGTCGTCCGCACCGTCCAATCCATACGGCGCTACGAATCGAGCCCGCGCAATACGCGGCGTCGGTATACAAAACGAGGTGGGCAGCGCTTCTGCAGCACCGCCCACCTCGCAAAACAAACGCGGCAATATGAAGGGGACTTGTTACTATGCCACCTGTGCTTCCTGCTCCGCCTTGAGCCTGGGGGCGTCCATCGCCTTGATAAACGGAATCCAAATCAAGATATCGATGATGAGAAACACGACCTCAGCGATGGCGATGCTGATACCACCGGAAAGCATGCCAGTGATGACCACCGGGATGTTGAACGGCAGAATGCCGACGCATTTTGCCACAATACCCAGGGACTGCAGTGCGTACATTCCAATGACATTGACAAGAGGCGTCACGATAAACGGAATAGCAGCCACGGGGTTCAGCACAATGGGGAGGCCGAAAATAATCGGCTCGTTGATGCCAAAGAAACCGGGCGCCAGCGCCACCTTGCCGACCGTACGCAGCTGAGCGGAACGGGCGACCAAAAGGATGGCAATGGGAACGGCGGGGTAGGCAATTGCGATGGTCGTAATGTAATTGAAGTTCATACCGATGATGTTGGGGAGAGCCTCGCCAGCAGCGTAGGCGGCCTGGTTGGCACCATCGAGCATCATGAAGAGCGGACCGATGAGGCTCGTGATAAAGCCGGGATGAACGCCGAAGCACCACAGCAGGCACATGATCACGCTAATGAGAACAACGGAAGCGATGTTGCCGCCAATCAGACCCTGGATGGGCATCTGGATGAGAGCGTAGAAACAGCTGAACGCGTCGCCCCAGGGAGTCAGCGCAAAGATCATGCGCACCACGATAGCGCACAGCGCAATGGCAAACGCGGGAATGAGCGAAACGAAACTGTTGGACACAAAGTCGGGCGTGCCAGTGGGCATCTTAATAACAATGTTCTTAGAAACAATAAGGTGGAAGAGCTTCGTTGCAAGGAACGCAATAACGATGCCCAAGATCATGCCTTTAGTGCCCAGATAGTCAAAAGCAAGCGACGTCACACCATCTTCTGAAGTCAACGTAGGCATCAGCGCAACATAGACAACAAGGGCGAGCACACCGGCGGCAGGAGCCTTAACCCCGATGTTCTCACCGTACGAGCGCGCAACACCGTAGGTGAAGAACAGGCCGAGCATGTTGGTGGTTGCGTTCACCACGGCAGAAAGCGCCACATTGACGCCGCTCGTTGTAAGGAACTCCTGATAAGCCGGAATGGGAATGCCCGAGAACAAGCTTGCGAACGATCCGACGATGATGATGGGGAACATCGACATGATGCCCGACGAAATCGCCTGGAGAATCGTATTTTTGCTGACAGCGTTACCCCAAGAAGAAATCTTGGCAATGATACCGTTCATGGATGCCATGTGCGACGCGCCTCCTAGTTCTCACCCATAAGGGATTTGGCCTGGGCAAGCGCAGCGTTGCCATCCATCGTGCCGTACGCCACCATGTCAATGACGGCAACCGGCACGCCCGGGCATGCCGCGCGAACTTCATCGGCTTGGAACTGAATCTGAGGGCCCAGCAAAATGCAGTCGGCATCCGAGGCGACTTCTGCCGCCTTATCAGTGGAGTAAGCGGCAATGGCGCACTCGAGGCCCTCGGCGGCGGCGGCATCCTTCATCTTCTGAACCATGAGGCTCGTAGACATGCCGGAATTGCACAAGAGGATAATCTTCTTCATCGGCTTCCCCTTCTCGTTATCGTTATCGTGGAACCGTTCGAAGTGCATGCGAAGCTTCGATGACACCACTATATGAGAGGAAGTACGGCCACTCCATAGCCGTTCTTGCCACGTTCGAATCCGGCAAGGGTGGGTAGGCCCCTTTAGCGCTTGAGCTTTTCCTCGCGGGCGACGAGGGCCTGCTCGAGCGCACCGAGGTCGCGCTCGGTGCGCTTGGCGCGGCGCGACAGAACAAACGCGTAAACCGCAAGTGCGAGCCAAATGCCCACATAGGCAGCTATAACAAAAGGAGCGGCCGGGAGAACTCTTCGAACGGCACGCCGGTCCAGTCCCTGCCCTCGAAGAAGTCGCACTTGAGCGTGCCGAAGAACCCCTCGGCACGCGCGTTGTCGGGGCTCCGGGCCCTCCTCGACATC
This sequence comes from Collinsella sp., assembly GCA_019414645.1. Lineage (GTDB taxonomy): Bacteria > Actinomycetota > Coriobacteriia > Coriobacteriales > Coriobacteriaceae > Collinsella. The sequence goes on from DXLP01000003.1 coordinate 70,841, forward strand.
GAGCGCCTGACCCCGGGCCCGCACGCCTCGCGCCACTCGCGCCCCATGTAGACGGCGCCGCCGTCGTAGCGCTTGCATTGAATCGCCCACCATTCCCCCGCCTCCGCGGTCTAGGCCATGAGGTCGATTCCGTTGTCTTGGGTGTCGTGGACGGGACAATCGTCCCATTCGAGTGCCTAGGCTATCGTCCCGACACGGGAAAGAACAGCGCGTAGAAGGAGTCGTTCTTGAGATAGCAAACGCAGGCCGCCTCGCACTTGTCGCCCTTCTCCTTGGTCGTTGCCGACCCATTGACGATAGGATCAAGGGCATCGTAGACGGTCTTGATATAGCGACTCCTTTGTTGTTATTCAGACGTCACTATTTTAGCTAAGGACCGCCGGAACTCTTTCTAATTGGAGCTTATCGGTCGACAAGTCAAGCCGCCCGGCCCGCGATTATCAATGGTTTATATGCTTCACAAAATAAACTGCCACAGGATTCACCCGCAATTCACCCGCAAAGTAAACCAATAAAGAAAAAGCTCGGAAGCAATTATGCTTCCGAGCTGCAAGTTCTTGGTCGCGGGGGCAGGATTTGAACCTACGACCTCCGGGTTATGAGCCCGGCGAGCTACCAGACTGCTCCACCCCGCAATGTCTGGGCGCCTCATGTGCGCAAGAAAGAATATTACGCGGGAGTTCGGTAAACGGCAAGGAAAATCTCGTAGAGCATAATTCCTTCATATTTAAACCCCTCAGCCCCTATCACCGTAAACGAATCGCGGCCGAGCGCCGTCGACGGCGCGTATACAATGGTGCGCGTCCTTTTATGCCAACACTGGGAGTAGACATGCTGCTCGCTATCGATATGGGAAACACGCAGACGGCCATGGGCCTGTTCGACGGAGACGAGCTGGTGCAGTCGTGGCGCATGCCCACCGACCGCTCCTATACCGCCGACGAGATCCACGTGCGCCTGATGGGTTTCTTTAAGATGTACGGCCTCTCGCTCGATGCGGTTGACGCGATCGCCTTTGCGGGCGTGGTGCCGCAGCTCTCGCGCGAGTGGCACGCCGTGGCCGACCGCATTGCCGCAGACGCCATCGTCATCGGGCCGCAGACGGCCGCCGTGACCAAGCTGCGCGCGGCGCGTCCCCAAGCCGTAGGCGCCGATCGCGTCGCTAACGCCGTTGCAGCCGAAACTTTCTACGGCGCGCCGGCAATCGTGGTGGACTTTGGCACCGCGACCAATATCGACGTCATCGATGAGGACGGTTATTACATTGGCGGAGCGATCGCGCCGGGCATCCGCATCTCCATGGACGCGCTTGCCGCCCGTGCCGCCAAGCTCGCCAGCGTGCCGCTCGAGGCGCCCGAGCATGCCATCGGCCGCGATACCGAGGAGTGCATCAAGGTCGGCGCCGTGGTGGGCGCTGCTGCCATGGCCGAGGGCCTGGTCGAGCGCATGAAGCGCGAGCTGGGCCGCGAGGATGCCACCGTTATCGCCACGGGCGGTCTCGCCGGCATCGTCGCCGATTCGACCGATGCCTTCGACGTGGTCGACGGACAGCTCACCATCAAGGGCATCTGCGAAATCTACCGCCGCATGCAGGAGCTGGGGTAAGGCAGGGGCTTAAGTCGAGCACGGGCGCGAGCGGCGGACTAAGCAATGCATCGGTCCTATTCCTCAAAAACGAAATTTTTTCAGTTTTGAGGAATAGGCTTTCTGCTACGCCTCGCCGCACAACCACCTCGCCAGGTCCACGATCTGCACTCCGTCGCGATCCGTGGCCTCGTGATGCGTGCGGGCGAGAATCATCTTGGGATACGCATCGCCAATGCTCAGCAGTGGCGAAATCTCGCGTTCAAATGTCTTATCCGAGCTGATGTCGTCGCTCACCTGAATGTAGAGTTTCTCGCTCCGCTTGATTGCTACAAAGTCTATTTCCTTTTTATAGAGCACGCCGACGTATACCTCGTATCCGCGACGCAGCAGCTCGATTGCCACCATGTTCTCGTATACGCGTCCCCAATCCATATCACGTGTACCGAGCAGCGCGTATTTGAACGCGTGGTCTGCCAGGTAATACTTCTCGCCGCTCTTAAGGTATTTTTTGCCGCGGATGTCGTACCGACGAACTTTATAGAAGGCAAACGCATCGCATAGGCACCCCATGTACGTGCCGACCGTCTTGTTCGTTATCTTTAGCCCATCCGCGTTCAAAATATCCGTAATGTTACGTGCCGACGTTATGTTGGATACGTTGTCCATCATGTAATCGGCAATGCGCAGCAGCGCCGATTCGTTTCTCACGTTATGCCGCTGCACGATATCTCTCACGATGAGCGTTTTGAAGACATTGGAGAGATATTGATAACGCTGCTCCTGCAGTGGATAAGGGTAGGAGCCGGACATACCGCCGGTTCTCGCGTACTCATCGAAGTCGCGGTCGACCTCGCCCTCGTCGCCATAGAGTCGATACTCCTCAAACGAGAATGGGAAAACCTCGATCTCAAACGTACGCCCCGTAAAGAGCGTCGACAGATCGCTCGACAGCAAAAAGGCATTCGATCCGGTAATGAATATGTCGTACTGCTCGGATGCGTGGAGGCTGTTGATCGCACGCTCAAAACCGTCGCACATCTGAACTTCATCGATAAGCAGAAAGTTTTGTTTGCCGGACACTCGATGCTCTTTTACATAGGCGAGCAGCGCGTGATACTCGAGCAGATTCTCGAACTCATCGAGGTTGTAGTTGATATGGATGACATTCGAATTGGACAGATTTGCCTCCACGTAATCGCGGAGGGCCTCGAGCAATTTTGATTTACCGCTACGACGGATGCCCGTGATGACCTTGATGTCCGGCACGCCAATAAGGCTCGTCAACGTGTCCATATATGACGTTCTATTGATGAGTTTCATTGGGGCCTCCTCGCGGTCTTTTATCGCTATTCCTCAAAATTGAAAAATTTTCAGTTTTGAGGAATAGGCTCTATAGCGAATATACCTCGCGAAAGACCGAGCTGCCTTAATCCTATTCCTCAAAAACGAAAATTTTTCAGTTTTGAGGAATAGGGCGCTGGCAACCCATTCCCCAGATAGGCGAAACCCTCCCCGGCACAGGCCGAGGAGGGTCTTGTTGTCATGTCTATCTTTGGGCGCGAACGCCCCGCGCTACAGCCCGCGAATTCGTACGGCCTCGGGCGGAAACTCCTGCTCGCCGGCATCGGTCTTAATGGTCGCGCGGCCCCAGATGTCCAGGCCTGCAAACACACCGACCGCAAGCGGCAGGCCGTTGGGCGACACCGCCGCAACTTGGCGGCCCAGCAGCGGCACCATGTCGAAGTACTCGCCCAGCACGGGAGCCAGCGGCCCTGCGGCGCCTTGCGGCGTGTTGGCAACAACCGCCCAAGCGTCCACGCGGGCCAGCACGGCGGCGGCCAGCGTCTCGACCAGCGCTTCGTCAGCCACGTCCACACCAAGCTCGCCCAGCGCCGAACGCTCAATATCCACCGTCACGGCACCGAACATGCCCGCAGCAGCGGCACCGCCGTTCACGGCAACACGCGCGAGCGACGTCTCAAACGCAGGCGCACCGCACACGATATCGCTCGGCCACTGGATACCCACCTTACCGGCAAGGCCCAACCCCGGCGTCGAAGCCGTGCCCACGAGCGCGTCCATCATGCCCATCGCAGCCACAAACGGCAGGCCGTGGAAGGCATGCATGTTCACGTCCGGGCGCACGATCAGCGAAAACATCAGCGATGCATCGCCCGCGCTCCACGCGCACCAGCCCGCGGACATGCCCTCGCGGCCCGCGTCGCGCGCCGCGTCGAGCTCGGTGCCAGCGGCAACAGCATTCATCTCGATCATCTACATACGCCCCAATTCGCCCACGATATGGCCCACGCGGTCCTCGGGCTCCTTGACCTCGACGCCGTTGTAGCGGAAGAACCGCGCCGGGTCGTGCATCAGGTCCTCGAGCGGCACCAGCACAAAATCGCGTTCGCCGATCAGCGGATGCGGCAGGCGCAGCTTTTTGCCGCCGTGGGTCTCGCCGTCCATCCACAGCAGGTCCAGGTCGATGGTGCGCGGACCGTTGGCCTTGGCCTTTTTGGAGCGGTCGCGCCCCAGCTCGGCCTCGATCTTCATAAGCTCGTCGAGCAGCACCAACGGCGCCAGCTCGGTCTTGATCTCGATGACGGCGTTGGCAAACGCGTCCTGGCGCGTCTCGTAGGCCGGCTCGCTCTCGTAAATCTTGGAGGAGTTGGACACGCAGGTGAGTGGAATCTCGGCGATCATCTCGCGTGCGGCGCGGATGTTGTCGCAGCGATGCCCCAGGTTGGAGCCCACGGCCACAAACGCGCGGCGCGGCTGCGGCTTGGCAACCGCCCAGTAACCGTTCAGGAACTGCGCAAAACCCGCGGCGTCGTGCACGCGCACGATGTTGGCACCGGCCTGGATGGCGCCCAGGCACACGCCAAACGTGGCGGCATCGCGCTCGGCGGCCTCGGTCACGCCCGAGACGGCGCCCACAAAGCGCTTGCGCGACACGGCGCACATGAGCGGGTAGCCCAGCGACGCCATCTTGGCAGTCTCGCGCTGGATGACGATGTCCTCGTTAGCCGACTTACCAAAGCCCGGGCCAGGATCGATGCAGATGCGGTCGCGCGACACGCCGGCATGGATGAGCGTGCGGGCCTGGTCGGACAGAAAGCCCATGACGCGGCGCATGATGGGCGCCGAATCGGGCAGGGTAAAGCGGCGGAGCTGCGAGGTGGGCACATAGGCCTCCTCACGGCGGGCACTGCGGCGCATCATGGCGGCCAGGCGGTCATTGGACTCCGATGCGGCCTCGGTGGCTGCGGGCGCGGCCTCGGGCGCGGGCGCGACGGTCTCGGCGGCAGCAGCCTGCTCGGCGGCCGGCGTCTCCTGCTCGCTTGCAGGCTCGGACGTGGGCTCCGGTTCGCCAAACGGCAACGAGGGCTGCACCACGCCGCCCGGAAGCTTGGCCTCCGGCTTAGGCTCGCCCAGCAACTTGCCGCGACGGCGGCGAGCCGGCTTCTCGGCCTCACGCGCGGCCTCGGCAGCCGCCTCGCGCGCCTTCTCGGCAACAAACGCCGCTGCCGAGGTATCGAGCTGCACCGTTGCGTGCGTGCGGACGGGCGCGGCGACCTCGCCGGCATGCATCACGATGACGCCGCAAGTGCTCGTCTTAACGAACTCGACCATCTTGGGATCGGTGAAGCCGGTCACGTCGTTGACGATCGAGGCGCCGCAGCGCACGGCCGCCTTGGCAACCGCCACATGACGCGTGTCGATCGAGACGATGGCGCCCTCCTTGGCCAGCGCACGCACCACGGGCAGCACGCGGCGAGCCTCCTCGTCGGGGTTGACCGGGGTAAAGCCGGGGCGCGTGGACTCGCCGCCCACGTCGATGATGTCGGCGCCGGCGTCGAGCATCGCCAGGCCGTACTCGATGGCGGCATCGGGGTCGAAGTGCTCCCCGCCATCGCTAAACGAATCGGGCGTCACGTTGAGGACGCCCATGATGCGCGGACGGTCAAAGCTGAGCTCATACTTTCCGCACCGCCATGTCTTGCTGTCGTTCGCCATGAACATCCTCCTAAAATGCCCACGCCGCCGAGCTTGGGGAGCTGGCGGCGGGGTCGCTTTGCACTCAGTCTTTCTATTGTATCCGCGCGCGCGGGCTAGAACGCAAACGCGGCCGCGATGTCGCAAGAAATCAGCAGGTCGGCATTTGCATCCTGATCGGTGGGAGCAAGGTTGCATATGGCCAGCGTATCGCCGGTAAAGTAACGCGTAAGGCCCGCCGCCGGATACACCACGAGCGAGGTCCCACCCACAATGAGGGCATCGGCCGCGGCGATGGCGGCAACGGCACCGGTCAGCACATGCTCATCGAGCGGCTCCTCGTAGAGCACCACATCGGGCTTGATGCGCCCGCCGCACGCAGGACACACAGGCACGCCCGCGGCGTCCTCGTGCTCGCGCGAGCAAATCCACTCGGCGCTATAGACCGCGCCGCACGACTGGCAAATGTTGCGATGGACCGATCCGTGCAGCTCGAACACGCGCTGCGAGCCGGCCGCCTGGTGCAGACCGTCGATATTTTGCGTCACCACGGCGTCGAGCTTGCCGGCGCGCTCCAGCTCGGCCAGCTTGGTGTGGCAGCGGTTAGGCTTAGCGTTAAGCGCGATCATCTTGGTGCGGTAAAAGTCGAAGAACTCCGCAGGATGTGCCTCGTAAAAGCTATGCGACAGCATGGTCTCGGGCGGATAGGCAAACTGCTGGTGATACAGGCCGTCCACGCTGCGGAAATCGGGGATGCCACTTGCCGTGGAAACACCAGCGCCGCCAAAGAAGACCACGCGCTTGTGGGTGTCAAACAGATCCGCCAGCGCGGCGGAGGCCTGCCTGGGGTCCGATATTGCCTGCGTCATATGAGTCCTCCGTCCTTGTTAGTCGGGCAGCGTTGAGCGACGTCCCAGCATGCGGCCTTTAAGTCAGCATGCACGGAGCCCACCCCGCCCCTGTTGCGCTAATCTTAAGCCTGCCAACCCCGTCGAAAGGACACCATGCCTCAGACTTACACTTTCGCCTCGTGGAACGTCAACGGCCTGCGCGCCGTGCTCAAAAAGGACCCGAGCTTTATCCAGATCGCGCAAGAACTCGACGTCGATATCCTGGCGCTGCAGGAGACCAAGCTGCAGGAGGGCCAGGTCGATATCGACCTGCCCGGCTATCACCAAACCTGGAGCTACGCCGAGCGCAAAGGCTATTCGGGCACCGCGGTCTTTAGCCGCCAGGAGCCGCTACGCGTGCTGCGCGCCGACGCGCTGCTGCCCTACGCCGGCGAGGGCGAGGCCGCCGAGCTCGTTGCCCAAGCCGCAACCGAGGGCCGCGTCTGTGCGCTCGAGTTCGACAAGTTTTGGTTTGTCGACGTCTATACGCCCAACGCGCAAAATGAGCTCGCGCGCATCGACGTGCGTATGGCCTGGGACGATGCCTATCGCGGCTTTTTGGGCGCGCTTGAGCACGAAACCGGCAAGCCCGTCGTAACCTGCGGCGACTTTAACGTGGCGCACGAAGAGATCGACCTTAAGAACCCCAAGTCCAACCGCGGCAACGCAGGCTTTTCGGACGAAGAGCGCGGTAAGTTTACCGAGCTGCTCAACGCCGGCTTTACCGATACCTGGCGCACGGCTAATCCGGACGTTGAGGGCGTCTACAGCTGGTGGAGCTATCGCTTTAATGCCCGCAAGAACAACGCCGGCTGGCGCATCGACTACTTCCTGGTAAGCGACGCAATCGCCGCCAACGTTCGCGACACCGGCATCCGCGGCGACATCTTCGGCAGCGACCACTGCCCCGTCACCCTCACGCTAGAACTCTAGCCCCAATTGATCCCCTGGGGACGGAGGAAAAGGGATCATTTTCACCTCGCGAGGGAACCCACGCGGCCCTCCCGCCACGGAACTGACCCATCTACTACGTTTAAGCCACTACCCTCAACCACAGCGAACAACGCAAAAAGAAAACCGCAGGTAGAAAGCCTGCGGTTTTTCGTAAAACGCGGTCATGGTCGGGGGTATCAAGCTAAACGTAGTAGATGGGCCAGTTTCGTGGCAAGCGCCGCCAACTGATTCCCCGGGGACGTCTGGGGACGGAGGAAAACGGATCGATTTGGCTCTCTGAGGGCCACGATGCCCGTCATATCAGCCGGCCATTCCAAAACTATGCCGGTTTACGGGGCTGAATCGCGAACCCCCAACCATACGCAATTCCGAAATAATAAAACCTCAGGTAAACGGCTTGCTCTATTTTGAAAAAAGCCGGTATGGTCGGCCTACGCTAATCTAGCCCCGTAAACCGGCATAGTTTTGAAATGGTACTTCGGAAGTATTGATTCACGCCCCGGCGCAACCAGCCCTACAGCCCGTATTTCACGACAACGCGGTTGATCCGTCGACACCAAGGCTTGTAGAGGGCGGCCAAGAACACGCAGGTCGCGAGGCCGTGTGTGATATCGAACGGCACTGCCGTGGCAAGACGCGCCACGACGCCCGCCCACGTGAGCGGTTGTACAAAACCGATAATGTCGTACGCGTTGATCACCACGCCGTACAGCAGACCCGAAGCAAAGCCGTACGCCATCAGCGCCGGCATGCGCACGGTTCCATCCGCACGGTCGAACGCACCGGCATGCGCCAGCGCACCGCCAACATAGCCAACCAGGCCCCAGGCATACATCTGCCATGGCGTCCACATGCCCTGCCCAAAAAAGAAATTGCTGGTCAGCGCCGCCAGCGCGCCAACCATAAAACCATTGCGGCGACCAAGCGTCGCCCCCGCGATAATGGCGATGGCGCTCACCGGTTTAAAGTCGGGAATGGGCCCAAACAGGATACGCCCCGCCGCCGCCAGCGCCGCCAGCACCAGCGTGGGCATAATCTGGCGCAAACCCGGACGAGATGCCTCGTAACCCGCAAAGAACAGTGCAAGCACCAGCGCCACCACGACAAGCATGGCAAGCGCCGCCTGCTCAACGCCCGCCAGCAACGCCGCTGCCATCACCGCCGGCACCGCCAACAACAGCGGGATCTCCAGTTTTGTGAGTAAACGCGAGAAACGACAGTCCGTCATCCCATCACGCCCTATAGAACACGTTGTCGGCAAAGAAGTCGGCCGGGGGCTCCATGCAGGCAATCTCGCCGTCAAACATCATGGCGACGTCGTCGGCTACCTGCTCGGCAAAGTCCAAATCGTGCGTAGCCATGATGACGGTGCCGCCAGCCTTCGCATGGTCACGCAGGGCGCGGGCGATGATGCGGCGGCTCTCCAGGTCAAGGCCCTTCGTGGGCTCGTCAAGCAGCAGCAGCTCGGGGCCGATCAGCAGCAGCTTTGCCAGCGCAAGCAGCTGGCGCTGTCCGCCCGAGAGGTCGTAAGGGTGGCGCGTCTCCAGGCCGTCCAATCCCAGTTGCGCCGCACGCTCCCGCGCCAAGTTCTCGTCATATCCGCAGGTCGAGGCCCATTCCATCAGCTCGTCGCGCACCGTCTCGGCAACCAGCAATGCTTTGGGATTCTGAGGCAGCAGCGCCGCCGAGGCCGCTCCGCGCACCATGCGGCCGCGCTGCAGCTTGGCGGTCTTCGCCAGCACCGAGAGCATCGTCGACTTACCGCATCCGTTGCCGCCCACGATCGCATGCACCGCACTGGCCGAAAACGCAACGTCGAGCCCGCGCAGCACCCAACCGCCCGCGCGATCGTAGCGAAACCAGCCTTCCGACAGGGTGGTAGCCGACCCGCCGTGCATTTTTTGGAGTATTCTGCTTCCATCCGTGCGCGGGAAGGCTTCCGAGCCGTTCTCGAGCGACGTTTGCGCCACAAATTCGGACGATTTGTCCAATTCTGAACTTTTTTTCGCGCTCGATACGTCCCCGGGCGGCTCCAGAGAGCCCAAATTGTCCTCACGCCTGCTGAATACTCCGTTTTTTGCACATCGGATGGCACCCCACCCCAACATCTCATCGGAAAACAGCGATTCTCGGCGTCCCAAAGAAGCCATATCCGCCACCTCGCGCACGCGACCGCCCTCAATCCGGTACGCACGCGTCGCATACTCGAGCATCGGCCGCGGTTGATGCGTAGCCACAACAACCGTGCAGCCCAGCTCACGGTTCACGCGAAACAGCGCGTGCAGAAAATTCTTCTCGGCAACGGGATCGAGCTGAGACGTGGGCTCGTCGAGTAGCAGCACACGCGGACGCAGCGCCAGGACGGCGGTAAGCGACAGCAGCTGCTTGCGGCCACCCGAAAGCGTGTCGGTATCGCGATGAAGCCAGTCCTCCAGACCAAAGAAATAGCTGGTCTCGGCAACACGGCGGCGCATCTCGTCGCGCGACACGCCCAGATTCTCTAGGCCAAACGCCATCTCATGCCACACGGTCTCGCACACAATCTGGTTCTCGGGATCCTGGAACACATAGCCCACGCGCTCCGCCGATGCCCGCACGTCCATGTCGGCAACGTTCTCGCCCAGCACGCGCAGTTCGCCAGTGCGCTCGCCCGCCGGCGCGATCTCGGGCTTGAGCAGCGACAGCAGCGTCGACTTACCCGATCCGGTACCGCCAACAAGCAACGCAAATGCACCTTGGGGAACAGACCAGTCGAGCCCCTCGAGCACCGCAGCATCAGCATCGGGGTAGGCAAAACTAAGGCCTCGCACCTCAATCGCCGGCGCGGCCGAGCCATATGCCACACCCGCCGCCGGGCCCCTATCCAACCGAGCCATCAGCCAAACCTCTTCTCATCAATCGCGTGCAACACGCAAGGCAGCACCATCCAGGCAGCGTACACGACATAGCCCGGCCACGGCGCCGGCACCGAGAGCTGCGGATAAAACGAATACTGCGTCGTCGCGGTCCACGCCACTGTCACCGTGACCACGCCAAACAGCGCAAGCCCAGCCAGCGCGGCAACGTCGCTGCGCCCCAGCCGATACCGCGCATACGTCGTTCGACGCGTCGCGGCGCCCCACCCACGGGAGCGCATGGCGTCCGCGCGCTCCAGCGAATCTTCCATGCCCCAGCCCATCAACACACTCGATGCCCGCAAGCGCGAGCGCACGGGGTCGGCCGGCGCGCGGCCCGGCACATCAATCGCATCCTGCACCGCCAGTACCGTACGACCGCGACGCAAAAACTGCGGGATAAGCCGCATGCACATCGAAATCATGAGCGCGATCACCGGCGCGGCGTTGCCCAAAAGCGCAAGCACCTTGTCGTATTCGAGCATCGACGCCGCCGCCTCAAACCACAGCACGCTCGCCACAAACAGCCCGCCCATGCACAGGCCGTATACCATGCTCTCCAGATACACCGCGCGCATGCCAATACGGAACAGTTCCGTCGAGCCCGAGGCGCTAAACAGCGGATTGACCAGCGCGATAATCAAAATCACCGGCAGCTGCCAGCGAAGTGCGCCCAGCGTGTGGGCAGCCCCACGCGTCGCAAATCCATACGCCAGCCCGCCCGCAAGTGACAGCGCAATCAGCACCGGCTGCATCGAGGACATGGTGAGTCCCAGCGTCAGCACTATATAGAGTGCCGGCACAGCCGGATGCGACATCGAGAATGCCGCGACGGGCTCGCCGCCAAACTCCTCACGCATGTTGTCCACGGGCACCCCCGTCTCCTCGCTCAAACGACAGCTCCGCAGCACCGCCAACGCCGCACGCAAGCAGTGCAAACGCCACGCCGGCGGCGCAAGCCTCAACCGCCGCAAACCAATCGCTACGCGCTCAACATATGCCTGCGGTATCATATTGCGCCGTGTATCGTTTCCAAACGCACGTCTCTATAACGTAACAGGAGATCACATGGACGCAACCGCAATTATCCTCGCTGCCGGCGAGGGCACCCGCATGAAGTCGAACCACTGTAAGGTTTCGCACAAGATCCTGGGCAAGCCCATGGTCCAGTGGATCGTCGACGCCACCATCAAGGCCGGCTGCAGCCGCGTCGTGGTCGTCATCGGCAGCCACGCCGACGAGATGCGCGCCCTGATCGACGGCGCCTACGCCAACAGCGCCACCAAAGTCGAGTGCGTTGAGCAGACCGAGCGCCTGGGCACCGGTCACGCCGTGAAGGTCGCGCTCGAGGCCTGCGGCATCACGCAAGGCCCCGTCGTCGTGCTCAACGGCGACCTGCCGCTCATCACCGCCGACACCGTCGCCAAGTTCGCGCAGACCGTCGCCACCGGCGAGCTCGCCTGCACCGTCATGACCATGACCCCGCCCGACCCCTTCGGCTACGGCCGCATCAAGCTGGGTGCCGACGGCCAGATCGAACGCATCATCGAGCAGAAGGACTGCACACCCGAGCAGGCCGCCACGCTGCTCGAGTGCAACGCCGGCTGCTACGCCTTCGACGGCGCGCAGCTCGCCGCGCACATTGACGAGATCGGCAACGACAACGCGCAGTCCGAGTACTATCTGCCCGACATGCTCGAGATCCTTAAACGCCACGGCCAGGCAGTCTCCATCTTCCACTGCGATGACTACCGCGACGGCCTGGGCGTCAACAGCCGCATCCAGCTCGCGCAGCTCACCGCCATCGCGCGCGACCGCATCAACGAGCACTGGATGGCCGAGGGCGTTACCTTCATCGACCCCACGCAGGCCTGGATCGGCCCCGACGCCACCATCGGCCGCGACACCGTCGTGTGGCCGCAGACGCACCTGATCGGCCACGTCACCGTGGGCGAGGAGTGCCAGCTCGGCCCCAACAGCCGTCTCACCGACACCACCGTCGGCAGCGGCTGCATCATCGATGAGACCATCGCCATCGAGGCCGTCATCGAGAACGGCGTCGACTGCGGCCCGCGCGCCTACCTGCGCCCGGGTACCCACATGCTCGACGGCTCCAAGGCCGGCACGCACGTGGAGATCAAGAAGTCCACGATCGGCGAGGGCTCCAAGGTGCCGCACCTGTCCTACATCGGCGACACGACCATGGGCTCCGGCGTCAACGTGGGCGCCGGCTCCATCACCTGCAACTACGACGGCGTACACAAGCACAAAACCGTCATCGGCAAGGATGCCTTCATCGGTTCCGATACCATGATGGTCGCGCCCGCCCAGATTGGCGACGGCGCGCTCGTGGCCGCCGGCTCCGTCATCACTGAGCCGGTCCCGGCAGACGCACTCGGTCTGGGCCGCGCCCGTCAGGTAAATATTGAGGGCTGGGCCGCCGATTATCGCCGCCGCCTGCACGAGGACGACGAGGTATAACGTTTTACCAAGCATCTAAGGAGCCGCTTCCGTGGGGACGGCTCCTTTTTCTATGCTGACCTGCGCGGCCGGATGAGTGGTCGGTTCGTGTCCGTTGACGGTAAAGACGTTATCAAGACTCGATAAACCCCGCCGCGCGGTTACAATGCAACAAGGCATCTATATGGCATTCGATATAAAGGAGAAGGGTAATGCCGATTAATGATCCCGAGAAGTCGGAGAATATGCGCAAGTCCATCCGCGTGTATTCCGGTTCCTCCAACCGTCCCCTCGCTCAGAAGATCGCTGAGTTCCTTGGGGTCGAGCTTTCGGGCCTTACGCTAAAGCAGTTCGCCAACGGTGAGATTTACGCCCGCTACGACGAGACCGTCCGCGGCGCCGACGTCTTCCTGATTCAGTCCGTGGCCGGCGGCAACGTCAACGACATGCTCATGGAGCTGCTCATCGCCACCGACGCTGCCAAGCGCGCATCCGCCCGCTCCATCACCGCCGTCATCACCCACTACGGCTATGCCCGCCAGGACCGCAAGGCCGGCCCGCGCGAGCCCATCACCGCCCGCCTCGTCGCCAACCTGCTCGAGCGCGCCGGCGTCAACCGCATCATCACCCTCGACCTGCACCAGGGTCAGATCCAGGGCTTCTTTGATATCCCGGTTAACCACCTGTCCGCGCTGCCGCTGTTTGGCCAGTACTACAACGACATGCACTTCGACACCGACAACCTGGTTGTCGTCTCCCCCGACGTGGGTCGTGCCAAGGCCGCCAAGAAGCTGTCCGACATGCTCGGCTGCGACCTGGCCATCGCCCACAAGGGCCGTCCGCGCCACAACGCCGCCGAGGTCATGGGCATCATCGGTGACATCAAGGGCAAGACCTGCGTCATCAATGACGACATGATCGACACCGCTGGCACCCTGTGCGCCAACGTCAAGGAGCTCAAGGCTATGGGCGCTGGCGACATCTACGTGTGCGCCACCCACGGCATCTTCTCCGGTCCGGCTATCGAACGTCTGAACGACGCCCCGATCGTCGAGTGCGTCGTCACCGACGCCATTCCCGTCGAGGTCGGCGGCAAGATCAAGACCATCTCGGTCGCCGAGGAGTTCGCTCAGGCCATCTCCGCCGTTTACCACGAGGAGCCCGTCTCTACGCTCGTCGGCGGCGACTTCGCGCTGTAGTCGCTCGACCCTCGCATCCCTCCGGAAGCCCCGGACGCGCCTGCGGGGTTATCACGCGAACGTCCTCGCCGCTTTGCGGCTGCGGGATGTTCGCTTTGATAACCCCTCCCGGCGTGTCCGGGGCTTCCTGCCGTCTCGGGGCAGCTGTTTTCTGAAATGACTTTGCTGCAACCTTTCCTCGCCTTCGGCGGGCGTGGTAGCCTTTGTCGTTGATTAAACTTTTGTACAACGAAAGGAAGCATATGGCAGCTGCACAGCCGCTTAAGATTCGCATGGTTGCCGGACTTGGCAACCCTGGTGATGAGTATGCCGAGACCCGCCACAACGCTGGCTTCAAAGCGATCGACGAGTTGGCCCGTCAGGCCGGTGTCACGTACTGGAAAAACCAGGCAGGCGCCGAGGTCGCGCTCATCAACATCAACGATCCCGAGGAAGAGGGTGGCAAGCGCCAGATTGTGCTGGTCAAGCCGCAGTCGTACATGAACACCTCAGGCGGCCCCATCTCCAAGCTTTGCCGCGAGTACAAAATCAAGGCCGAGGAGCTGCTCGTAATCCACGACGAGCTCGACATTCCCGCCGGCGACGTGCGTGTTAAGGTGGGCGGCGGCCATGCCGGTCACAACGGCCTGCGTTCCATCATCGACAAGATGGGCAGCCGCGACTTCAACCGCATCCGCACCGGCATCGGCAACCCTCCCGGCAAGATGGCCGTCGCCGACTACGTTCTTAAGCAGCTGCGCGCCCGCGAGGCCGAGGATTTCCAGGACACCTGCGCCCGCGCGGCCGACGCCGCCGGCCTGGCGATCGTGCGCGGCGTGGTCTATGCCCGCGACCATGTCAACGGCGCCGCCTCCGCCAACGGCAAGCACTAAAACCTATCATTTAGGAACAGGTTTATTTTGGCAGGCTTTACCTGCGGAAACGCCCCAGTTGCGGCATCGCAATCAACCGCGCGCCGACATACATGCATAGCACCCCAAATGGGGCCGGCCTCATCACAACCCGAGGCCGGCCCCCTTTGCCGTTTTGCCTGATAAAACCGACCAAAATAAACCTGTCCCTTTTTGGTAGGCCGAAGTGGATAAACCCTTTTCCCACCTGCCAAAGAAACACGTAAGCGACATTGCCATGAGGGTATAATTTGCACCGTATGTCTGCACAACGCCTGTGCGCGTACGGTTTTATTCGGGCTACCGTCCATTTCCGTGGAGGCACGGTTCGGCGGCCCTAACAAGAGAGGGGTTCTATGTATAAGATCCTGGAGAAGACGCAGTTCTCGGAGAAGGTGTTCAAGTTCCGCATCGAGGCGCCTGCAATCGCCAAGCATGCGCACGCTGGACAGTTCCTCATGGTTCGCGCCAACGAGACGGGCGAGCGTGTCCCGTTTACCCTGGCCGGCTGGAACGGTGACGAGGGCTGGGTCGAGTTCATCTTCATGGTGATCGGCAAGACCACCGAGATGCTTTCCACCTACGAGGCCGGCGAGTCGCTGCGCGACGTCGTGGGCCCGCTGGGCGTTCCCACCGAGATGGCCGAGGGCCCCTGCGCCGTCATTGGCGGCGGCGTCGGCCTGGCAATTGCCTTCCCGGTCGCCAAGCACCTGGTCGAGACCGGCCACGAGGTGCACGCCATCATGGGCGCCCGCACCAAGGACCTCCTGCTTATGGAGGACCAGTTCCGCGAGCTCCTCGACGAGGACCACATCCACATCACCACTGACGACGGCTCCTACGGCGAGCAGGGCGTTGTCACCGCTCCGCTGGAGCGCCTGCTGCAGGACAAGGCCGTGAGCCAGGTCTTCTGCGTCGGCCCCGTTCCGATGATGAAGTTCTCGACCCTCACCGCCCAGAAATACGACACCCCCATCACCGCGTCCCTCAACCCCATCATGGTTGACGGCACCGGTATGTGCGGCTGCTGCCGCGTCGAGGTGGGCGGCGTGACCAAGTTCGCTTGCGTCGACGGCCCCGACTTCGATGCCACCCTGGTCGACTGGGATGACCTTCGTGCCCGCCAGGCCGCTTACCGTTCCGAAGAGGGCGAGTCCCTCAAGGCCTATGAGGAAAAGAGCTGCGCATGCCACTAGTTAACGGTCGTTTCGTTGCCGATATGAAGTCGCCCCGCACCCCCGATAACGAGGAGCCGGCTGCCGAGCGCGCCTGCGACTTCCGCCCCGTCGACAAGGGCTTCACCGAGGAGATGGCGCTGGCCGAGGCTGAGCGCTGCCTCAACTGCAAGAAGCCGTTCTGTGTTGAGGGCTGCCCTGTCAACATCAACATTCCCCGCTTTATCGAGCAGATCCGCGCGAAGGACTTCGGCGGCGCTCTCGATACCATCCGCGAGGACTCCATGCTTCCCGCCATCTGCGGCCGCGTCTGCCCGCAGGAGAACCAGTGCGAGGGCAAGTGCATCCGTGGTAAGAAGTCCGAGCCCGTGGCCATCGGCCAGCTCGAGCGCTTCCTGGGTGACCGCCCCGAGCTCGCCTCCACGCCCAAGATGGCCCCCAAGAACGGCAAGAAGGTCGCCGTCGTTGGCTCCGGCCCGTCCGGCATCACCTGCGCCGGCGAGCTCGCCCGCAACGGCTTTGACGTCACCGTCTTTGAGGCCTTCTTCACCGGCGGCGGCGTGCTGGTCTACGGCATCCCCGAGTTCCGTCTGCCCAAGGCAGTCGTCAAGCGCGAGATTGACGGCCTGGAGGACATGGGCGTCAAGTTTGAGTACAACTCCGTCGTGGGCAACATGGCCACGGCCGAGGAGCTGTTCGAGCAGGGCTTCGACGCCATCTACGTGGCGACCGGCGCTGGCCTGCCCAAGTTCCTCAACGTCCCCGGCGAGAACCTGCCCAACGTCTTCTTCGCGAACGAGTACCTCACCCGCGTGAACCTGATGAAGGCCAACAAGTTCCCCGAGTACGACACCCCCACCAAGCACGGCAAGAACGTCGTCGTCTTTGGTGGCGGCAACGTGGCTATGGACGCCGTCCGTACCGCCAAGCGTCTGGGCGCCGAGCACGCCATCATCGCCTACCGTCGTACCGAGGACGAGATGCCCTGCCGTCGCGCCGAGCTGCACCACGCTAAGGCCGAGGGCGTCGAGGTTCTGCCGCTCGTCTCCCCGCTCGAGTTTGTCGCTGGCGAGGACGGCTCCGTGTGCGCCGTCAAGGTCCAGAAGATGGAGCTCGGAGAGCCCGACGAGTCCGGCCGTCGTCGCCCGGTGCCCATCGAGGGCGCCATCGAGGAGATTCCCTGCGACGTCGCAATCTCGGCTATCGGCACCAACGCCAACCCCTTCGCAAAGAAGATCGGCGGCAAGATGGAGCTCAACAAGTGGGGCTACATCGTCGCCGACGAGGAGACCGGCCAGACCACCGATCCCCGCATCTGGGCCGGCGGCGACATCGTCACCGGTGCCGCTACGGTCATTCTGGCGATGGGCGCCGGCAAGAAGGCCGCTGCCTCCATCACCAAGAGCCTGCTGGGCGAGTAATCACCTACAGCGCTAACCACCAAACGGCAAAGTCCCCGTCGAGCACACGCCCGGCGGGGACTTTTTCTATGCCGACCACCCAACCACCACGATGGGGACAGGCACCTTTGTGGTGGTTTTGATCGGCTAGCCTTCGAGCTGCGCCACTTTGTAGCGGTAGGCAGCGGCGATGACGTCCTTGCAGCCCTCGCGGCCCAGCTTGGCGCGGTTGACGACGATGTCTTTACCGCTCGTCATCTTCCACTTGCCGGTGCTGTAGCGCTTATAGAACGCCTCGCGCGCCTTCTGCTGCTGCTTGACCAGCTTAGCGCCCTTCTTTTTGTTGAGGCCACGCTTCTTACGCACGATCTCGACGCGGTCCTCAAAGGGTGCGGTCACCAACACGGCAATGTGGTTGGGGTTGTTACGCAGCAGGTAATCGGACAGACGGCCTTCGATAATGCAGCTCTCGGTCTCACCCAGATCCAAAATCACCTGGCTCATCTTTTGGAACAACTTATCCGAGTACGAACGCGCATCGTAGCGGTCGGGCAGAAACGCCATGTTCTCCACGGCCAGACGCTCGTCATAGGCGGCCATCTTATCGAGCGACTCGCCCGCGCGCAGCGATGCGCGCACCAGCAGCTCGTTATCGTACAGCGGAATCCCCAACTCGTCGGCAAGCATGCGGCCAATCTCGTGGCCCTCGGCGCCAAAGTCGCGCGCGATGGTAATGACCACAGGATTCTTCTTGTTCTCCAGATCGCTCATCGCGATTCCTTTCTCTATGTGACAAAGGGGCTGTCCCTTTGCCACATTCTACGCTGCCACGATGCGACGTTGATATGCCCTCACCAGCAGCGAGATACCAAAGTTGAGCACAAAGTACATCGCAAACACCAGGCCGTAGAGCATAAGCACCTGCGACAGATCGATCGCGTGGGCCATCACAACGTTGGCCGTGTACATGAGCTCGGCCACGTTAATACCCGAAAGATACGAGCTGTCCTTGATGACAGTCGTGCACTGGCTAAACAGCGCCGGAATGATCGTCTTAAACGTCTGCGGCAGAATGATGTAGCGCATGGTGGCAAAGAAGCCAAAGCCCTGGCTCTGCGCTGCCTCAAACTGGCCGCGCGGAATCGAGTTGAGACCGCCACGCACAATCTCGGCCATAACAGCGCTGGTAAACAGCGTAAAGGCGATGGTCGAAATCACAATGTCCAAACCCTGCACCGTAAAGTAGATAAACAGGATCCACAGCAGGTTTGGCGTGCAACGGAACAGCTCGATATAGGCGCTCACCAAAATACGGAATGGACGGGGCGCATAACTTTTAACGAGCGCCAGCACCGTGCCAAAGATGAGCGAGAAAAAGATCGACAGCGCCGAGATCTCGATCGTCTTAACAAAGCCGCCCCAAATGTAGAGCAGGTTGGTCGCGTTGAAGATTTCCATGCGCTAGGCCTCCTCTACGTTGTCGAGCCCCAGCTCGGCCAGGCTCACACCGCGCGGACGCTCCTTGGAGCGGCGCTCGAGCCACTGCACCAGTATGGCGAGCGGAAAGCAGATGATGAAGTACATAAGGCAGCAGACGATGTATCCCTGCAGGTAACCGTACAGACTCACAAAGTTGTCGGAACGGTACATAAGGTCGCCGCCGGCCACAAGCGCCAGCACCGACGTATTCTTGACCAGGTTGAGCGCCTGGTTGCACAGCGGCGGCAGAATGATCTTGAATGTCTGGGGCAGTACGATGTACCAGTACGCCTGCGCACGGGTGAAGCCCTGGCTCTGGGCCGCCTCCATCTGACCGCGCGGAACCGCCTCGATACCAGTGCGGATGACCTCCGAAATGTAGGCCGCGTGATACAGACCCACGCCCAAGAAGCCCAGCACGAACGGCGCGATGCGCACCGGCTGGTCGGCACCGGTTATGGCCTGCAAAAACTGCGGACCGGCCATGTACATAAAGAGCACCTGCACGGGCAACGGGGTGTTCTGGTAAAACTCCACGTACACGCGGCTTATGGCGCGCAGCACGCGCGAGCGAGTGGTAGAGAACACGCCCAGCAGCGTGCCCAGCACCAGCGACAACAGCAGGCCGGCAACGACCACTTGCAGCGTCACGCCAAAGCCCTCCCAGAAGGGCCCCATATTTTGAAATGTCGTCGACCAACGGTCGGCGTCAAATAATCCTTCGAGCATTTGATTCCTTCCTTGGACGATGCGCCTATACAAGACCCCAGGTCTTGACCTCTTGGTCGAGCCAGCCGTCGGCCAGGCGATCGCAAATCACCTGATCGACCACGGCCGAAAGGTCACAGCCCTTCTTGGTCGCCACGCCGTAGCCCTGCTCGCCAAACTTGACCTCGGGCTGCAGCAGCTCAACGGTCTCGTTCATGTAACCGGCCAGCGTGGAGCGGTCCATGGCAAAGACGTCGATATTGCCGGCGTCGAGCGAGCTCTTGATGATGGGATAGCCGCTAAAGGCCCTAAACTCTGGCTTGCAGCTAAAGCCGTTGTCCTTGATCATCTGCTCGATCAGGCCCTGCGTGGTAGCACCCTGGCTCACGCCGATGACCTTGCCGTCCAGATCCTCAATCGAGGTAAAGCCCGAACGCTTCTTGACCATGAGCCCCACGTAGTCGGTGCGGTACGGCGTCGAGAAATCCCAGCTCTTCTTGCGCTCGTCGGTGATGGTGTAGGTCGCCGCGACCACGTC
>DXLP01000030.1:0-2477 GCA_019414645.1 Collinsella sp.
CCCTACCGGGAGTAGCCCCGACGGTTGACAAAACTATAGGAACACCCAACGACTAGGTGCGGCTGCTGCCAAGGAGTGTCCCGGGGTGCCGGCACAAGAGGAACGTCCCTAACTGCCGGGTTTTAGACTGTTAGGTCCAGTTCGTAGAGGAAGCTTTCGCGCGGCATGGCGTGGCGGCGTTCCTCGCGGTTGGCGCGGTGCGTGGCAGTGCGCTTAAAGCCGTGCAGCTCGTAGAACTTCCACGAGCAGTTGGAGTCGGTGTACAGGTGTGCGCTGGTCGCCCCGCACGAGGACAGATGCGAGATAGCGGCGTCGAGCAGCACCGTGCCAACGCCCAGGCCGTGGACATCGCGATCCACGGCGAGCAGCGTGACCTCGTTGTCATGCGGCAGTGGGCTTTTCTCGAGCAGGCGGTTGTTGGTTCGGATGGTGGCGCGCACAAACGAGAGGTACTCGGCGCAAGCTTCGGGCTCCAGCTCGCGCATCTGCGACAGCAACGCGCGTTCGGTATCCATCCAATGTTCGTTGATAGTGACGCCGGAGCTCTGTCCTGCGCGTGCAAGCGCAATGCCGCGCGCCTGACCGTCGATTACGGCAACCTGTGAAAACGTCGAGGAAGAAAGGCAGTAGGCAAGGTCGCACGCGGCTTCGAGGCGGTTGTACTCATCGTTATCCGAGTTGTTGTGCCAAAGCTGCTGCAGGATCAGCGCGATGGCGTCGAAATCTTCGGTATCAAACGGTCGGTAGAGAACCCGCGAGACCATGGTGCCTCTTTCTATTGCGGATGCATATCGAGCACAGTTCTACCACGCCATTGGCATCTAATTATGGTGCCCCTGTGTTCCATGAACTCACCGTGCCCAGTGCCGTGCCCATCCCCTCCGCTCACAAACTTTTTCTGCACATGCGCCCGTTGCGGGGTGCATCGATGCGCTCGATGCGCTACATTGAATCAGTATTTTCAATGCCGCTGCGCGAGCGCTGCAGATCGACGTATCACCGACTCACAGAGCACGGCGGCGTACCAGACAGGAGGACTGCATGGGATCTGATGTGAAGATCGCACGCGCGTTGATCTCGGTTACCGATAAGACGGGCGTCGTCGATTTCGCACGGACGCTGGTCGATGACTTTGGCGTCGAGATCATCTCTACGGGCGGCACGGCTCGTGCCATTGAGGACGCGGGCGTTCCCGTAACCCCCATCGAGGAGTTCACGGGCTATTCCGAGATGATGGACGGCCGCGTTAAGACCCTGCACCCCAAGGTTCACGGCGCGCTGCTGGCCCGCCGCGATTCCGAGCAGCACATGCAGGAGGCTGCTCAGCACGGCATTAAGCTGATCGACCTGGTCGTCGTCAACCTGTACGAGTTCGAGAAGACCGTCGCCAACCCCGAGGTCACCTTCGCGGACGCCATCGAGCACATCGACATCGGTGGCCCCTCCATGCTGCGCTCTGCCGCCAAGAACGCCGCGAGCGTTACCGTCATCTCCGACCCGGCCGACTATGATGCCGTCCTGGCCGAGATGCGCGAGACCGGTGGCTGCACCACGCTTTCCACCCGTCGCCGCCTGCAGGTGAAGGTCTACCAGACCACCGCCGCCTACGACACGGCTATCTCCCGTTGGCTTGCCGCCCAGGCAAGCGATGTGGCGGACACCTCTGCCAAGCTCGAGATCTCGCTGGAGAAGGTCGACGACCTGCGCTATGGCGAGAACCCGCAGCAGAAGGCCACGGTCTATCGCTTTGCCGAGGGCTGCGAGAATACCGCGAGCTCGCAGTTCCCGCTCGTGGGCTCCGAGCAGATCCAGGGCAAGCCGCTCAGCTACAACAACTATCTGGATGCCGACGCCGCTTGGAACCTGGTCCGCGAGTTCGACGAGCCGGCCTGCGTGATCCTCAAGCATCAGAACCCCTGTGGCTCCGCCGTGGCCGAGGACATTACGGCTGCCTACGACCGCGCCTTCGCCTGCGATCCCAAGAGCGCCTTCGGCGGCATCATCGCCTGCAACCGTGAGGTTCCCTATGAGCTGGTTGAGCACTTTGCCGATCAGAACAAGCAGTTCGTCGAGGTTATCATCGCCCCGAGCTACACTGCCGAGGCGCTCGAGCGCATGGCCAAGCGCCCCAACCTGCGCGTGCTGGCTACCGGCGGCGTGGACCACGGCGCCCAGGTGGAGCTGCGCTCCGTCGACGGCGGCATGCTGGTGCAGGAAGTCGACCACGTGACCGAGGATCCCGCGACCTTCACGTTTCCCACCGACCGCAAGCCCACTGACGCCGAGATGGCCGAGCTCGAGTTTGCCTGGAAGGTCTGCAAGGGCGTCAAGTCCAACGCCATCCTGGTCTCCAAGGGCAAGGCCGGCATTGGCATGGGCCCGGGTCAGCCTAACCGCGTTGACTCTGCGCTGCTTGCCTGCGAGCGCGCCGAGGACTTCTGCGAGCGCGAGGGCGTGGAGAAGGGCGGCTTTGCCTG
>DXLP01000030.1:2577-5620 GCA_019414645.1 Collinsella sp.
AGCGCGCCGAGGACTTCTGCGAGCGCGAGGGCGTGGAGAAGGGCGGCTTTGCCTGCGCAAGCGACGCGTTCTTCCCGTTCCGCGACAACGTCGACGTGCTTGCCGAGCATGGTGTGACCTGCATCATCCAGCCCGGCGGCTCCAAGCGCGACGACGAGAGCATCCAGGCCTGCAACGAGCACAATATTGCTATGGTCTTTACAGGCGCTCGCCACTTTAGGCACTAAGTTTCGCCTCGGGACAAAATAATCTCTGCAAAAGACGGTCGCTCCGTTTGGAGGGCCGTCTTTTTGGTATAAGAGGACGGAATGACTAACACGAAAGGTATGACCATGCCCCAGATTGATGATGCCGAGCTGTTTGGCAATGCCGAGGATCAGCGTGCGTACGAGGACTTTTGCGCCAATCAGGAGGCGGTCGAGAAGTTCACGCTCGACAAGCCCGCGCTTGTCTGCCGTTGGCGCATGTCCAACAAAAAGGTGCCCATGCTCAACCGCCACATCCGCGCACTGTCCGAGCGCCTGGTGCAGGGCGAGCCGCTTACCCATAACATGCTCAGCTGGGCCAAACAGCACGTTGAGTGGTCGCTTGCCGAGGGCGATTACACCGCACATGACGGCGTGCTCATGCTGGTGATCGACGTCAACGGCAACGCCGCCATGACGGTGGGGGAGTACGAGCCGCTCGCCGATACGTCGGCCAAGGCGCTGCGCGCCCGCTCCGCAGAGGCCCGCTCCGAGGCCGACGAAACCGGCGTGGCGCCCGAGCTGCTCGCCGCCGTCAACAACGGCGAGCTTGCCTTTGTGGCGCCGGCGGACGAGTGCCTGTGCGGCACGGCGACGCTCATCGAGCAGCTGGCCCAGACCAAGGGCATCCCGGTCACGCGCGTAGACATTCCCGCGCAGCTTAAGGGCGCGCTGTTCCTAGTGAGCGACGAGCACGGCGTGGTCCCCGCGACCGAGACAGATGCCGCCGAGGCCGACGCCGCCACGGTCGCCTTCTTCGCCGAAGGCTACGAAAAGCTCCGTGCCCGCCGCTAAATGATTTTTCTGGGACGGGGATTAAAGAATCATTTTGGTCCCCGCCACCGCTGCGAGCGAAGGGCAAGCTAAACGCTTTCGTTCGCGAACAGTTCTGTCACCTTGGCACCGCGCGCGGTGCACACCTGCAGTTTCGCGGCCATAATGGTGGCAAGACAACCAAGAGGGGAGCGGAATCCATGGCGCTGATCTATATCGTTGAGGACGACGAGCCCATCCGTCGTGAGCTTGTCGACATCCTTGCCCGCGCTGGGTTTGAAATCGAGGCCTGCGAATCGTTTGAGCATGTCTCGCGCGATATTCTCGCCGCCGCACCCGACCTGGTGCTGCTCGACCTCACGCTTCCCGTCAAAGACGGCCAGCACATCTGCCATGAGGTCCGTCGCGAATCCGAGGTCCCCATCATCGTTCTCACGTCGCGCACGACCGAGATCGACGAGGTCATGGCCATGACGCTCGGCGCGGACGACTTTGTTCCCAAGCCCTACAGCGCGCGCGTGCTTGTGGCGCGCATCAACGCACTGCTGCGTCGCACCGCGGCGGCAGGCGAGCGCAGTACACTTGTCCACAAGGGGCTGGAGCTCGACCTCGCCCGCTCAATGGTCACCAACACGCAAACCGGCACTAGCACCGAGCTCACCAAAAACGAACTGCGTATCCTCTCACTGCTTCTGAGTCGCGCGGGCAAGATTGTTTCGCGCTCGGCCATCATGCAGGACCTGTGGGACTCCGACGCCTTCGTGGACGACAATACGCTCACCGTCAACATCAACCGCCTGCGCACCACGCTCGAAAAAATCGGCATCAAGGGGTATTTGACGACGCATCGCGGCCAAGGCTATTCGGTCTAGGGGCCGGCTATGTCGTTTGGCAAATTCTTTAAAGATGCGCTGCTTCCCGTCGCCGTGTGGACGTGCGGCGTGCTGCTGAGCTGCTTTGTGCTGACGGTCGCCGGTGCACCCGTTTCTATTGTGGTCGTGGCGGTCGGCGTGTCCTTTATCTTTGGTATGCTCGGCATCGTGGTCGAGTACGCGCGTCGCCGCCGTTTTCTGCGTCAGCTGGAGCGCGCGGCCGAGGAGCTCGAGAGCCCCGCATGGGTGCAGGAGATGGTGCAATGCCCGACCTATGCCGAGGGCGAGCTCGAGTACGAGGTCTTGCGCCGGGTGGGCAAAGCCGCTTGCGACGAGGTTGCCGAAGGCCGGCGTCAGACCGATGACTATCGCGACTATATCGAGAGCTGGGTCCACGAGGCCAAACTGCCCCTGGCGGCGGCTCATCTAATTTTGGAAAACCTGGATGGCAGCGAAGACGACCTGTCTCGTGTGGATGACCTGGGCCGTGAGTTGGCTCGCGTGGAGCGCTATATCGACCAGGCGCTGTACTACGCGCGTTCGGAAGTCGTGGAGCGCGACTACCTGATTCGCCGTTGGGATCTCAAGACCTTGGTGACGGGCGCGATTAAGGCCAACGCGCGCGAGCTCATCGCGGCGCACGTGGCCCCGGTGTGCGAGAACCTCGACTTTGAGGTCTTTACCGACGAGAAGTGGCTCGAGTTTATTCTGGGCCAGCTCATTCAGAACAGCATTAAATATGCGCGCGAGGACGGCGCAAAGATCGTGTTTTCGGGCGCGTTGCTGGACGAGGGCCTGGCGAGCGAACGCATCGAGCTCACCGTCGCGGACAACGGCTGCGGCGTGAGCGCGGCCGACCTGCCGCGCGTGTTCGAGAAGGGCTTTACCGGCGACAACGGCCGCACCACCAAGCGCGCAACGGGCATTGGCCTCTACCTGGTGGCGCGTCTGTGCTCCAAGATGGGTATCGATGTCACCGCGGCATCCGAGCCCGGCGAAGGCTTCGTCGTCACGTTTGCCTTCTCGACCAACAAATTCCAATACTTTGAGTAGTCGTCGCGGTGTAACGTCCCGGAGCGTCATTCACGTTAAGACAAAATACTTTGAGTAGTCGTCGCGGTGTAACGTCCCGGAGCGTCATTCACGTTAAGA
>DXLP01000030.1:5720-8543 GCA_019414645.1 Collinsella sp.
AATACTTTGAGTAGTCGTCGCGGTGTAACGTCCCGGAGCGTCATTCACGTTAAGACAATTATCCCAAACGGGATAATTCCATCATGATGTGCTATGATTATCCCGTTTGGGATAATCATAGGGGATTAGCATGCAAGACTGGAATGAGCGAACGATTTTTGACCCAGCTGAACTCGGTGCATATTTGCGTGAGCGCCGGAAGAAGCTCGGTTATACCCAACGCGATGTGGCTGATTTCAACCAGTGCAGTTTGCGCTTTGTGAGCGAGCTTGAGCGTGGAAAGGCGGGTGCCAATCTTCGCCAAACCCTTCAAATCGCTAACAGCTTGGGGGTCGATTTGATCCTGAGGGAGAGGGGTGACGGCTCATGGCATTAAAGGTTTATCGTGAGTATCGGGGAACGTTTGAGCTGGTCGGAGAATTTGAGAGGGCCGACCCCGTAAACGAGACGTTTGCATATGATGAGGGATATCTTGAACGCGACGATGCTGCCGCACTCTCAGCTTCTCTTCCCTTGCGACATGAGCCATATGCCAGCAATGAGTTTTCGGCCTTCTTTTCGGGCATGCTTCCCGAGGGCCCGGTTCGGCATGAGCTGTCGATGCGTTTTCAAATCCTCCAGTCAGACTATTTATCGATGCTCGAGCGTTTGGGCGATGAGTGCGTTGGTGCCTTGAGGTTTCTCGGCGATGAGAAATCGAGCTACGATCCGGGCTATCGTCCTCTGCAAGACGAGGAT
This sequence comes from Collinsella sp., assembly GCA_019414645.1. Classification (GTDB taxonomy): domain Bacteria; phylum Actinomycetota; class Coriobacteriia; order Coriobacteriales; family Coriobacteriaceae; genus Collinsella. Next base: position 6,459 of record DXLP01000030.1, read on the forward strand.
TTTGAGGCACTTTCTAAGGCGGAAGTGTTTGAGATTGCAAATGATATGCAGGATTCGAGGCTGTCGTTGGCGGGCGCTCAGTCTAAAACCGGTTGGTTTTTACCGCGCGGTAAAGATGCAAAAAAGGCCGGGTCGGGGGATTGGATGCTGCCGCTCGGCTCTGCCCCCTCGACTCACATAGTCAAGATTGCTTCAACTAAACATCCGGATTTGCCGTTCAACGAATTAATTTACATGACGGCAGCGTCTGCTGCTGGGCTTGAAATTGCCCGTTCAGAAGCTTCGGATACGATTCCTGGTGCGTTCTTTTCCGAGCGTTATGACAGAATCTGGAGCAATGAGCCGCCGTCGATGAGCGGATTCGATGTGCCTCTGAGGCTGCATCAGGAGGATTTTTGCCAAGCGGTTGGCTGGCCTTCGTATATGAAATACGAGACACGTCCCGATAGCTGCTATATGGCTCTTTGCGGCCGATTGATAAGAGAGCAATCGTCTAACGTAATTGCTGATACTCAAATGTTCGCTCGTCAGGTAATGGTCGATTATGCGTTGGGGAATTGCGACTCGCATCTCAAGAACCATTCGTTTCTTTATAGTCCGAGTTGGCGGGAAAAGAGGTTGGCCCCTGCATACGATATTGTTTGCACGACGATAATGGGATACGACCATAATCTTGGGATTGATATTGGGGATCACCGGGTGATCGATGGGGTGACTCCTGAAGATTTCGAATTCATGTCTCAAGATTTGCATCTGCCACTCAAGATGATCAAGAACATCGCGGCGGAAGTGGCTGAAGAGGTGTCTGCCCAGCTTGCAGAACTTGCCTCTGCAACCGGAGATTTGGGTCGGGTCGCTCTGAAAATTCAGACGGATTCCGTTGAGAGAATGAGGGTTCTGGAGCAATTCTCAGCCTAAAGCAAAGCGGGGCCACCGTAATGGTGGTCCCGCTCTTGGAAGACTTGGGCACGTGGGCTTGCGCTCCGCGATGCGTTAGGCGTACGTTTGCTACTTCACGACCAAGATGTCGCAGTCCGTATTGCGCAGCAGGAACGTCGAAATCGAACCCAGGAGCGCATACTTGATCGAGGACAGGCCGCGTGCGCCGCAGAGCACCAAGTCGGGCTTCACCACGTCGAGCATCTCGTCTTTGAGCGTCTCGCGAATACGGCCGGCGCGAATCATGACCTCGACCTCGGGAATATCGGGATTGGCCTTGGCCTCTTCGAGCTGCTTGGCGATGGAGTTCTTAAATGCCTCCTCCAGTCCGTTGACCAGATCGACCGGATAGGAACCGGCGCTCTCGAGTGCCGTGGAATCGATAACGTGGCCGATAATCAGCTTGGCGCCGTTGTTCGCGGCGACCTTGATGGCGCGTGCGAGCACAAAATCCTGCTGCTCAGTACCGTCGAGCGAAACAAATACCTTGGTATAGCCCTCGTTCATGGTTTCCTCCTTGGTCTATCGCACGGGCGCGGGGCTCGTGCGTCGGGCGGGCGCGGATGCGTGGCCGCCGGACACTTTATCTTGTTGCAGTTATACCCAAGGATTTGGGTTTGACCGCTCGCAATTCTGTGAACGGGCGAGTTTTTTGGTAAGGGTAGGCGCAGGCGCGCCGCCAACGGTTGATAATGGGACATCGCCCGCACCGTCCGCAGAACAATATCGGCGGGTGTCTAACGAGGGGGTCCCTTTGGATATCATTGAGCTTCTAAAATCTGCCTTCATGGGCCTGGTCGAGGGCATCACCGAATGGCTGCCTGTTTCGTCGACCGGTCACATGATCTTGGTGGACGAGTTCGTCAAGATGAACGTGAGCGAGACGTTCTGGAATATGTTCCTGGTCGTGATTCAGCTTGGCGCCATTTTGGCCGTCTGCGTTTTGTTCTTCTACGACCTCAACCCGTTTTCTCCCAGCAAGGGCAAGGAGGGCCGTCGCGACACCTGGGTGCTATGGGGCAAGATTGTGCTCGGCTGCATTCCCGCCGCGGCGATCGGTCTGCCGCTTAACGACTGGATGGAGGAGCATTTCTATAATGCTCCCGTCGTGGCGCTGGCGCTCATTGTGTACGGCGTGCTGTTTAT
>DXLP01000030.1:8643-11567 GCA_019414645.1 Collinsella sp.
AAGTGCTTCGGCGTCTACCGCATCATCCTGGGCATCGTGGTTCTCGCGTACTTCTTTGTCCTGGAGCCGATGCTCGGCCTCTAACTTAGTTGACGCTGCGCGACGGCCAGGGCGACAACTTGTCATTCAAAGGGGGTGGCATGACCAAAAGGTCTATGCCGCCCTCTTTTCATGCCAATTTGTTCGCCCTGGCCGCCGCTCGCTACCGTGGCCATGACATCGGCGGTTCCGTGATTGTCAATAGATTGGTGCAAAGCAACCTGACCCCATTGCGCCAAATCCGCTGGGGCGGGTCTGACGGTGGCGCACGGAGTCGTGGTGTGATTTGCGTCGGTGTCCGCGCGGCTCGGTATACTGGTACGGCTCAAACTATGGCGCTGCCCGCAGGCGCGCCGTCCGTCAGATGAGGAGTCGCCCATGACCCAGCCCCTGCCCTGGGAAAGGAACGCCGCGGTACCCGTGCCGCCCGCGCCGGAACCCGTGCCGCTCGATGCATACACCGCCCCTGCAGCGCCGGAGCCCGAGCTCGTCCCGCTCGACATCTACGACGCTCCCGCGCCGGCGCCCAAGCCCGCCAAGCCGCTCGTCGACATTGACAGCCTTAATCCCGCCCAGCGCGAGGCGGTCCTGTCCACCGAGGGTCCGTTGCTGGTGCTCGCCGGCGCCGGCTCGGGCAAGACCCGCGTCTTGACCTTCCGCATCGCACATATGCTCGGCGACCTGGGTGTTAAGCCTTGGCAGGTTCTTGCCATCACGTTTACCAACAAGGCCGCGGCCGAGATGCGCGAGCGTCTGGCGGCGCTCATTCCCAGCGGTACCCGCGGCATGTGGGTGTGCACCTTCCATGCCATGTGCGTGCGCATGCTGCGCGAGGACGCCGACCTGCTGGGCTACACCGGCCAGTTCACCATCTACGATGACGATGACTCAAAGCGCATGGTGCGCGACATTATGCAGGCGCTCGGCATCGAGCAAAAGCAGTTCCCCATCAACATGATCCGCAGCAAGATCAGCTCGGCCAAAAACGCCATGATCGGCCCCGAGGACATGCTCAAGAGCGCCGATAGCCCCAACGATAAAAAGGCCGCACAGGTCTACTTGGAGCTGGAGCGTCGCTTGCGCGCCGCCAATGCGATGGACTTCGACGACCTGCTCGTGCGCGCGCTTGAGCTGCTGCGCACCCGCCCCGAGGTGCTCGATAAGTACCAAGAGCGCTTCCGCTACATTAGCGTCGACGAGTATCAGGACACCAACCACGTCCAGTACGAAATCGCCAACCTGCTGGCCGCCAAGTACCAAAACCTCATGGTCGTGGGCGACGATGACCAGTCCATTTACAGCTGGCGTGGCGCCGACATCACCAATATCCTGGACTTTGAGAAGGATTTTAAAAACTGCAAGACCGTCAAGCTGGAGCAGAACTATCGTTCCACGGGTCATATCCTGAACGCCGCCAACGCCGTGGTACGCCACAACTCGCAGCGCAAGGACAAGCGCCTGTTTACGGCCGAGGGCGATGGCGAGAAGATCCAGGCCTTCCAGGCGAGCGACGAGCGCGACGAGGGCCGCTGGATTGCCGGCGAGATCGAGAAGCTGCATGCCAAAGGCACGAGCTACGACGACATTGCCGTGTTCTATCGCACCAACGCCCAGTCGCGTATTCTCGAAGATATGTTTCTGCGCGCGGGCGTGCCCTACAAGATCGTGGGCGGCACGCGATTCTTCGACCGTGCTGAGATCCGCGACGTCATGGCCTACCTCAAGATGATCGTGAACCCGGCCGACGAGATGAGCGTCAAGCGCGTCATCAACACACCTCGCCGCGGCATCGGTTCCACCTCGATCCAAAAGATCGAGCAGCTGGCACGCGACAACCGCTGCTCGTTCTTCCAGGCTTGCGAGATCGCGTGCGCCGAGACCGGCATGTTTAGCGCCAAGGTGCGCAACGGCCTGTCGAGCTTTGTGTCGCTGGTGCGCGAGGGCCGCCGCATGGACGGCGAGCTCAAGGACGTCGTCGAGATGATTGTCGATAAGACGGGCCTGCTGCAGGCGTTTCGCGCCGAGGGCACCATGGAGTCCGAGAGCCGCGCCGAGAACATCCAGGAATTCCTGGGCGTCGCTGCCGAATTTGAGGAGACGCACGAGGATATCGAGGGTACGCTCGAGAGCTTGGAAGAGCTGCGCGCAGCCGGTGTTGCCGACGTGCCTGCCGGCGCCGAGCCCGAGCCCGTCGTGGTGAGCGCGCCTGCGCCCGAACCGGGGCCATCTGCCCCGGCATCCTCGTTTGAGGCACTTGTCGGCGCGCGCGATGCCGCAGGTTCCAATCCGCTCGATAGCCTAGCCGCCCCGGCGCTCTCGCCGCAGGATGCCCTGGCCGCCGCCATCGCGGGCAACGCGTATGCCGCGCCGACGGAGCTGCCGGCGGGTGCCGTGCATGCCGACGAGATTGAGCGCACCTACGGTCCGCTCACCTGTAAGGCGCTGCCGGCACTCATGGAGTGGCTGGCCCTGCGCTCCGACTTGGATTCCCTGGCCGGCGAGACGCATGCCATTACCATGATGACCATCCACTCCGCCAAGGGCCTGGAGTTCCCGGCGGTGTTCGTGGCCGGCATGGAGGAGGGTATCTTCCCGCACGTGCACGACTTTGGCGGCAGCGATGACCCGGGCAAGCTCGAGGAGGAGCGTCGCCTGGCCTACGTCGCCATCACGCGTGCCCGTAAGCGCCTGTTCCTGACCTATGCGGCCACGCGTCGCACCTACGGCTCGACCTCTGCCAACCCGCGCTCGCGCTTCCTCAACGAGATTCCGTTTGAGGATATCGAGTTTAGCGGTATCGGTTCTGCCGGTTTTGAAGGCACGGGTTGGGAGAAGCGCGGCGACCGTCACGGCACCTTTGGCTCGGGCATGGGTTCGGATATGTA
>DXLP01000030.1:11667-24031 GCA_019414645.1 Collinsella sp.
AAGACCTTTGGCACGGGTACCGTGATCTCGGTCGCCGGAGACATGATCGAGGTCCAGTTCGAAAAGACCGGCCAGACCAAAAAGCTGATGAAGGGCTTTGCGCCGATCGTCAAGCTGTCGTAATCCCGGCGGACCTGGGCGGGCGTATGGGGCAACATCGCCTACTCGGGCAGTCCTGCGCAAGACGGAGGCCACATTAAGTGGCCTCCTTTGCGTGCGGAACTCGCGATCGATGTTGCCCCATACGCCCGCCCAGGTCCTTAGGTAACGGTGCTTGCGAACGTCGCTCTGCTCGTTCGCTTTTTGGTCTGGAGAGCCGGGTGGGCTGAATACTTAGACATGGCAAGGGGCTCCCCCGTTAAAGAACGGGGGAGCCCCTTGTTGCGTTTTGAATGGTGCGCTTGGCTTTGATGATTGATGATTTTATACGATTCAGTATAATTTCAGATAGACGCTAAAATGTAACCGAAATGAAAACGGTGATTGTACATGCTGATAAACTGCCTCCCAAAAAGACTCTTCTCTTTAGAGCTCGCTATCGACCCGGAGCCAGTTGAGATGCAGATTCCTCGCATGTATCTTGAGCGGTATTCGCTTCGCTTGGCACGGCTCGGCATGTCTAAACAGGGCCGTTTTATTGTTGCGGAACCAAAGGAACCGCCCAGTGTCATTTCGGCGCGAAATCTCGTCAGTGCGGTGCGCAAGTTAGATGTTCACCCGGTGGTAATTTGCTGGGATGCTATGGATTTAGGTTTTATGCGCGCGCTTTCTTCGGAGGGAATCGCATATATCCGAGATGAGCGAAATGCGTTCCTGCCGTTTATCGGAGCCGTTATTTCCGATGAGGTGCTGGGTGCTTCTCCCGCTGCTCCGCTTTCGCCCCAATCTCAACGAATCGTCCTAAATCTCATTGCGGGACGATGGGTTGACTGCTCCGCCGGCGACCTAGCGCGTCTGTGTGGCAAAAGCGCGGCAAGCGTCAGCGGCTATCTTTCGGAAATCGCCGCTATAGCTCCTGGGTTGATTATGCGGGACGGCAAAAAGCGTATATTGTGCGACGCCGGGCTGTCGACCGAGACGTTGCTAGATGGGTTTGAGGACTATCTTCGCACGCCAGTTTTAGAGCGAATCCGGCTCAAGAAGGTTATCGAGAGAACAGAGCTACGTGCCGTTGATGCGCTGCTTTCCGGTGTGTCTGCCCTTAGCTATATGTCCGACCTTGCCCATGAAGACTCTGCTCCAACCATTGCTCTCGAAAAATATCAGCTAGAGGCCTTGAAAGAGCATATGGGCGACAGATGGCTGGAGGCTCAGTGGTACGAACCGGCGGCAGTTGTGATTGAGGTCTGGTCGTATCCCGTGGACGCGCCGTCCGATATTAGTTTTGACGCGACGGGTTTGCAGTGTGTCGACCCGTTTTCCTTATACGTTGCTTGCGCAAAAGCAGATTACAAAGAAGATCGTCTGCTCGACGCGGTCGAACAGCTCAGGAGGACGATATGTCAAAAGTGAGGGGAATAGAGCGATTTGCCGATGCCATGAGCGGCTGTAAAGGCGGTTACGTCCTTATTGGTGGAGGGGCCTGCAGCGTTCTATTTGACAATGAGGGCGATTCGTTTAGAGCTACTGAAGACTTGGATATCGTCGTAATTGTTGATGGGGAAGGCGTTGAATTCGCCACTGCATTGTGGGCATTTATCAAAGCTGTCGGATATGAGACTGGGAAGGTCGGCGATGGAAAGTGCACTTACTATCGGTTCTGTTTGCCCGAAGGATCAAGGCAAGTCCTAGACTATCCCGGCCAAATTGAGCTATTCGCCCGACATCCTGATTTTGTGCTCGAAGATGAAACGAGCGAAGTGGCACCTCTTTCCTTTGACGGGGCCGTATCAAGTCTTTCGGCAATTATTCTCGACGATGGCTACTACGAATTTATTCGCGACAACGCAACGAACGTAGAGGGCATTACGTTGCTCGATGCGCTCCATATCATTCCCCTCAAGATGCGTGCACACATTGATATCAATAGGAGCTATGAAGAAGGGCGCCATTGCAACGATAAAGATCGACGAAAGCATCGCTCGGATATTGTTCGACTTGCGGGTTTGTTGCCGCCTTCGGCTCGCTTGGAGCTAATAGAGCAAATGAGGGCTGACGCCGGAGACTTCTTTGCGGACTTTTCTTCTTATGTAAATCGGCAGACCGATCGTAAAGAGAGAGCGCGTCTTCAGGACACATTATCGTTTCTCGAAAAGGTCTACCTATAGGCACCTTGATTCGTTATGTATGGTGAGGGGCTCTCCCGTTTGATGAGCGGGGGAGCCCCTTGTTGCTTTTTGATTGTCGTAACTAGCCAGAGGCTCGCCGGGACGGGACGCGGGGTTTGGTCGATCGCGAGTTCCGCACGAGCCGGAGAGCACTTAATGTGCTCTCCGTGCGAGCAGGACTGTCCGAGCAGGCAACCAAACCCCGCGCCCCGTCCCGGCGAGCGCTTGGGGACCGGTGGCCTACAGGTGGCTGATGATCAGTTCCATCTTGCCTTCGAGGTCGATGGAGCTGACGGTGCTCGGGGCCAGCAGGTGGCTTCCCTTGTGGACGGGGTCGCCGCAGACGGTGCCTTCGCCGTCGATGACCGACAGGCACATGAAGGGCCAGCGCTGGTCGAGGGTCTTGCTGCCGTTGACGCGCACGCGATCGACGGTGTAGCAGGGGTTGGACTCGAGCTCGGTCACGCCGTCCACCTCGGGCGCGGTCACCGTGCCGTCGGTCGGAGCCTGGGCATCAAAGTCGATGCAGTCGAGGCTCTGCTCAATGTGCAGCGGGCGCAGGTTGCCGTCAGTGCCGGGACGGTCGTAGTCGTACAGACGATACGTCACGTCGCTCGACTGCTGCGTCTCCAAAATGAGCGTGCCGGTCTTGATGGCGTGCACGGTACCGGAATCAATCTGGAAAAAGTCGCCCTTGTGAATCGGCAACACGTTGAGCATGTCGTCCCAACGTCCTTCCTCGATCATTTGTGCGGCCTCGGCGCGGTCCTTGGCACGCTGGCCGACGATGATCGTGGCGTCGGGCTCGCAGTCCAGCACATACCAACACTCGGTTTTGCCCAGGCTGCCGTTCTCGTGCTCGGCAGCGTACTCGTCGTTGGGATGAATCTGGATCGAAAGGTCGTCCTTGGCGTCCAGAATCTTAATGAGCAGCGGGAACTCCTTGCCCTCGCAGTTGCCAAAGAGCTCGCGATGCTCGGCCCACAGCCACGACAGCGTGTGGCCGGCATACGGGCCCTCCGCAATCTGGCAGTCGCCGTTGGGGTGGGCCGAGATGGCCCAGCACTCACCGATGGGGCCATCGGGAATGTCGTAGCCAAATACGGTTTCGAGCTGGCGACCGCCCCAGATCTTCTCGTGGAAGATCGGCGTCAGTTTAATCAAATCGGACATATTCATACCTCATTGTGTTGCGCGGGCGCTGCGTAAAACTGTTCAAAACGAGCGCCCGCATGACTGCAAAAACCTATGCCAACGTTACGTTGTGCAACTCAAAGCGGTCGCCAACGTTGCGCGAGACCGAATACTCAAAGGCGGCGCCGCTGTCCAAAAAGCCAATCTGCTTGAGCTCGAGCAGGGGAGAGCCAGGTTTGGTGTCCAGGCGCTCAGCCTCTTCCTCAGTTGCCGCGACAGCGCGAATGGTGCGATGGAAGCTCGAAATCTTCAGCCCGCATTGCTCGCGGATAAAGCCGTAGACCGATCCGTACAGGTCCTTCTTTTTAAGGCCCGGAATCAGCTCGAGCGGCATGTAGGTGTACTCGATAACGATGGGCTTCTCATCGGCCTGACGCACGCGCACGATGTGATAGGCAAAGTCATCCTCGGCAATTCCCAGCTGGGCTGCGATGTCCGCTGGTGGATTAACAATCGAGAAATCGTAGACCACCGAGGTCACCTTCTCCCCGCGGTGCTCATACGAAAAACCCTGGGCACGGTCGTTTTTGCCCTGGAAAAACGCCTGGCCGGGAAGCCCCGCCGTGTCCTTAACGTAGGTACCCGATCCACGACGGCTGGTAATTAGACCTTCCTCGGTGATTTGCTCGATAGCTCGTTTGACGGTGATTTTGGAAACGCTATAGAGCTCACAGAACTCAACGACGGTGGGAAGCTTGTCGCCCGGTTTAAGAGCGCCATCCTCGATACTTCGACGAATATCTGCAGCTATCGCCTCGTATTTGGGAATCATGGAACCTCCTTTCATATTTGCGTCGATATTTAGAAAGTATACCTACTTAAAAAGCATCCATATGGCTTTCATGAAAGAAGTTCGATAAAGAAAAATGAAAAAGACGCTTTACATAGATAATAAGAGCGCTATAGTTACAAACAACAAGCGAGACGCATTGGCGTTTCCTTGTACTGTTTGGGGACGGTTTTGTTTTGGCGGGTTGGATATCGGTATGGCCGGTGCGCGCCCGCGCCGGATAACCTGCCAAAGCAAACCCGTCTCCAACCGGAAGCTCTAGAACACGAAAGCGAGGACTTTGATGGCACAGTATCAGCTGCCCAACGACTTCTTCTTTGGCGCTGCTATGTCCGGCCCGCAGACTGAGGGTCAGTGGAACCAGGGCGGCAAGCTCGAGAACCTGTGGGACACCTGGTCCATCCAGGATCTGGGTTCGTTCTACAACCGCGTTGGCTCTTACGCCGGCAATGACTTTATGGCCAAGTACCAGGAAGACCTTCGCATTTTGAAGGACTTGGGTCTGGATACCTATCGCACTTCCATCCAGTGGAGCCGTCTGCTCGATGCCGACGGCAACCTCAACGAGGAAGGTGCCGCGTGGTATCACGAGTTGTTCCGCGCCTCTCGCGAAGCCGGCTTGGAGCCGTTTGTCAACTTGTACCACTTTGACATGCCCACCTACCTCTTTAACCGTGGCGGCTGGGAGAGCCGTGAGGTTGTCGAGGCTTACGCACATTACGCCGACGTCGCCTTCCACGAGTTTGGCCAGGAGATTAAGTACTGGTTCACCTTTAACGAGCCCATCGTCGAGCCCGAGCAGCGCTATCAGGAGGGCGTGTGGTTCCCGCAGCTCCACGACTTCAACCGCGCCCGCACCGTGCAGTATCACATCTCGCTGGCGCACGCGCTGGCCGTGGCCAACTATCGTCGCGCCTATGACGAGGGCGCTATTCGCGCCGATGCCAAGATCGGCATGATCAACTGCTTTACCCCGGTCTACACCAAGGAGAACCCCAGCGAGGCGGACCTCGAGGCCGTGCGTATGACCAGCGGCATCAACAACCGCTGGTGGCTCGACCTCATTACCAAGGGCGAGCTTCCCGCCGACGTGCTCGACAGCCTGGCCGAGGGCGGCGTTAAGCTTCCGTTCCGTGCCGGCGACCAAGAGATTCTTAAGCAGGGTGTTGTCGACTGGCTCGGTTGCAACTACTACCACCCCACGCGCGTTCAGGCGCCGGCGAGCAAGATCGACCAGTACGGTCTGCCGCACTTTGCCGACGAGTACGTGTGGCCCGACGCCGTTATGAACGAGAGCCGCGGCTGGGAGATCTACCCGCAGGGCCTCTACGACTTTGGCATGGACTGCGCTAAGAACTACCCCGATCTTGAGTGGTTCGTTTCCGAGAACGGCATCGGCATCATGGACGAATACAAGAACCGAGACGCCGAAGGAACCATCCAGGATGACTACCGCGTCGACTTTGTACGCCAGCACCTGGAGTGGGTTGCCAAGGCAATTGCCGAGGGCGCCAAGTGCCGTGGATACCATTATTGGGCCGTCATCGATAACTGGTCTTGGGCGAATGCCTTTAAGAACCGTTACGGTTTTGTCGAGGTCGACCTTATGGACGGCTACAAGCGCCGCCTTAAGAAGTCGGCAGCTTGGCTCAAGCAGGTCGCCACGACTCACGTGGTTGATTAGCGAACGGGCGAACGCCCAGACCGCGCGCCGCTGCGCGCAACACATGGCACATCTGGTGGCAGAGGGCGACAGACCACCGTGCGCATAGGAAAAGGCCGGATTTGAAAGTTAGGAGCAATCATGGCCAGTGACAACGGAAAGAGCTTCCTCGACAAGTTTGCCGAGGTCTCTGCGAAGGTGGGAAACCAGGTTCACCTGCGTTCCCTGCGTGACGCCTTCGCGACCATCACGCCGCTCTATATCCTTGCGGGTATCGCGGTTCTTATTAACAACGTCGTGTTCCCTCTGTTCCCGCTCGATGCGGCGGGCCTTGCCAACCTTCAGACGTGGGGTTCGGCAATTACGCTGGGCACCCTCAACGTCTCTGCCATTATCTTGGCCGGATTGATTGGCTACAGCCTCGCTAAGAACAAGCGTTTCGATAATCCGCTTGCTTGCGTGGTCGTCGCTATCTCTGCTTTCGTCATCATGATGCCGCAGCAGATCACCGCCTCGCTTGCCGCCACGAGCCCGCTGCTCACCGACAAGATCACCTCCGCCGAGGTCACGGGCGCCCTTTCGACTGCCAACACCGGCACCAACGGTCTGTTCTCGGCTATTATCATCGCCCTGCTTTCCGTCTCGCTCTTCATCAAGATTTCTGGCGTCGAGAAGCTCAAGGTTAAGCTGGGCGAGGGCGTGCCTCCCGCGGTCTCCAACTCCTTCAACGTCATGATCCCGATGCTGCTCAACCTCGCGATCTTCGCTCTTGCCGCAGCCCTGCTCGCCGTGTGCGCCGGCACCGATCTGTGCACCATCATCTCCACGTGCATCTCCAACCCGCTCAAGAGCATCATGAACGCCGGTCCGTGGGCTGTAATCCTCATCTACACCCTTGCTAACCTGCTGTTCTGCGTCGGTATTCACCAGTCCACCATCTCTGGCGCTACCGTCGAGCCGATCCTGACCATGCTCATCGTCGACAACATGGCTACCTTTGCCGCCGGTGGCACCATCCAGCCCGATCACTACATGAACATGCAGATCGTTAACAGCTTCGCCCTCATCGGCGGCTCGGGCTGCACCCTCATGCTTCTGCTCGACACGCTCCTGTTCTCCAAGAACAAGGCTTCCGAGACCGTTTCCAAGATGGCTATCCTGCCTGGTCTGTTCAACATCAACGAGCCGGTTATCTACGGTTACCCCATCGTGTACAACCTGCCGCTCATGATCCCGTTCGTCCTTCTTCCCGATCTGTTCATCGGCATCACCTATGGCCTTACCTGCGCAGGCATCATCAGCCCCTGCATCGCCCAGGTGCCCTGGACCATGCCTCCCGTCATCAATGCCCTGCTCGCTACGGGCTTTGACTGGCGCGCCGGCGTGTGGCAGGCTCTCGAGATTGTCATTGGCATGGCCGTCTACCTACCCTTTATGAAGATTTCCGAGAAGGCAATCGCCAAGCAGGAGGCTCTCGCCGAGTAGAACGCCTAACGTTCGTCCCTTTCACCTTTGCGGGCGCCGGTACGCGGTGCCGGTGCCCGCGGCTCTCTCCCTTGCGTAAAGATACAGGGGAGCGGGCACAATAGCCGCAAGGAATACAACCAGTTGTCGTCTGCGCGCCGCGCAGTTATAAGGAGGAAACCATGAAGAAGATCATGCTCTGCTGCAATGCCGGCATGTCCACGAGCCTGCTGGTCCAGAAGATGCAGGCCGAGGTTGCAAACCGTGGTCTGGATATTGAGGTCGAGGCTCGTCCCATGAACGAGGCCCACGATCACCTGGACGAGTGCGACATGTTGCTGCTTGGTCCGCAGATCGGCTACACCAAGGGCGATTTTGAGAAGGAGGCCGCCGGTCGTTTTCCGGTCGAGGTCATCAACATGGTCGACTACGGCCGCATGAACGCTGCCGGCATCATCGACCACTGCGTCAGCGTGATGGGCTAGGTGCTCCGCATGGAGGATATGAACGAACTGCAGATGACCTGCTTCGAGATCATCAGCTACGTCGGTACCGCCAAGAGCATGTACATCAATGCCGTGCAAAAGGCCAAGGAGGGCGATTTTGACGCCGCCGAGGAGCTTATCAAGCAGGGCGACGAGGCCTATAACGGTGGCCACGATGTTCACATGGGGCTTCTGAAGAAGGAGGCCAACGGCGAGCGTAACGGCGAGGCCCCGTTGATTCTGCTGCATGCCGAGGACCAGATGGCCGGTACCGAGACCATGCGCGTCATGGCGACGGAGCTCATCGAGATTCACAAGCAGCTGCAGGTACTTCAGGCCTAGTCGGCGTTATCGCCGCGACGGACCGTGCGGTCCAACAGACAACATAGTCCCTTTGACGGGCGCCGGGAGCCTCCGCCTCCCGGCGCCTTTATTTTTGGGGATGGTCTTGCGCGGCCTGTTGGGCAGCCAATTGCGTTACCCCAGATAAAACCTGCCAAAACAAACCTGTCCCTTTTTGGTAGGTTTTTGCCTTGAGAGCGGTACCATACAGGCAATGTTTAAACGAGAAAGGTGGGCTCCCATGGAACCTAAGCAGTACTACATCGGCATCGACGTCGGCGGCACTTCGGTTAAGGAGGGCCTGTTCGACGAGGACGGCAACCTGCTTGCCAAGGCCAGCGTGCCCACGCCTCCTATCGTTGACGCCGCGGGCTTTGCCGCGGTGACCGAGGCTATCGACCAGGTGGTCGCTAAGGCGCAGATTCCGCGTGCCTTTGTGGCGGGCATTGGCCTGGCCGTTCCGTGTCCCATCCCGGCGTCGGGCGATGCCAAGGTCAAGGCCAACATTGCCATTAACCTGCCCGAGCTGAGGGTCGCCATTCAGAAGCACTGCCCCGATGCGGTCGTTAAGTATGAGAACGATGCCAACGCCGCTGCCATGGGCGAGGCCTGGCTCGGTTCTGCCAAGGGCGTGCAGAACGTGGTGATGGTCACCATCGGTACCGGCGTGGGCGGCGGCGTTATCGTTAACGGCGACGTGGTATCGGGCGTTGTGGGCGCCGGCGGCGAGATTGGCCACATGTGCCTGAACCCGGCCGAGGAGCGCACCTGCGGCTGTGGCGGCCATGGCCATCTGGAGCAGTATTCCAGCGCCACCGGCGTGGTGAGCAACTACCTTGCCGAGTGCAAGAAGGCGGGCGTCGAGCCCATTGAGCTCACCGGCCCCTCCGATTCCAAGGACGTGTTCCAGGCCTGCCGCGAGGGCGACAAGCTCGCGCTGGCCGCAGCCGACACCATGGCCGACTACCTTGGCCGCGCCCTGGCGCTTATCGCCAACGTGGTCGACCCCGAGATGTTCCTGATCGGTGGCGGCGCGTCCGCTTCGGCCGATGTTTATCTCGACAAGGTTCGCGAGCACTTTAAGCAGTACGCGCTCTCTGCCTCGCGCGAGACGCCCATTAAGGTCGCTTCGCTCGGAAACGACGCCGGCATCATCGGTGCCGCCTACGTAGCCCTGCGCGCCGCCGGTAAATAGCTGGTGCAAGGGGGTCAGGTTACTTTGCACCAACACGGTGCAAAAGGGACAGTCTTGGCCCCCATGCCTGCCCCAAAATATGCCGTGACCCTTCCGTCTGCGAAGGCTCGGCATCGGCGTGCTACCATAGCTACGTCCAAGTACACATATCAAGTGGAGGATATCCATGGCAAACGTTCTTGTCTTTGGTCACCAGAACCCCGATAACGACGCCATCATGAGCGCCGTCGTCCTGTCCCAGCTGCTCAACCAGGTTGAGTATGCCGGCAACACCTACGAGGCCTGCGCCCTTGGTCAGCTTCCGGCCGAGTCCGCCAAGCTGCTCGCCGACGCCGGCATCGCCGAGCCCCGCGTGATCGAGTCCGTCGAGGCCGGTCAGCTCGTCGTCCTCACCGACCACAACGAGTCTGCCCAGTCCGTCGCCGGCCTTAAGGACGCCACGGTCTTTGGCGTTGTCGATCATCACCGCATCGGCGACTTCGAGACCGCCGGCCCGCTGCACTACATCTGCCTGCCCTGGGGCTCCAGCTGCACCATCGTCACCAAGCTCGCCGGCGTGCTCGGCGTTGAGCTTTCCGACGTCCAGGCTAAGCTGCTGCTCTCGGCCATGATGACCGACACGCTCATGCTCAAGAGCCCCACCACCACCGATGTCGACCGCGCCGTCGCCGCCAAGCTCGGCGAGCAGGTGGGCGTCGACCCGGTCAAGTTTGGCATGGAGGTCTTCCTCACCCGTCCGTCCGGCTCCTTTACCGCTGCCGAGATGGTCGGCAACGACATCAAGATGTTCGAGCCCGCCGGCAAGAAGCTGCTCATCGGCCAGTACGAGACTGTCGACAAGACCCGCGCACTCGGCATGATCGACGAGATTCGCGAGGCCATGCGCGCCTACGCTGCCGAGAAGGGCGCTGACGGCATTGTCCTGTGCATCACCGACATCATGGAGGAGGGCTCGCAGGTCCTGCTCGAGGGCGAGACCGAGGCCGCTCAGAAGGGCCTGGGCATTGCCGACGAGCACGACGGCGTCTGGATGCCGGGCGTCCTCTCCCGTAAGAAGCAGGTCGCTGCCCCCATCATGGCCGCCTGCTAGGTTTAGTTCACTAAACGCCACGACCGGATCGCGGACGCCCCGCGCTCCGGTCGTTTTTTGTGCATGGTGCCGCGTCGTCTCTTGGACAGGCGTGCCCGTGCCGTTGGGCAAATAATGTTCAACCTGTGGTTCCGCTTTTCGGCCACGCCTGCGTGCTTGTCGTGCAGGGTAGGCTAGATGCAAGCGTAATACGTTAGAGCGCGGCGCCGCCACTTGGGCGGGCCGTGCTTTTTTAAGACGGGAGCCTTCCCGTGAAAGGAGCCGCCCATGGCAGCACCCGAGCAGCTGTTCAACGTCCGTGAGCGCAAGCGTTTTGAGCGTCACGACATCTGGGAGCGCATCGCCGAGAACGGCACGATTTCCGCCGCCGTCATGGTCTTCGCCGCCATCGCCGCCGTCATTTGCGCCAATACCGATGCCTACGAGGCCATCCATCACTTTTTGGAGACCCCGTTGTATGTGGGTCTGGGCAACCTTACGGCCGGTCTCACCGTTGAGCTTTTCGTCAACGACTTTCTCATGGCGATTTTCTTTTTGTTGGTGGGTATTGAGCTTAAGTACGAGATGACGGTCGGCGAGCTCAAGAATCCGCGTCAGGCCATGCTTCCCATGCTGGCGGCCGTGGGTGGCGTCGTCGTTCCCGCCTGCATCTACCTGATCTTTAACCATGCCGGCGCCCGCAACGGTTGGGCCATCCCCATGGCAACCGATATTGCCTTTGCGCTGGGCGTGCTGTCGCTTTTGGGCAACCGCGTGCCCAACGGCGTGCGCGTGTTCTTCTCGACGCTCGCCATCGCCGATGACCTCATCTCCATCGCCGCCATCGCCATCTTCTACGGTCAGAGCCCCAATCCGTTTTGGTTGGGCGCCGCCGCGCTGGTGACCTGCGCGCTCGTGTGGCTCAACAAGACGCAGCATTACCGCCTCGCCCCGTATTCGGTACTGGGCCTGCTGTTGTGGTTCTGCATGTTCAAGAGCGGTGTACATGCCACGCTCGCCGGCGTCATCCTGGCCTTTACCATTCCGGCCAAGTGCGGCGTCAAGCTCGATAGCCTCACCGATTGGTTGGGCGAGTGCCTGCCGCTGCTCGATGACCGCTACGACGACGAGGCGCACATCTTGGGCCAGCATGACTTTACCGTCTCGACCACCAGGGTCGAGCGCGTCATGCACCGCGTGACCCCGCCGCTCATCCGCATGGAGCGTCTGATCTCCACGCCGGTCAACTTTGTGATTCTGCCGATCTTTGCGTTCGTGAACGCACAGGTTCGCCTAGTGGGCGTGGACATGAGCACGCTGCTCACCGACCCGGTGACGCTCGGCGTGTACTTTGGCATGCTGCTGGGCAAGCCGATCGGCATCTTTGGCATGACGTTTGCCCTGGTTAAGTTTAGGGTCTGCGAGCTGCCGCATAACGTTAACTGGCACATGATTGCCGGTGTGGGCATTCTGGGCGGCATCGGCTTCACCATGTCGATCCTCATCAGCGGCCTTGCCTTCCCGACGGCCCAGTTTGAGGTTCTGGCTGCCAAGGCCGCCATCCTTGCCGGTTCGGTCACCGCTGCCGTGCTCGGTATGATCTACATGAGCGTGGTCTGCAAACACCCCGCGCCCAAGGACGAGTAGGCGCGTAAAAAATTGGGGCCGGGCATGCCCCGGATGCCCTCGTGTGCAAAAAAACGCCGTTTGTGAGTACTGTCACAAACGGCGTTTCATTTTACGCACTAAAAATAATGGACAACTACATGCTGCTTGTACGTTAACGAGTAGCCGGTAGATTAGAAAATGACAATAAGGTCCTTAAAAAGAGGGCGAACGAGGGTAGCGCGCAGAGATGTGGTGTAAGAGGCGGGGCATGCCCCGCCTCTTCCCTT
>DXLP01000031.1 GCA_019414645.1 Collinsella sp.
GGCATCGACCTGCGCCGATGCCCCCAACGTGGACACACATTTTGTCCTATAAGCCGAGTTCTGCGCCACTATGTGCAGGGCTCGGTTTTTTATGTTGCGCGCCCCGGTACAGTCATAAAAAAGGACCCGCAAGCTGCGGGTCCTTTCTAGGCACTAAATTGTAGGCCGAATGTTAGTCCAGGTCGTCGGCAGCGAAGTTGTCAATCGGTGCGAAGGGATCGGCAACGGGGATAACCGGCTCGGCGACGGGCAGCGGCTCGGCAGCAGGAACGGTCACAGCCGGAGAAGCGGCGGAACCGACCGGCGTGGAAGCCATGAGATCGGACGGGAAGGAGTTCTGAGCATCGTCCATGAAGTGCTGGATGAGCTTGAGGTACTCGGCCTTAAACTCCTCACGGGAAGCCTTAAGACGGTCGATCTCCTCAAGCTCGGCCTGCTTCTCGGTCAGGGCCTGACGGATGACCTCGCGGGCCTTGGCGTCGGCCTCGTTGCGGATGCGGTCGGCGTTCTCGTTGGCGTCGTTGACAATGCCCTCGGCGGTCTGCTGGGCAGCAATAAGGGCAGCGGAAATCTGGCGCTCCTGAGCGGAGAAGTCGGGTGCAGGAGCGGCCACAGGGGCGGCGGGAACGGCCTGCGCGGCAGCGTCCTGAGCCTGAGCAAGCTGGGCCTGCGTATCGGCAAGCTGCTGCTCGGTGGCAGTCAGACGACCCTTAAGATCGACGATCTTGGCAAGCATGGCGTCGACCTCAGAGGACAGGGTCTCCAGGAAGACGTCGACCTCGGCGGGATCGTAGCCGCGCTTAGCCTCAGAGAAGGTCTGAGCCTGAATGTCAGCAGGGGTAATAGCCATAACAAGTTCTCCTTTATCTTCGCCTTGGCGCCGTGCGCCCGACGTGAGTTACTAAGCCAGTTTTATATGAGTATACCTATAAGAAGTTGCAGAACCAGCTTCTGCACCAACTGCAACGCAATAATCGCAACGACCGGCGAAAAATCGATACCGCCCATCGGCGGGATGAAACGACGGAACAGGTTGAGCCACGGACCGCACACGCTATCAAGCACCGCGGCAATATCCTGAAGCAAACCACCCTGCTTCATGGGAATCCACGTCATAAAGCAGTAGACGACAATGAGCGTGGAATAGAAGTTGAACAGCGTATTGACCAGCTGGACGATAGTGTAGATGTTGATGGGAATCTCCTCGTCTTGTCTTTACTTAAGGTAGCCGTCGGCACGAAGCTTCTTGAGATCGGAATCTTTGACCTCGCAACCGGCGGGCAGCACCATGAACACGCGGTCGCCCACCTCCTTGACCGTGGCACCCAGACCGCAGGCAAAGCCGTAAGAGAAGTCCAAGACGCGCTTGGCAACTTCGGTGCGTACGCCCACAAAAATCAGTGCGACAGGCTGCTTGGTGCGAACGCGGCGCACCACGGTCTCCACGTCGTCATAGCTCTCGGGGCGCAGGACATAGGCCGGCAGCTGCGGTGTGGCGTTGATGATATTGCTCGCATAGGCCGAGGCATCGCTCGGTGCAGGCGCAGGCGCAGCGGCGGCACGGGCGCGGGTGTTCTCGGCGTAGCTCGACGGCGTGTCATAGGCACCAGGACGATAACCGCTCGCAACACTGTCCTGCGAGCGCGAAGGCGGATTGTACGTCGTTGCATGACGCGAGTCATCGCCGACCAGCTGGCCGGAGCGCGTATACACGGCGACCGACTCAGCTTCACCGCGGCGCGTCTGACCAAGCAGGCCGTTGCTCGGCTCGTCTTGGGTGTAGAAGCCCTCGCCCGAAGCACCGCTGTAGCCGTTGCCCTGATAACTATCGTCATAGCCGTCATCGTAGCCGTAGTCGTCGTCCTGGCCATAACCCTGGTCGTAACCCTGCTGGCCGCCCAGGTGCATCTTATTTTTAATCTCGTCAAGGAAGCCCATGGTTGTGTCCTCTCGCGGTTTAGTGCAGGCGCCCCGATAATCAGTGCGCACTTCAGAGCCTTATTTTACTGCAAACTCCGGGCTAAATACTACCCTGCCCAGGCGAACGAGCGTAGAGCCCTCCTCAAGGGCAGGCTCAAAGTCCTCGCTCATGCCGCAGGAAAGCTCAGGCAGGTTCAAATCGGGATGCGCCGCCTCCAGCTCATCCCTCAGCTCACGAAGACCCGCAAAGGTGCGGCGTGCCACATCCTTATTCCCCCGGGGCGCCATAGTCATAAGCCCCTGCACGCAAATTCCCTCAAGTTCCGCAAGCTCACCCGCGGCGGCGCGAATCTCATCGGGCGAAAAGCCTCCCTTCGACTCCTCACCACTCACATTGACCTCAATGAGCACACGCTGGGGGCCGGCGAGCTCGCCTGCCTCAATCTTGCGGACAGCACGGCTCGAGATCGCCTGCGCCAGATGCAGCGAACCCACCGAGTGAATCAGCTCGGCTGAGCCCAGCACCGCATTGATCTTATTGGTCTGCAGGTTGCCGATCATATCGAAGCGCACCTCGGGCAGCTCCGGATGCTCCGCCAGACCCGTGAGCTTGCGAACCAGCTCCTGCGGGCGGTTCTCGGCAAAATGGCGATACCCCGCCTGGATGGCGGCAACGGTCTCATCGACACCAACGGTCTTGGACACGGCAATGAGGCGCGCGGCGTCGTGGGGACGGCCCGCGCGATCGAGCGCCGCATAAAAACGTTCCAGAATCTGCTCGCGGCGAGCGCGCATCAAGTCCAAATAGTTATCCATTGCCAATCGCCTCCGCTGACAGCCAAACAAGTAGTCCCATGCTAACGCAAGAGCGCGGCCCCGCATGTGCAAGGCCGCGCTCACTTAGGTATTTACAATCTTTCGACGAACGGGGTTACTTACTCCTCGTCGTCCTCGCCATCGTCCTCATCCTCAAGATGATCGAGCAGGTAGCGAAGACCCTCGCTGACCTCGTTAACGGGCACCTTGGCAACGTAGCGTGCATCGACGGCGGGCCTCATGATAACACCCTCGCCCGAAGGCACGCGCATGCTCTCGAGCTCATCCTCATCAGTGCAGGCGATATCACCGGCAGTCATACGCTGTCCGGTCAACAGGAAGGTCAGACGGCAGGCGGCATCGATGGAAATCGAGGCGATGCGATCGAGATAGCGCGATACCATGATGGCGCGGCGCAGATCGTCATAGTTGCTGTCGTCGTCCATAAAGTCGCCCGTGTCCATGCGGTTAAAGGTGCGGAAGAACTTCTCGTAGGCGGCGTGCACTGGCTCGTCCTCGACGGCCAAGTTGCAGATGATGGACATGTCGTTGGTGACGAGCGCAGAAAGCGAAGAGCCCAGCACCTGGTAGACGGCCTCAGCCTCGGCCTCGACCGTGCCGACAAGCTCCTTGGGCAGCGAGATGTCGGCCTTGATCATATGACGCGTGGCGCGGCAAATCTGGCGAACCTTATCGGTCATGCGCTGCAGGTTAAAGTCGACGTAGATGATCGTCTGCAGCAAGCGGAAGTCGGAGGCGACCGGTGACTGCGTGGCAATCAGGTTGTAGCAGACGGCCTCCAGGTTGGCGCAGCGTGCGTCAATCGAAAGCGTACGCTTCTTGGTCTTGGTGGCGAGCTTGCGGTCGTCGGTCACATAGGCCTTCACGGCATCGTGGAGGGCCAGATCGACGGCCTCGTAGATGCTCAGCATCTCGTGACGGGCCTCGATGAGCTGACGGGAAAACAGTTTGCGCATGGTTCACTCCAATCAGTTGGGTGCGGTCATGCCGCCCGCACAGTGAATACGCACCGGACCAGATCCGATCGGCTTGGGACTAGTCGCACCGATCAGCCAAAGCGACCGGTGATATAGTCTTCCGTCCGCGAGTCCACCGGGCTGGTGAAGATCGCGTCGGTTTGACCATACTCGATGAGCGTGGCGGGCTCGCCGGCAACTTCCTGCAAGAAGAATGCGGTGTAGTCGCTAATGCGAGCTGCCTGCTGCATTGAATGCGTGACGATGATGATCGTCATCTCGGGCGCCAGCTCGGCCATCAGATCCTCGACCTTAGAGACGGACGTGGGGTCGATGGCGGAGCAGGGCTCGTCCATCAGAAGGACATCGGGTTGCACCGCAAGCACGCGCGCGATGCACAGACGCTGCTGCTGGCCGCCCGAGAGCGCCAAACCATCCTTGTTGAGCTGATTGGATACCTCTTTCCAGAGGTTGGCGCGCTTGAGCGATTCTTCCACGATGTCATCGAGGTCACTTTTGCTAGTCACGCCCTGCAGACGAGGGCCAAAGGCGACATTCTCGTAGATGGATTTGGGAAACGGATTGGGCTGCTGAAAGATCATGCCCACGCGGCGACGGAGGTCGACCGGGTCGACACCATCGGCATAGATATCGTTGCCGTCGAGCGTCATGGTGCCCTCGACGCGCGTACCCTCGATCAGGTCATTCATGCGGTTGATGCAGCGCAAAAACGTCGACTTGCCGCAGCCCGAAGGGCCAATGAAGGAGGTGATGGCGTTTTTGGCGATGTTGAGGTCAAGCCCCGTCAGCGCATGAAAGTCACCGTACCAAAAGTTGAAATCCTTGGCCGTAATGGCCGCTTGCTCCAACGCGGGAGCGGACTGATAAACGGACATGGGACTCCTTAACTAGCGACGCTTACGCGACAGGAAGCGCGCAAACAGGTTGAAGGCCAAAATGATCACCATCAGCAAGAGCGCGGTGCCGTAGGCTGCGTTCATGTTGATGCCGTCGTTGGCAAGCAGGTACAGGTGAACGGTCATGGGGCGGCCGGAATCGAGCGGCGAAATAGGCAGGTTGATGGCCTGGCCCATGGTGTAGAGCACCACCGCGGTCTCGCCAATGGCACGGCCGATGGCGAGGACGATGCCCGTGGCAATACGGCCAAAGGCAGAAGGAAGCACGATCTTGGAGACAACCTGCCACTTGGTGGCGCCCAGGCCGTACGCGCCCCAACGGATATAGCGCGGAACGGCGCGAATGGCCTCTTCGGTGGTGCGCATGACGATGGGGAGCATCAAGAGCGCGAGTGCCAGAGCAGCAGAGACCATCGAAAGGCCCAGGCCCATAGCCTCGACAAACAAGGCGTAGCCAAACAGGCCCATAACGATGGAGGGCACCGAGGCCAAAGCGTCAGCAGCGTAGCGAATGAGCTCGACGACCTTGCCCTGCTTGGCGTACTCGGCCAGATAGACGGCTGCCAGCACAGCGATCGGCGTGCAGATAAGCATGGCGAGCGCCGTCACGTAGACGGTCGAGACGATCGTGGGCCAAATTCCGCCCTCGGCGTTGACGCCCTGGGGCCAACCGAAGATAAAGTCGAGCGAGATATGTGGCAGGCCGTTAATGACCACGTAGGCGATGATAGCGACCAGCACCAGCGTGGTGATGTAGGCAGCGGCACGAAACACGCCAAGCATGATCTTGTTGGACAGGTCCTTGTTGATGCGGCCCTTCTTGCCGTGGGAAAGGGCACGCTTGATGCGCTCGCGCGACGAGGTCGTATCGACCGTCGTGTCAACGGAATCGGACATAGCCTACCCCCTCTTCTTCTTGGAGATCAGACGGACGATGCCCACCAGCGTGGCGGAGATGATAAACAGGACCACACCCATGCCGAACAGCGCCGAGCGGTGCAGACCCGAGGAATAGCTCATGTCGAGCGCAATCTGGCTCGTGAGCGTCGAGATGGGGCTCGCAATGCTGTCGGGAATAACCGGGGCGTTACCTACGACCATGAGCACGGCCATGGTCTCGCCGATGGCACGGCCCATACCCAGCACGATGGCATCAACGATACCCAGCTTCGCGGCAGGTAGCACGACCTTATAGATGGTCTGCCACTTGGTGGCGCCCATGGCATACGATGCCTCGCGAATGCCCATGGGAATGGAATTGAGAGCATCGATGGTGAGCGTGGTGATGGTAGGGACGATCATGATGGCGAGCACAAACCACGCCGTCAGCGCACCAAAACCAAGGCCGCCGGTCAGTTGTGCGATAAACGGGCGGATGATGATCATGCCGAAAAAGCCGTAGATGATAGAAGGGATGCCGGCCAGCAGGTCGACGGCAGGGCTGATGAGCTTGCGCACGCGCTTGCTGGCAATCTCGACCAGGTAAACGGCTGTACCCACGCCCAGCGGCACGCCCATGGCGAGCGCACCGACGGTCACCAGACCCGAGCCGGCAAGCAGCGACAAGATTCCGTAGTGGCCCTCGGAAGGCGCCCACGTAAAGCTAAAGAAGTCCGCCAGACCGATGTCAGTAAAGACGGGCAGCGCCGAGTACGTGGTAAAGACAAAAATCAGGATGACGGTAACGACCGCCAAGAACGCGCAGGCAAAGAAGATCCACTGCAGCGCCTTCTCCTTGATATAGGTGCTGCGCGATACGAGCGCCAGCTCGCGCTTCTTGGGCGTCTGAACATTCTGCTCAGTCTGGGAGTTTTCCTGTGCTTCCATGCTACTCACTCCCCTTCTCGTCGTTGGTGACGGGAATAAAGCCCGCCTCGCGAATCTGCTTGTCCATCTTTTCGGACGTCACATAGTCAATGTAATCCTGCGCCTGCTGCGAAGGCGCACCCTTCACAAAGAAGTAAAGGTCGCGCGAGATGGGATAGCCGCCACTCGCGACCGTCTTCTCGGACGCCTCAACATGATTGACCGAGACGGCCTTGACCGAGGTCTTGGCGTTGAGGCTATCGACGAAGCCCAGCGAAATGTAGCCGATGGCCCCACGCGAACGAGATACCACGTCGCGCACCTGGCCCGTACCCGAAAGAACAGCCGAGCGGCGATCGAACGGCGTGCCATCCATCACGATGGTACGGAAGGCCTCGCGCGTACCGGACGCCTCGTCTCGGTTGATGACCTGAATCCTCAGGTCCTCGCCACCGACCTCTTTCCAATTGGTAATCTTGCCGGCGTAGATATCGCGGAGCTGCTCGGTCGAGAGGTTATCGACGGGGTTGTCGTCGTTCACGATGACCGCAATACCGTCGTGGGCAATGACGATGGGAGTCAGGCCCAGATCCTGTTCGTCGGCATTGAGTCCACGGGAGGAGCTGGCGATATCGGCCGTGCCGGCGCTGACGGCCTCGATCCCAGCGGAAGAACCCAAACCGGAAACGAGCACGTCGATGCCGGTCTCCTCCTTAAAGCCCTCGGCCGCAATCTCGGCGATAGGAAGGCAGGTCGTGGAGCCGGCCACGGTAATGGAAGAGCTAGAAGATCCCGAAGAACAGGCGCACAGCGTAAGCGTAAGCACAGCGGCGCTCAGGACCGATACGATCTTTCTCATAGCATCACGCCGATCGCAGCATGGCGCCCACAGGTGCCGTCCTCGTTACGGTAGGAATAAAAGCGGTCGTTCTGACGCACGGTCGAAAGCTGGGTATCCACGATATTATCCGCGTCGACACCGACATCTACCAGCGCCTCGCGAATGGCAGCGGAAAGATCGAGCATGCGAGAGGTATTCGCATCGATGCAAGAGAACTCGGCGGCAAAGCGATCCATGAGTTCCTGGGATACCTCATATTCGTCACCCAAGATATGGGGGCCGATATAGGCGGAAACGTCGCTCGCATCGCAACCGGCAGCATCGCAAAGCGCCTGGCACGCCTTGGCGGAAATACGTGCAATCGTGCCCTTCCAACCGGAGTGCACCACGGCAAATCCGCCGGGGGCCACCAGCACCACGGGAACGCAGTCGGCAAAGCAGAGCAGCACGGGCACGTTATGCGCCGTGCAGACGATGGCATCACAGCCCTCGGCAATCTGCTCGCGAACGTCCTCAAGGTCATCGGCGCCGTTCGAGGTCACCGCAACGATATGATCACCATGGACCTGATTGGGAACGAGCAGGTTGTGCTCGCACTCGGCGGCACCCATAGCCTCGAGCGCACGACGACGATTTTCTTGAACAGCAAAGGGGTCATCGCCAACATGCGAGCCCAAGTTGAGTGAGGAGTACGCATCTTCGGAAACGCCACCGGCACGCTCGGTGAAGGCAAAGCGAACATCGGTTGTCGCGCCCTCCACCAACGTAACTCCATCATGGTCGACACGCGAAACTTTGTCCGCACGTGCTGCCATACTAAAGCCTCCTAATAACACAAGTACCGCGGCATCGCCGCTACAGCCCGCGTTTATACGGCTGTCATACTTCTCTAAAAGGATACCTGCTGCGCTGGAGGCAATCGTAAAGGGAACGTAAAGAGATTGGAGGTTCTAGTTTACAAAGTCGAAATAAAAAGGGCGCGTCCATACGGACACGCCCCTGTGCACAACAATGCAAAGAACGACTTAGAAGCTACCGCGCTTCAGGAAGTCGGGAAGCTCGAACTGATCGTTGCCGAAGTTAGGAAGCTCGGTGCCACCGACGTTGCGGGTCGGAGCGGCCTGAGCCGGGCTCGTGGCAGGAGCGGTGCGCTGCGGCTCAGCGGAGGCAGCGGCCTTGCTCTGAGACTGCTGAGCAGCAAAGAGCTCGTCCTGACGGTTGACGTTGGAGTCGGAGAAGCCCGTAGCGATGACGGTGATACGCACCTGATCGCCCAGGGACTCGTCGACAACGGTACCGAAGATGATGTTGGCCTCGGGGTCGACGGCGTTGGCGACAACGTCGGCGGCGTCGCTGATCTCCTGGATGCCCAGGTCCTTGGAACCGGCGATGGAGAGCAGCACGCGCGTGGCGCCATCGATGGAGCTCTCGAGCAGCGGGCTGGAGATGGCCTGCTGGGCAGCGTCGACGGCACGGGTGTCCCCAGAAGAGGTACCGATACCCATCATGGCGGTACCGGCCTGCTTCATGATGGTCTTAACATCGGCGAAGTCCAGGTTGATGATACCGGGGACGGTGATGAGGTCGGTGATGCCCTGGGTGCCCTGGGAAAGGACGCCATCGGCAATCGCGAAGGCCTCGAGCATGGTGGTCTTCTTCTCGGCGATGTCGAGCAGCTTATCGTTAGGGATGACGATCATGGTGTCGACGCAATCGGAGAGGGTCTTAATGCCCTCCTCGGCGCTCTTCTTGCGCTTGCGGCCCTCGAAGGTGAAGGGCTTGGTCACGACGGCGACGGTCAGCGCACCGACCTCGTTCATCGCGATATCGGCAACGATGGGAGCAGCGCCGGTACCGGTGCCACCGCCCTCGCCGCAGGTGATGAACACCATATCGGCGCCAGCGAGCGCCTCGGCAATGTCGTCGCGGGACTCATCGGCAGCCTTGCGGCCAACCTCGGGGTTGGCGCCGGCGCCCAGGCCGCGGGTAAGGTCGGTGCCGATGTGCACCTTGATATCGGCATCAGAGATCGCGAGTGCCTGAGCATCGGTGTTGATGGCAACAAACTCGACGCCGCGGATGCCCTCTTCGATCATTCGATTGACCGCGTTGGTACCGCCGCCGCCGACGCCGACCACCTTAATGACGGCAAGGTAGTTGTTGATCTCTGTCTCGTGCATGTCGGTCCTCCGAACAAAGGTTATAGCCATAGCATGGGTCGACCCCTGCGCACATTAACCTTCAGGTTGAAAGTAAATGCAAAGGTAAACCGTATTATGTTTGCACATTATGAACGTATCAGTCAAATAATTGACCGTGAAAACCAAACAAACCAGATAAACGGCGTGGTATGGCCCCTCAACAAAGCATCAACCAGCGCTACGAGGTCGGAGCGTTCCTAAATGTATAGTTACCCGGAGAGCGCACATTGATATACGTTACGCCCTCTACCTGCGAAAGCAGCTTGGTGACTACGCGCTCCTTCTTGACGATATCGTTCGAATCGCCCAGCGACACCTCAATGCCGTTATTGAGGTTTGCCGAGATGGCTTCGACCGAAGGCGTGGAAATATCCTTGACTTGTCCCAAGAACTCGCTCGAAAAACCACGCACATAATCCAAGCCAGCCTTAACGGCCTTGGAGCTCACTGCCTGGCCGGAAACCGGAGCGACATCCGCCGAGACATCAGTCAACAACACCGCGCCATAGTGCTTAGCGAGCGCCAGCGCGGCATCGATTCCGGTCAAGGTATTTGAGCCCTGCCCTGTCGTGATAACGTTGCCTTGGTCGTCCACTTCGACCGACGTCGACAGTGGGGCGATCCAGGTGTCATCATCCCCGATGGCCCAGGCAAGGTCATCGGAACTGATATAGGCAATTGCGATGACCTTGCGCTCCATCGGCGTAATGATGAGCGTATGCGGGAACTGACGCTGGACATCCACGCCCGAGACCCACGGATTCTGCTTGAGGTCCTCGGTAATCTGGTCGGGATCGACGTTAAAAAGCGACGTTCCCTCGGGCAAATCGATCAGCTGGATAGCATCGTGCTTCGTCACATGCTCGCTGCCTTGAATCTGAATATCAGTGGCGGTAAACAATCCAGAGTTGATCACCACGATGGCAACGACGACGAGCACGGCCAAGGCGGCCAGAACGCCGCCCACGATTTTGCCTTTGCCTGCAACGACAGAAGCGGCGTCTGATGTTTTATTTGCCATCGCCCCAAGTGAAGACAACGGGTTGACGCCTTTTTTACCCGAAGGCTTCTTGGCGGTAGCCGGCACCGATGTCAGCGAGCGCGGTTTCGATGCGCCAAGCGTGCGACCCGGACGCGCCGCCTTAGTTCCCGTCGAGGGCTTAGGAGTTGCCATGGGACGGGCAGGCTTGGCGCCCATAACAGGCTTTGACGTCAGCGAGGGACGCGAGGACTTTTTTGCGGCCGGACGATTGCCGAGCTGCGAGCCGACAACCGGACGACTGGTCTGTCGAGCATGCCCGACAAGCTTAGAGTGCGCGACGGTATTGCGTTGAGGTTTGGCAGGCGCGCCGGAACGCCCTCCGGCGCGGCGGAAGGTGGGTTTCGATGCTCTAGAAGCCGAGGAATTTAACTTCCGGTCTGAGCTCGATGCCATACGCCTCCCTCACCTTTCCGTGCACATGTCTGATAACCGCGGCAACGTCATCGGCCGAGGCAGTTCCGTTATTAACGATAAAATTAGCGTGAACGGGCGAAACTTCCGCGCCGCCAATCGAAAAACCCTTTAATCCACAATCCTCGATAAGCTTGCCCACACTCGCATCGGGCGGGTTGCGAAAGACCGACCCGCAGGATGCGCGACCCATGGGCTGCGTACGCTTGCGCCTCGTCAGGTACCGCTCCATGCGCTCGCGAATGTCGGCCTTGGGCGCCGGTTTAAGTTTGAGCACGCACTCGAGGATGATCTCATTGCGGGGAAGGCTACATTCGCGGTAGCCCCAAGTGATCTCGGACCCCGCATAATGCTTGATACCGGATGCCGGGTCAAACGTTACGACATCCTCAACCAGCGAGCCAATCCACTCGGTCCGTGTGCCGGCATTCATAGATATCGCACCGCCGACCGACCCAGGGATGCCAACGGCAAACTCAAGGCCCGAGAGGCTACGCGACAGGGCATCGTTGACCAGGCGCGCAAACATCACGCCCGCACCGACCGTCAGCGTACAACCGTCATCGGCAACAACCGTGCGCTGAAACTCACGTCCGAGCGAAATGACGGCACCGCGATAACCGCCATCGGCAACCAGCAGATTGGAGCCCTTGCCGATGATGACCCACGGCACCTGCTCGCGATCGAGCACCGCCACGGCGCGGCGAAGGGCATGATAGCTATGGCACGTCACAAAGAGGTCGGCCTT
This sequence comes from Collinsella sp., assembly GCA_019414645.1. Lineage (GTDB taxonomy): Bacteria > Actinomycetota > Coriobacteriia > Coriobacteriales > Coriobacteriaceae > Collinsella. The sequence goes on from DXLP01000031.1 coordinate 11,680, forward strand.
GCCGCCGATACGATAGCTCGTATGACGCGCAAGGCGCTCGTCCTCGATCACATCCGTGTCGATCATGCCCGAGAGCGCCATGACGGCGTTAAACAGACCCATTAGACTTAAGCGTCTTTCTTGGCAGTCAGATACTCAATGAACTCGGGGCCGACGGTCGTAACGTCACCGGCACCCATGGTGAGCAGCAGGTCGCCCTCGCCCACCATCTGCTCGAGCTCCTGATTGAGCTCAAGACGGCTGGAGCAATACACGACCTCCTTGCCAGGATGTTTGGCGCGCACGGTATCGGCGAGCATCTTAGAGGTGACACCCGGAATGGGCATCTCGCCAGCCGAGAACACATCAATCAGCAGCAGTTTATCGGCATTGGCAAATGCATCGGCAAAGTCGTCGCACAGGGCCTGCAGGCGCGAATAGCGGTGCGGCTGGAACACGACGTCGACGTGCTTGTAGCCCAGCGACGAAGCAGCAGCAAGCGTCGCCTTGATCTCGGTGGGGTGATGGCCGTAATCATCGACCACGGTGATGCCATCGATATCGCCCACGTGGGTAAAGCGACGGCGGACGCCCTCAAAGCTCGAGAGCGCCTTGGCGGCGGCGTCGATGTCAAGGCCCAGGACATGGGCGACGGTGAGCACCGCCGTGGCGTTGAGCATGTTGTGGCGACCGGGATTGCTCTTGATCTCCACAGCGTGCTCAGTGCCGTCCTCAAAGCGAACGATAAAGTCGCTCTGGATGCCCTTGACATCCGGGTGCATGCAGACGATGTCGTTGCTCTCGGCAAAGCCGTAGGAAAGCACGTGACGGCCCGTCGACTTGGCGAGCTCGACCAGATGCGGGTCCTCACCGCAGACGATGACGGTGCCGTCCTCGCCCACCAAGCTCATGAATTTGGCGAAAGTTGCCTCGATCTCCTCGATACCCGAGTAGTGATCGAGGTGGTCGGCCTCGACGTTGGTCACAATGACCACGTTGGGGTTCAGGAACAGGAAGGAGCTGTCGGACTCGTCGGCCTCGGCGACAAAGTAGTCGCCCGAGCCGTTCTTGCCGTTCGTGTCATAGCCCTCGACGATGCCGCCGATCAAGAAGCTCGGATCCAGGCCCATGCGGTCGAGCATGGTGGCGCACATCGAAGACGTGGTGGTCTTGCCATGCGTGCCGGCAACAGCGACGGTGGTGTAGCCGTGGCCCAAAGCAGAGAGCATCTTGGCACGGGGCCACACGGGAATACCAAGCTCGCGAGCGCGCACGAGTTCAGGGTTGGACTCCGGAATAGCGGTGGAGACAACAACCACGTCGGGCTTGACCTCGTCGATCGTGGCGGCCTCATGGCCCACATGCACCTTCACACCAGCGCGGGTAAGCTGGCGGATATAACGTGACGTCTTAAGGTCGGAGCCGGTAACGGCATAACCGCGCTCGTGCAGAACGAGGGCGATGCCGCTCATGCCGGCGCCGCCGATACCGATAAAGTGGGCGCTCTTAAACTCGGGCGCGGAGGTTGCAGTCTGGGAATCAGCCATGTGCTCGTGTACTCCTTGCGTAAACACTGCCTGTAACCCGTTAACTGTACCGCACCTACCGCATCAGCGCGAGGGCGACCGACGATATCCCGTCTAACTAACGCAAACCCTCTACCGCATCCGCCAGAAGAGCGGCGGCCCTATCCTGAGCCAGACCACGCGCCGCCTGACGCATGGCGTCGCGTGCCGCCGCGTCATCGACCAGGTGCAGCAGCTCATCGGCAAAGGCAGAACCGTCGATATCGGCATCGGCGCAGAGCACGCCGGCCCCGGCGTCGACCAGATAACGGGCATTGGTGGTTTGGTGGTCGGCTGTCGCATGCGGGTACGGCACGAGCACCGAAGGCACGGCGAGCGCAGCGATCTCGGCCACGCTCGATGCGCCCGAACGCGAGAGCACCAAATCGGCAGCAGCCAGCATATCGCCCATGTTGTCGATGTATGGCTGGACGCGGTAACGCTTCGCCTCCTCGGGCGTCAGCGCCAAAGCGCGCTCGGTCTCCTCAAAGCCGTCGGCACCCGTCGAATGCAACACATAGAGATTCTTGCGCGAAAGCAGCTCGTTTTTGAGCGAAACCACGCGCTCGTTGAGGTGCTGGGCGCCAAGTGAACCGCCAAAGACGAGCAGCAGCGTAGCGTCCTCGGGAACACCAAGTGCCTTGCGGCCGCGAGCGCGATTGCCCTCGATCACCGAGCGACGTACGGGGTTACCGGTCATGAGCACGTGGTCAGGGTCACCTTCGCGCTCAAAGACCGAACGCGCTGCCGGCACCGAGATGCACACGCGGGCGGCGTGGGAGTTCATCATCTTGTTGGCCAGACCCGGAACAGAGTTCTGCTCGTGCAGCAGATACGGAACGCCGGCGCCCTTGCACCAACCCAGCAGTGGGACCTCAACGTAAGCACCAAAGCCGATAGCGGCATCGGGCTTACCGACCTTCGAGAAGTGACGGGCGAGCGCACGCTTGGCTTTGTTGACACGCCACAGCGAGGTCAGCGCCGTCCAAGGACGGGAGCGGTCGAAGCCCGTGACCGTAATGGGCACAAAATCAAACCCAGCCTCGGGGACCAGACGACCCTCGAGCTTGCGCGACTGGCCCACGAACACAACGTGGTGGCCACGGTCACGCAGCTCTTCGGCCAAGGCGAGCGCGGGGTTGATGTGCCCGGCCGTGCCGCCGGCTGCAATAGCAACGGTCATTTTATCGGTCATGGTAGTCCCTTCGTACACGCGGTCCCTGGTCGTCGGTACGCAGACGCGCCGACGGGTCCGAGTTCAAATCGATTCGATTATATCCGCCGCCCGCGTTGCGAGGGCTGGGGCGCTGAGGACGACCTTGCGGCGCCGTTCGCTGACGCGGGCGGGCTGCCGGCTCGGTCGCAGAGCCATCCAGGACGGTAAAACCGTTACGCGAAGATCGCTCGCCGCGCACGTGGGGCACGCCGGCGGTACTCTCATCCATAACGGCAAAGCTCTCGCGGCGGCGGTCATACTCATCGCGGCGGGCGCTCTCGTACGAAACGCGCAGGATCAACCCGGCAAGCATGAGCGACACAATAATCGACGAACCGCCGTAGCTAATAAACGGCAACGGTTTGCCCGTCATGGGAAACACGTTGAGGATGCCCAGCGCGTTAATCAAAAACTGCACTGCGAGAATGACCGCGGAGCCAGACGCCATAAGCGCGCCCCGGCGATCGGTCGCCTGCTCGGCAATGCGAAACGCCGAGTAGATCAGCATCGCAAACACCAAGAAGAACAGCACGGTTCCGACAAAACCGACTTCCTCGCCAATGATGGCCAGGATGTAGTCATTGTGCGCCTCGGGCAGATACGAGTACTTCATGGTTGAGTTGCCGATGCCACGGCCGAACAGACCGCCCGAGGCAAAGGCCATAATGGCAAGCGTGGCCTGATAGCCGTCACCATACTCGTCGGCCCAAGGGTTCAAGGCAACCTGAATACGCACCATACGGTACGGCTCTGCGACAAGCGCAATCACGATCACGAGAATGCCGAAGATTAGCACGCCGATGATAAATCTGGGGTCGAGACCCGCAAACAACGCCATGCACATGAGGGTCAACAGGATGATCAGGACAGTACCGAAATCGGGCTGGATAAAGATCAGAAAGAGCGAAATGCCCAGGTAGATGCCCATCTTGCGAAGGAATTCGTTGATGTTGCCACCGGGCGAAAAGAAGCGATCAAGCATGATGGCCGAATACGCAATGGCAAATGGCTTTAAAAACTCGGAAGGCTGGAACTGAATACCGGCGATGTTAAGCCAGCGCGTGGCGCCACGGCTGCCGCTGCCCACCAAGAACACCAGAAACAGTAGCCCTATCATGCCTATGAGGAAGATCCTGAGCACATCCTCCCCAAACCAGCTGTCCGGCAAAACGCGCACGATGGCAATCAGCGCCAGAACACCGACCACGGCAAACGCGGCCTGTCGACCCAGAAAAAACGTCGCCGAGCCATTCTCGTGCAGCGCCTCGACCGAAGACGCCGAGTACACCATCAGCAGGCCAAAGCATACCAAGGTAAACAAGCAGGCCATGAATATCAAACGGGGGCGCATGATACGGGCGGGAACGCCGGCAATATAGCGTTCGCTAAACGACTGCCCGCCGCGACCGGAACGCGGTGTGCTGCGCCGCGAGGAAGCACGGTCCGAGTCGGGCCTCCTCATACCTTGTCGGGGGCTCTCCTCTCTCACCGGCAACCCCTATTCCATTTGCGATTTCGCCGCAGCGGCAAGCTGGGCCACATAGTCCTTAAACACGCGGCCGCGCTCCTCATAGCCCGAGAACTCATCGAACGAAGAGCAGGCAGGAGAAAGTAAGATCACGTCGCCACGGCTCGACAGCGAACGGGCGACGTCCACGGCATCGCGCAGGTCATCCGCCTGGGCGATATCCACATCGCCGTCGACATCGGCCTCGTCCATAGCGGCGGTGAAACGCTCGCGCGCATCGCCAAAGCAGACGACCGAGCGTACGTTATCCATAACAACGCGCGCGAAGTCCGTGAGCGGCGTGCCCTTATCGTGGCCGCCGAGCAGCAAGATCACGTCGTCATCGGGAAATGCCGTCAGTGCCTTCTCGACCGCATCGGTGTTGGTCGCCTTGGAATCGTTGACGTAGCGCACGCCGTCAATCTCGCCACACGGCTCCACGCGGTGCTCGAGCGGCTGGAACGAGGCAAGACCGCGGCAGACACCATCGACATCGGCACCGACCGCCAAGGCAGCCGTGGCGGCGCACAGGGCATTGATAACATTGTGATGGCCCGAGATCTTGAGCTCGGATGTAGCGATGAGCGGGGTCTCGACGCCCTTCAGGCGCACGACCATCTTGCCGTCGCGCACAAAGGCGGCATCCTCGCCCTCAGGCTCGTCAAAGGCAACCTTGCAGATGCGACGACCCGGCGTGTAGATGTACTCATCGAACTCGTGAATGCCGGCGTCTTCGACGTCGACAACCGCCAGATCGTCATCGACCATATTGTCAAACAGTTTGATCTTGGCAAGCGCGTAGTTCTTATGGCTCTTATGCCAGCCCAAGTGGTCGGGAGTGATGTTGAGCAGCACCGCCACGCGGGGGTGGAGCTCGGTTGTCGTAGCAATCTGATAGCTCGAGAGCTCAGCCACAAACCACTCGTTGTGGGCTCGGCCGTCAATCTCGTTGACCGGCGGCTCGCCGATGTTGCCGACAGCAACGCTGGCCTCGCCGGCAGCCTTAAGCAGATAATCAGCCAGCGACGTGGTGGTCGTCTTGCCGTTGGTGCCCGTGATGGCAATCCAGTTATCGGGCGACAGGCGATAGGCAAACTCGGGCTCACCCATAATCTGGGCGGCATGCTCGCGCCCGGCCTTAAAGAAGCCCGAGAACTCCGAGATGCCCGGGCACGTCACGCATACGTCATAGGCGCCCTCGACCTGTTCGGTCCCATAGACAAACGACGCACCAGCAGCCTCGAGCGCACGCGTGGCGTCATTGGGTTCAGAGGTGCCACCGCCATACACGGTAACGGCACTTACGCGCTCGGAATGTGCCAGCGCCCAGCGGGCGACATCGAGACCGGATTTGCCCTGACCCAAAACGAGCAGGCTAAAGACATCAGCAAGAGGCATGAAAGACCACTATCCCAACTGGAAGAACAGGGCAAGGCCAACGGCACCAAAGGCAGCAGCGATAATCCAAAAACGGATGACGACCTTGGTCTCGGCCCAGCCCTTCTTTTCGAAATGATGATGGATGGGCGCCATAAGGAAGACGCGCTTGTGCGTAAAGTGGAAGTAGACAACCTGAATCATGACCGACAGGGTCTCAACGATAAACAGGCCGCCGATGATGAGGGAGACGACCTCGGTGTTGGTCATGATGGACGTGCAGGCAAACGCGGCGCCTAGGGCAAGCGAGCCGGTATCGCCCATAAAGATGCTCGCCGGATAGCAGTTGAACCACAGAAAGCCCAAGCAGGCACCGGCACACGCGGTGCAGAAGATGGACAGGTTCACGTCTCCGTGCAAAAACGCCATGGCAGCCATGGCGAGCATGGCAATCATGGAGGTGCCGCCAGCAAGACCGTCAAGGCCATCGGTCAGGTTCACGGCATTAGAAAGACCGGCGATCATCAGCCAGCAAAAGACAATGTAGAGCCACGGGAACGAAAGGCCGCAGATGGTGGTCGAAAGCACGCCAAGGTCAATCGTCAGGCCGCCGGGAAAACGAATCTCGGGGGCGACGCCGCACCAGTTAACGGCAAGTACCGTAAAGGTGACACAGATAATGGTTAGGCCGATCATCTTGGCATGAGGCGTCAGACCGAGCGAGCGCCCATGCGTAACGGAGGTCAGGTCGTCGATCAGGCCCAGCACGCCTGTCGCCAGCGTGGCGAGCAGCACGAGCACGAGCTCGGTGGTGAGCTTGCCCATCAGCAGGCAGGTCAGCGAAATCGCGACGAGAATGACAACGCCACCCATGGTGGGCGTTCCCTGCTTAACCAAATGACGCTTGGGGCCGTCGGCACGAACCTGCTGGCCGATACCCTCGACCTTAAGTAGCTTGATCCACCACGGCATGAGCAGCAGCGCAATGGCAGCGGCGATGCCAAGCCCCAAAAAAGCCTGATACGTTGGATACGAGGGATTGCCGAACATGGGCTAGCACACACCTTCCACAAAGCGGTCGAGCTCAACAAAGCGGGAACCCTTGACCAGTACAACATCATGTTTTTCAAGCGCGCCGCCCATGCGGTCGAGCACCTGCTGATAATCGGAGAACACCTGGATGCGGTCCTCGTCCATGCCCATCATGCGCGCGGCATCGGCCATAAGCTGGGCCAGCTCACCACCCACGCACGCCAGCATGTCGAGCTTCTTGGCGGCGGCATAGGCGCCCACGAGCTCATGCATGCGAGGAGCCTCATCGCCCATCTCGCCCATCTCGCCCAGGATCGCCATGCGAGACCCCGTGCACGAAAGCGAGCACAGCAGATCGAGACCAGCAGCCATGGATTCGGCGCTGGCGTTATAGGAATCGTCGATGACGCGGGCACCGCTCTTGGCGCGCTTGATCTCCTGGCGGTGCCCGGTGATCGTGAGGCCCCTAAAGGCAGCATCGATCTGCTCGGGCGTCACGCCCAGGCGATAGGCAACCGCGGCGGCCTTAACGGCATTTGGGACGGACTGCACGCCGGGGATGGCAAGCATGGTATCGGTCGTCTCACCCTGGCCAAAATCGAGCGTAAAGACCGGACGGCCCTCGTCATCAACACGAATGTCGCGGGCACGGACCTCATCATCGTCCGAGACGCCGGCCAGCATCACATCGATACCAGCAGGCTGGGCGAACGTATCGCGAATGAACGGCGTAAAGTCGTCCTCACCGCCCAAAACCAGCAGCGGCAAGAAGTCGCCGGCGGCGCACATACCCTGGACAATCTCGGCCTTAGCGCGGGCGATGTTCTCGCGGCTGCCCAAAATGCCGATGTGAGAGGTACCAATCTTGCTCACGATGGCAAGGTTGGGATTGGCGGACTGGGACAGGCGCTCAATCTCGTGGAAATGGTTCATGCCCATCTCGAGCACCAGGACCTCGGTATCGGCCGGAGCAGAAAGCACCGTGAGCGGCATGCCGATCAGGTTATTGAAATTGCCCTTGGTGGCCCAGACACGATAGCGCTTGGCGAGCACGGCGGCGAGCACGTCCTTGGTCGTCGTCTTGCCGATGGAACCGGTAATACCAACGACCAGGCAGCCAAGCTCCAGACGGTACGCGTGCGCCAAACGCAGCAGAAAGTCCTCGGGATCATCGGTCAGCAAGATGGCACAGCCCTTGTCCTGCGCCAGCGAGACCAGCTCGGCCTCGGGCTCACGCGTCATCACGACGGCGCCGGCACCCGACTGGACGGCACGGGAAGCAAAATCATTGCCGTCGACGTTTTCACCGGGAAAGGCGACGAAAATCGTCCCTTCCTCGACCTGACGCGAGTCGATAACGCACCCGCGGCATACCCGATCGGCTTCTCCCGTCACGGTTCGGGCCCCTGTTGCGGCCGCGAGGTTGTTGACGGCGATCTCTATCATTGCAGCTCCCCTGTAAACCTAATAATGCTATCGGCGTATTGTATCCCAGCGCCGCACATGCGTGGTGCAGGGCATGTGAACACCCTCATATGGGACAACAAACCACGCCCCAAAGATTGTAACCCCCTACTTCGTGTGCGGGATACCCAGCACGTCGAGCGCGTTGGCCATAATGGACTGGAACGGCACCGCAGCGGCATCTGAGCCGCTCGGCGTTCCGTCGAGCGTGATATAGCACAGCACCTTGGGCGATTGTGCCGGCGCAAAGCCCATAAAGGACGACATGTAGTTCTCCTTGAGGTAGCCGCCGTTCTCGTCGGCTCGTTCGGCCGTACCGGTCTTACCCGCCACGTCATAGCCGTCAACCGCGCCGCCAACGCCCGTTCCCTCGGACACGACCGTCTGCATGCACGATGTCACCTGGGATGCGGCGTCCTCAGAAATCGCGCGTTCGCCTTCGCCCCAGTCCTTCTCGTCGCCTTTGCTGGACTTATAGAAGTGCGGGGTCATCATCACGCCGCCGTTGGCGATGCCGCCCACGGCACGTGCGATCTCAATCGGCGAGACGGACAGCGCCTGTCCAAAGCTCATCGATCCCAGCGTGGCGCCGTCATACTGGTCACGCTCCTTGACGATGCCCAGGCTCTCGCCCGGAAAATCGACACCGGAGCTGTGACCGATGCCCCACTTGTCCACATAGGCGGCAAAGTCGTCGGCACCGATCTTGCGCCCCACCAGGACAAAGCCCACATTGGACGAACGGCGCATCATCTCGCGCACATCCATGGTCATGCCATAGTCGCGCTTATCGGCATCGGTAACGGTATCGTCGCCCACCTTGATGCTCGCCGGCACCTCAAACGACGTACTCGATCGTACGACGCCCAAGTCGAAGCCGGCGCCCGCCACGAGCGTCTTAAAGACCGAGCCGGGCTCGTAGGCGTCAGTGACCAGGCGCAGGTTCATATCCTCGGTCTTGGCGTTCTCCAGATCGGTCTGGTCGTAGGTCGGGTACGAGCAGGCTGCGAGAATTTCACCGGTCGTGGGGTCGGTGACCAAAGCCGAGCCGTTCTTGGCCTTTGTCTTCTCGACAGCCTCTGCCAGAGCATCCTCAGCCGCACGCTGGATATTGACGTCGAGCGTCGTCACGATATCAACGCCGTCGACCGCGGCCACCTTTTTATAGGCACCGCCCGCGATATAGCTGCCGTCCCTCGCGCGCTCGCGCACGAGAGAACCGTTCGTGCCGGTCAGAAGCTTGTTGTATTGCTTTTCGAGACCCGTCAAGCCGTCGTTGTCCACATTCACTACACCCAGCACCTGCGATGCCAGATTGCCGTATGGATATACGCGCTTCATGGCCTGCTCAAAAAGCACGCCGGGCAGGTTCTTCTTCTCCAGCACCGCAGCATCGTCTTCGTCCACTTGGCGCTTGATATACACCCAGGTGCCATCGGACTCGACGAGCTTGCGGCAGGTCTTTTTATCGATTCCAGTTGCCTTGACCAGCGCCGACACCGTCTTGTCAACATCCTCGACAAGCTGCGGGTTCACGGCGATGTTGCGACATTCGACCGACGACGCCAGCACGTTACCGTTGCGGTCGTAGATGGTGCCGCGTTTGGCATAGAGGGTCTGCGCAAGCAGGCGGCGCGCATCGGCACGCTCGCGCAGTTTATCGGCTTCGACAATTTGATAGTCGGCAAGGCGAAAGACGCCCAAGCCCAAGCCAAGCCCAATGAATCCCATGACGGCTTTGCGGCGAGGCAGAGGCGCGCCTGTGAGCCATTCGGTCGACGAGCTCTTGCGCGACCTGGTGTTATGCACTTGAGGGCCGCCCGAGCCGCGAAGTCGCGACGCCGGGTCGTTGCCACGGGACTGCCCGGCGTTGTAAGATTGCCGACCCGTTCCTTGATAACCAGAACGTCCCCGCGACGAGGGACGTCCAGAACCGCGGCCCCCATCGGAACCGCGGCGATAGTCATTTGTCATACTCAGCTACCGTCTTGCTACTGAGCGGTCGCGGTCGCGTTGGCGCCCGCGGCTGCATCCTGCGAAAAGTCAAGTGTAACGCTCTCGCTGGGCTCCACCATGCCATAAGCGCCCGCAAGGTCGCGAATGCGCGTGTCGGCGCCATAGACCGAATGCATGACCTCCAGGTCGGAGCTCTCATCGGTCGCCTTTTCGAGCGTGTTGGTAAGCTCGGCGTTGCTGTTGAGCACCTGGGCCGTAACGCCGGCGAGCGCCACGCGGGCGACGCCGATCGTCATGAAGATAGCCGCAATGATGCAAAACGTTTTAAGAACGCTCATGAAAACCGGGCTTACCGCCTGGTTTGCCTGACGGCCCGCGCCCGTGTAGACATCAAAGCGCGGCGTGCGCTGCTCACGGGGAGCAACGGGGGCCTGCGGCGTCTCACGATAGGCGGGCATGGCGTTCATATCATAGGCGAGTGCTGCGCTTGAAGTGTTGTAGCCCATGATATGCCGCCTCCCATCCCGAGTACGTTGGTAGTGTGTTTAAGCTTCGTTTATGGTGCGAGCGGGAGGTCCAATATCGCGCGGTCGCGCCTACAGACGCTGCGCCACGCGGATTTTGGCTGATCTCGCCCGAGGGTTGCGCTCAACCTCATCAGGCTGGGCAACCAAGGGTTTGCGGGTGATGACCTTGAGTATCGGCACGTTGCCGCACACGCACACCGGAATCTCCGGCGGACACGTGCACCCCTGGCTCATCTCCTTAAAGTGGTTCTTTACGATACGGTCCTCGAGCGAGTGATACGAGATGACGCAGATACGTCCGCCCGGGTTGAGCCACCTGGTGGCGGCATCAAGCCCTCGTTCGAGCACATCGAGCTCGTGATTGACCTCGATGCGAATGGCCTGGAAACTTTTCTTGGCCGGGTGTCCGCCATGCCGACGAGCGGCAGCCGGGATACCCGCCTTGATGATCTCGACAAATTGGCCGGTGGTTTCGATCGGTTCTTGCTCGCGGCGGCGCACGATCTCGCGCGCGATCTGCGAGGCGAACTTCTCTTCGCCGTAGACGCGTAGAATCCGGGCGAGGTCGTGTTCGTTATAGGTGTTGATGACCTCAGCTGCGTTTAAGGTGTTATTACCCGGATCCATCCGCATGTCCAATGGGGCGTCCTCGTTATACGAAAAGCCCCTGCCAGGGATATCGAGTTGCGGTGACGAAACGCCCAAATCGAACAGGAAGCCATCGACCCCGGGCACCTCGGCCGAGCAAAGTAGCTCGTCCAAGTCGCCGAAGTTGCCCTTCAGCAGCTGGTGCGGAACGCCGGGAACCTCGCGGTCCAGACGGGCGCCAGCGGCCTCGAGGGCCATGTCGTCCTGATCGACGCCGAGCAAAAGGCCCGTCTCCCCCACCTGCGCGGCCATCTTTACCGAATGGCCGGCACCGCCAAGGGTGCAATCGCAGACAACGGAGCCGCTCTTTAGCCGCAGCGACTCAAGCACTTCGCCGAGCATGACAGGTTCATGCCGATATTCTTGTGTCAAGATCCCACGCTCCATCCGTTACCCGTGCCTTGCCCTTACGAGAAGAAGAGGTCCAGCAGGGCCTCATCGTCATCGTCCTCATCGGCCGCGGCGCGATCCCAAACCTCAAGGTGGTCGTAGTTGCCCACAACCGTGACCTCGCGGTCGAGGTTCGCCTGCTTGCGGAGAGACTCGGAAAGACCGATACGACCGGCGCTGTCCACGTCCATCGACGTGGTGCGCTTGTTGATCGCCCTCATGAGCTTCTGGTCATTAATGTCACGCGGGTTAAAACCCTCGTGGCCCTCACGACCCGCGAAGAGTCCTTCGACCCACTTATCGAAGGCCTCGGCAGAGAACACGTACAGAGCATCGACATCCAGGGCTTTGAACACGCGAACGTGCTCTCCAAGCTCCTCGCGAAGGGGTGCAGGCAGGGATAGACGACCTTTTGCATCGAGATTGCGCTCGTATGCACCCGTCATTCCCATGTGCGCCCTCCCCTCGGTTACTCAGATGGCACGTACGCGGGGAACCCCCCCGCCTGTCGACGTCATCAATAATATGGGGAACCGCCCCATTTTTCAACACCTTTCCCCACCTCTTCCCCCACTC
>DXLP01000032.1 GCA_019414645.1 Collinsella sp.
CCATTTCGACTTGCCATCTGGCCTTATTAGTCCAAAATTGCTGCTACCAAATCGGTAACAGTACTCATATTTGATGTTTTTTGACCAGCAGGTCTCCCTGCCTTAGCAAATCTAAGGCAAAACGGGCTCCAGACCGCTGAATCATGCCGCATAGGGCACGTCCGCAGTCCGGAACTCGGTCCAAATTGAGTTATTGCGCCGCGTTAGCCCAAAACACCCGACAGGATCTCGATCAGACTGTCCACGTCGGCTTCCTCGCAGACGAGTGGCGGCAGGAAACGCAGCGTATGCGCACCCGTAGCGTTGATCACGGCACCGGCGGCCAGCGCGCGGGCAACAACACCATGCGCGTCGCCCGCGGCATCATCCAAATCACAGCCGAGCATCAAGCCGCGACCACGTACCTCGGTCACGTGCGGCAGCTTGGCGAGCTTTGCCTCCATATAGGCACCCACCTTGGCAGCATGGTCGGCATAATCGCCGCGCACAAGCGCGGAGAGCGTCGCGGCGCACGCCGCGACGGCCAAGCAGCTACCGCCAAAGGTCGAGCCGTGGTCGCCCGGCTTAAACACGTCGGCAATCTCCTTCTTTGCCACGACGGCACCCATGGGCACGCCATCGGCAATGCCCTTGGCAAGGCTCATGATGTCGGGCTCCACGCCATAGGTTTGGAATGCAAACGGCTTGCCGGAGCGGAAGATGCCGCACTGGACCTCGTCGGCGATAAGCACGGCGCCCACTTCGTGTGCCAGGTCGCGCGCTGCCGCCATAAACTCCTCGGTCATGGGGTGCACGCCACTCTCACCCTGGATCGGCTCGAGCATCACGGCACAAATCTCGCTCCCCAGCTGCTTAAAGATCGCACGCAGCTCGTCCACATCGTTGGGCGTGCAGGCCACAAAGCCACCCGGCAGCGGGCGGAAGCTGTCCTGCAGCCAATCCTGCATGGTAGCGGCAATGGTCTCGAGCGTACGGCCGTGGAAGCCGCCGCGCATGCACACGATGGTGTTGCCGCCATTACCGGCACGCTTGGCGTACAGGCGCGCGAGCTTCATCGAGCCCTCGTTGGCCTCGGCGCCAGAGTTGGCAAAGAAGGTCTCCCAAACCTGCTCATCCGCAGCCGGGGCACCAAGAGCAGCTGCCGTGGTCTCATCGCCGGCGACAATGGCATCGGCAAGCACGCGCGCACCATCTACGTCGTCGTTAGCAAGCTTGGACAGCAGCGCCGCGACCTGTCCGCGCTGCTCGATGTAGAAGTAATTGGAGACATGCATGAGCTTTTTGGTCTGTGCCTCGAGCGCCGAGAGCACGGCCGGGTCGCCATGACCTAGGCTGCACACGCCGATGCCGGCAAGAAAGTCGAGGTACTCACGGCCATCGTCGCCGGTGAGCTTCATGCCGTGACCCTCGACAAACTCGACCGGAGAGCGGCCAAAGGTATGCATAACGTAATGGGATTCAAGCGATTGCTGAGCTGCAAGTGACATGGGATGCCTTTCGTTGGGCGCCAGACGGCGCGGGGCTATGGGTGCAGGAATTGGGCGGCTGCGGGTCAGCTAGACCGTCTGAAGCTTCTCGACCTCGTCAAGGTTTTCGGTCAGACGCGCAGCAAACGTCGAAAGCGGATGCGGATGCGTATCGAACTCGTAAGCCGTCTCGGTGGAATGGATCACGGTGCCGACGCCGGCATCGGTCAGCAGCTCCAGGAGCAGCGAATGCGGCGTGGTACCGTTAATGATGTGGGCACGAAATACGCCGCCGGTAAGCGCATCGACGGCCGCACGCAGCTTGGGAATCATGCCCTTATCGACCTCGCCGCCGTAGAGCATTTCGTTAACCTCGTCGAGCGTTAGGTTGGAGATAAGCGAGTCCTTGTCGCTAAAGTCCTTGTACAGGCCATCGACATCGGTCAAAAAGATCGCCTTATGCGCGTGGAGCGCCGCGGCAACGGCACCGGCGGCGGTGTCGGCGTTGATGTTGAAGAAACCGCCGTCCTCCCCCGCCGCGACGGTAGCTATGACGGGGATGTACTCGCTATCGAGTAAGCGCTCGATATAGTCGGTGTTGACGTGCGTCACTTTGCCCACGCGACCGAGCTCGGGGTCGAGCGGCTCGGCGATGAGCGTGCCGGCATCGCTGCCCGACACGCCCACGGCCAGGTTGCCGTGGTGGTTGATGGCAGCAACCAGCTCCTGGTTAACCTTGCCGCCCAGCACCTCGCGCACGATATCCATAGTCGCCGGCGTGGTCACGCGCTGGCCGTTCTTAAACTCGACGGGAATATCGTAATGGCTCAGCGCCTCGTTGATAGCCTTGCCGCCGCCGTGCACGATGACGGGGCGCATACCGATGATCTTGAGCAAAACGATGTCGCTCATCACGTCGCGGCGCAGCTGCTCATCAACCATGGCGGCACCGCCGTACTTGATAACGACCGTCTTGCCGGTCAGGTTCTTAATCCACGGCAGCGCTTCGAACAGCAGCTGCGCGGTTGCTTCGTTGGATTCGCTCGAACGACAATCGCGTGCGAATTTCATAATCTGCCTCGTCTTTCGTATCGTTATCGCGCCGTGCTCCGCTGTCCGCAATCGCGGCAAGATGCGCAGCGTGCCTGGAATCTAGGAACGGTAATCGCCGTTGATGGAGATGTATTCATGCGTGAGGTCGCAGGTCCACACGGTCGTTGCCGCGTCGCCTGCGCCCAGGTCGGCCGAGATCACGATCTCGGGCGCCTCGAAACGTCGTAGAGCCTCGTCCTCGTCAAAGGGAACAGTCAGACCGTCGCGACAGACAGGCATACCCATCATGTCGATGGAAACGTCTTCCTGATTAAACTTCACGCCGCACTTGCCAAGCGCCATGGCAACGCGGCCCCAGTTGCAGTCGTGGCCGGCGATGCAGGTCTTAACGAGCGGCGAGTTGGCAACGGCACGAGCGGCGATATCAGCTTCCTCGTCGTTCACGGCGCCGGTAACGTTGACCGTAACAAGCTTGGATGCGCCCTCGCCATCGGCGGCGATATTGCGCGCCAGGCTCTCGCACACCTCGTGCACGGCAAATGCCAACTCGTCGAAGGCATCGGAGCCCTCGACGATAGGCTCGGCATCTGCGGCAGCGGCGCCGGAGGCAAGCATGATGCAGGTGTCGTTGGTCGAGGTGTCGGAATCGACCGTCACCTTATTAAAGGTCTGCTTGACGGTCGAGAGCAGCAGGGCATGAAGTGCCGCAGGCTCGACGGGGGCATCGGCGGTGATAACCGCGATCATGGTGGCCATATTGGGCATGATCATGCCCGAGCCCTTGCACATTCCGCCTACCGAATAGACGTTGCCCGCATGGCCCGCAGCCTCACTGACGTAGGACACGGCGTACTCCTTGGAGTGCGTGTCGGTCGTCATGATGGCGCGAGCGGCATCGGCGCCACCGTGGGCAGAGAGTGCCTCGTAGGCAGCAGGAATGGCAGTCTCAAACGTGTCGATCGGCAGAATCTGGCCAATCACGCCCGTGGAGGCAACCAGAATCTGCTGGGGCTCGCAGCTGATGACCTGCGATGCGATGCTGCATGTCTCGCGCGCGCATGCAAGGCCGGTCTCACCCGTGGCGGCGTTGGCATTGCCAGAGTTGATCGAAACGCCGGCGATGATACCGTAGCCCTTGTCCGCACCGCCCAGGTTGGCGCGGCTCACCTGCACGGGCGCCGCGCAAAAGCGATTGGTAGTAAACACGCCGGCACCGGGACAGGGCTTATCGGGCACGACGAGCGCGTAATCCAGACGCTCGGGATTCTTCCGAAATCCCGCATGGATGCCTGCGGCCTTAAAGCCGGCCGCTGCCGTAACGCCACCCTCGACGGCGCGAATCTTGATATCAAACAGCTCGGTATTCATCGTCTTTATGACTCCTTATGTCAAACAAAAAACGGACATCGGTTGGTGCGCCATGCCAGTCGTAATCATGAGACCAGCTTAAGAGTGGCGCCCCACTCGATGCCCGACTACCAAATCGTTAACAATCGAATGTGCTACACCGGGCACGCCACTGTGGGCAAGCCTCGTCGCTCGTCAAAGCCAAAGACGATATTGGCGCACTGGACTGCTTGGCCCGCAGCGCCCTTGCACAGATTGTCGATGGCGCCCGCCGCCACCAGCACGCCTGCGCGCTTGTTGAGCGCGAGGCCAATCTGAGCGGCGTTGGTGCCGACGACCGAAGCCGTCTTGGGCTGCTGGTCGGCGTCGAGCACGCGCACAAAGGTGCGACCGGCATAGAACTGCTTGTAATAGTCGACAACGTCCTCAAGAGCCAGGGAGTCGATGGCCTGCGGCGTGAGCGGCAGCGTCACCGTGGAGAGCAGGCCACGCTTGAGCGGTGCCAGATGCGGGGTAAAGACGATGCGATCGGTCAGGCCAAGGATTTGCTCAATCTCGGGCGTATGACGATGCTTGCCTACGCCATAGGCCTCCAAGTTCTCGTCGGCGCTGCAAAAATGCGTACGAGCGTTGCAGGACTTGCCGGCACCCGTTACACCGCTGATGGCATCGACAATCACGGGACCGTTCTCGGCCACCCAGCCCGCACGCACGGCAGGAGCGGCAGCAAGGCTCGTTGCGGTGGGATAGCAACCGGCGCAGGCGACCAGCACGGGTTTGCCGTCGGCATGGCTGGAAGCAGCGGTCTCTAAGTCCTGGCAGAACAGCTCGGGGAGGCCGAAAGCACGCGTCTTGAGCAGCTCGGGGCTCGTATGCGCGGCGGCATACCACGCCTCGAACACGGCCGGATCGCTCAGACGGTAGTCGGCAGACAAATCGAAGCAGGAGACGCCCGATGCAAGCAGCGCGGGCACCTGTGCCATGGCAGCCGTGTGCGGCACGGCAAGAAAAACCGCATCGCAGCTCTTAAGCTCGGGGGCGTCATGCGTGGTGAAAACCAGATCGCTCACGCCAGCAAAGCTCGGATACACCGCGGACAGCGGCTGGCCGGCATCGGCGTTGGACGTAATGGCAACAAGTTCAAACTCGGGATGGCCGAGCACGAGGCGAATGAGCTCGGCTCCGGCATATCCAGCCGCGCCGACGATTCCAACCTTCAATGACATATCAGACTCCTTGTCTGCGATTTATGCACCGATGCGCATTTCGCAGTGGTCGTTATGAAGTGGGTTGAAACTTTAGCACCAAAAGATGCATGAACACGTAAATGGCTTGCATATTCATGCATTGAAACATTCCCGACACATTCGCTTGAAGGAATTGACAAATTGAGCGGGCCCCGTATTGACCGGCGCTCCTAACGGCGCCGGGCAATACGGGGCCCGCCCATGCGAAAACCAAGTTGTTAGGATGAGCCAGCTGGCTAGAGCTCGACCGGCACCCATTCGTCGTGATTGCAGATAAAAGCCTCGGGATCCTCGACGCTAAAGAAGACGAGCGTGGGGTCGTTAGGCCCCTCATAGTGCTCGCCCAGGCGCTCAAGATGCTTCCAACCGGCCTCGCGCATTTCACTCGAAGCCCGGTCTTCCAGCCCCGCACGCCCGCGCAGGATCAACCAACCATGGCCCGGCCACCAACTCGTGGCCTCAAAGCGCTGGTTTTGCAGAAGCTCTTGCCACACATCTTTGGTGCGCGCCGTCACAAACCACAGCTTGCCGTCCTGAATCTGTGCAAACGAGAACGGACGCACATGTGGCTGCCCGTCCACGCTTGTCGCCAGATACCACGCCGGCACCGACGTCAAATACTCCAAAACCGTATTCAATCCGTCCACGTTTCCTCCTGTACTAGCTAGTTTGGGAGCCTGGTTGTGTGAGCTAGAGCTCCAGGCGCTCCTCGCTGCCGTCGATATCGCAGAACCGCGCGGCGATGTTGCGGACCGAGAAGAACGCAAGGCGGCCGTCGTTGGCGCTCTCGTGTTCCTCGCCGATGCCCACCATGTGCTTAAAACCCGCTTGACGCACCTTGTCGCTCGCAACTGCGTCGTCCTCAAGTGCGGCCTCGCCGGTCAACACGATCCAGCACTCCCCCGGCTTCCAGCCCGAGAGTTCAAACTTGGGATTCGCACTCAGCTCCGCCCACACATCCTTGTCGCGCGATGTGCAAAACCACAGCTTACCGTCATCGACCATGGCAAATGAAAACGGCCTCACGCGAGGCTGATACCCGTCGGCCACATCGGTCGTGGCCAGATACCACGCCGGAATGCGCCTGAGATACGAACAGGCGCGCTCAAGCTGAGCCGTGCGGTCGTTGTCGGTCATAGGGACCCCTTTCTTGCGCTCGAATCGCGCCTAAACAAGTTGAAGATTGATGACGATGACGCAGATGAGCAGCAACGCCGTCACCACCGCCGCCAACGCATCGCTGCGGCCAAATGCAAGCGCATGCAAACGTGTGCGGCCCTGCTCGCCATGATAGCAACGGGCATCCATGGCGGCCGAAAGCGTCTCGGCATGACGGAACACGCCCGTGAACAGCGGAATCGCCACACTGCCGAGCATACGCACGCCGCCGAGCGGACCGCCCGTCATGCGCGCACCGCGGCTCGCCTGCGCATCGGCCGTCTGCTTCATCTCGGTGGCAAACTGCGGCATAAAGCGCAGCGCGATACCCATGATCATGCCGAGCTCGTGCGCAGGAAGTCCCACACGCGCAAACGGTGCGAGCAGACGCTCAAAGCCCGCGGTGAGGTCGAGCGTGGGCGTGGTGAGCGTAATGGCGCTCATGCCGGCCATCATCAGGGTCAGGCGGCACGCCATAAAGGCGGCAGAACGCAGCGAGCCCTCGCTTATCTGCAGAAAGCAGAGCTGCCACAGGATGCGCCCGCTCTGGTCGGAAAACAGGTTGAGCACTGCGACCACCACGACAATCGCCAGCAATGGTGCCATCGATGATAGGACCCGGCGCAACGGCACCCGGGACACGGCATAGATCAGGACAACGAAGATTGCGACCGGGGCCAGTCCGCGGAAGCTGCTGACTGTGAGCGTCGTGATCAGAAACACAAAGCCCAAGAGCAACTTAGTTCGCGGGTCTAGGCGGTGGATCGCACTATCGCCGGGATAGTAGCTGCCAAACGAAAACGCCTCCATTAGCAGCCCTCCTCTCGCGCGACCGTCTTGGATTTAGCAATGTCCGCGACGTTAGAAGGACCGCCCGAGCGACCGATTAGCAGGTCCACCAACTCGTCTGCCAGCGACTCAACCGTATAGAGGCCGTCAAAGCGCAGCGGCACGCCTGCCTTCGCGAGCGCCAGCGCCATGCGCTGGGCGGCGGGAACACCCAAGCCGATTGATTTAAGCTCATCCGCATGCGCAAAAACCTGCGTGGGCGTTCCCTCGGCAAACACCGCGCCCTCGTTCATCACAACGATACGGTCACAACAATTTGCCAGGTCATCCATGCTGTGCGAAACCATGACAACGGTCAGGCCTTCGTCATGTAAACGGCCAATGAGCTCCAGGAAATCCCTGCGGGCAGCCGGATCGAGGCCCGCCATGGGCTCGTCGAGCACCAGCACCTCAGGTTCCATGGCGAGCACGCCGGCAAACGCCACGCGACGCTGCTGGCCGCCCGAAAGCTCAAAGGGGCTCTTGTCGCCGACCGTGGAAAGATCGAGGCCCACGCGCGAGAGCGATGACTCGACACGACGGTCGACTTCATCTTGCGGCAAGCCAAGGTTGTGCGGACCAAACGCCACGTCCTGCGCCACGGTTTCGGCAAACAGCTGACGCTCAGGATACTGAAACACCACGCCGACCTTGGCCTTAACCGCAGCGGCGTCTTTCTTGTTTGATAGGTCGAGCCCCAGCGCGCAAATGCTTCCCTCCTGCGGACGGATCAGCCCGTTGAGATGCTGGACCAGAGTCGATTTACCCGAGCCGGTATGGCCTGCTAGCCCCAGGAACTCGCCGCGACGCACCGTCAGCGATACATCGCGCAGCGCCCACGGACTGCTGGGGTCGTTTCCCCAGAGAGCCTGTTTGCTCGATTTGCCCGCAGTGGCCGAGCGCTTATGCCAGCGGCGGCGCTCGCGCGGACTGAGCGAATAACTGTACGAAACATGGGATAGCTCTATGACGGGCTCCGACGCGTTGCCCTCGTTGTCTACCGGAACAGTGCCGTCAGCGATTTCCAACTGGGATGCGGAAGACTGCCCCGCGGTGCCTGCCCCACTCCGCTCGGCATAAGCCTGCGCAATCTCGGCGACCATATCCGCCTCACGCACCTGCGCGCAAACGGACACGCCCTTCGCACGAAGTGCCCTACCTAGACAGCACGACGCCGGCATATCCAAGTTGAGCTGCGCAAGTTCGTCCGCCCGCGTCAAGATTTCCTCGGGCGTACCGAGCATGGCAACGCGCCCCGCCCGAAACACCGCGACACGATCGGCCTCGGCGGCCTCTTCCATAAAGTGCGTAATCATCACGATAGTCATGCCGCGATCGTGGAGCGCATGACAGGCCTTCATAAGGCCCTTGCGTCCGCGCGGATCGAGCATCGAGGACGCCTCGTCCAATATGAGCACGCGCGGTTCCATGGCAAGCACGCCGGCAAGCGCCACGCGCTGCTTTTGGCCGCCCGAAAGCGCATGGGTCTCGTGGTGCTCAAAGCCCACCAGGCCCACGCCCTTCAGCGCCTCGCGTACGCGCTGCGCAATTTGCGCCGATGGCACGCCTAGGTTTTCGGGACCAAACGCAATGTCATCTTCGACAAGCGTTGCCACCAGCTGGTCGTCGGGATTCTGGAATACCATGCCCGCGGTCGAACGAATGTCGTAGACCAGCTCGGGGTCGGACGCATCCATGCCGTTGATGCGTACCGTGCCCGCATCGGGCTGCAACAGCGCATTCAGATGCTTGGCAAACGTCGACTTGCCCGACCCATTGCCACCGAGGATGCAGAAAAACTCCCCGTCCTCGATGTTCAGATCGACGCCGTCGAGCGCCGGTGCGGCACCGTCATAACTAAAGGAAACGCCCCGACACTCAATCATGCGCGGCCTTTGACCTGGTCCTTTTTAGGCGTGATGAGGTTGGAAACCGCCTTGTACACCGCAAGCGTCAATACCGAGTTAAGCACGGTCTTGATAAGGTTGAACGGCAGTACGGCAGGAATCATGAGCGGGGCGATCACATCGACCGAGCCATACCAGAACCATACGCCAATGGTAAGGTTTGCGACCATAGACAGCGCTGTAGCGGCAATGACGCCGAGCACCAGGCCAATCACGGCACCCTTATAGGTGTGCATCTTCTGGTAAACGATAGCCGCGGGCAGAATATAGCCCAGCGTGGCAACCAAGTTCATAAGCGCACCGACCCAGTCACCCGTGGTGAGCGCATGGATAACGATAGCCATAGCGGCAACAGCGGTGCCGGCACTAGGACCGTACGCAAACCCGCACACCATCGCCGGCACCAGCGACGGGTCATACGTCAAAAACGGCGCCGAAGGAAGGATGGGCAGCTGCACGTACATAAACAGGGCACCCAAGGCGCACATCAGCGCCATGGTAACGAGCTGTTTGGTGCTCCACCTATTCGTGTTCTCAAAATGGATATGCTGCGACTGTTCAGACATAAGATCACCTGCCTCTTTCATCCGGACTCTAACCGTTGGTACTGGAATCTCACCAGTTCAGCCGGCATGCGAACCAACGCACACACGGGTCGCGGACTCATCGGCTCGGCCGCAGGCGTCTCGCCTGCACCACGGCGCCCCTTTGGCACCGCCCGATTTACCGCCAGTGGGGAATTTCACCCCGCCCTGAAACAGCAATTGCAAGTGTAGCACGAGCAGGTTCTCGCGCAAGTATGCCAAGGGTAATTTGTGGCGGAGATCAGTTGCCAAAGCAACCACGTCCCCCACCCATCCCAAAGCAACGCGCCTTTCGCGCAAAGCGCGAAACAGCGAAGGGGACACGTATCCCTATCGACCACATCCTTCTCCGCCCGCCGGCCTCAAGGCCGTAAACGCAGGGAATCCGGGGGCGGGACGGGGACTTCTCTCCGGAATATTCCGCAGGACGCAAAGAGGCTCCGCAGCGCGAAGCGCGATGCGGAGCCTCTTTGCATGTCCGAGGACGTTCCGGAGAGAAGTCCCCGTCCCGCCCCCGGATTCCCGGTGGGAGTTCTAGACCTTGTCGGCCTTAGTACATACCGCCGCCCTGCTGACCAGCGGTAGCAGCAGCGATTGCGTCCTCAAGCTGAGTGTTCTTGGGCACATCGGAGACGGTGGCCTCGGTGATGAGGATCAGGCTGGCGACAGAAGCAGCGTTCTGCAGGGTGACGCGGCTGACCTTGACGGGGTCGAGGACGCCCATCTCGATCATGTCGCCCCACTCGCCGTTGGCAGAGTTGAGACCCTGGCCGGCGGGCAGCTCGGCGACCTTGTCGACCACGACAGCGCCCTCAAAGCCAGCGTTCTTGGCGATGGTGGCGACCGGAGCGGTCAGAGCCTTCTTGACGATGTCGACGCCGATCTTCTCCTCGGGGTCATCGATCTCGACGGCATCGAGCGCAGGAGCAGCGTCCATGAAGGCGACGCCGCCGCCAGCGACAATGCCCTCCTCGACAGCAGCGCGGGTGGCCTGCAGGGCGTCCTCGACGCGATGTTTGATCTCCTTGAGCTCGGACTCGGTAGCAGCGCCGACCTTGATGACGGCAACGCCACCGGAGAGCTTGGCCAGGCGCTCCTGGAGCTTCTCACGGTCGAAGTCAGAGGTGGTGTTCTCCATCTCGCCCTTAATCTGAGCGATACGGGCGTCGATGGCCTCCTTGGAGCCAGCGCCGCCGACGACGACGGTGTTGTCCTTAGAGATGGTGACGGACTTAGCGGTACCGAGCATATCGGCGGTGATGTCAGCGACCTTCACGCCCAACTCGTCCAGGGCAGCCTGGCCACCGGTGAGGACGGCGATGTCCTCGAGAATGCGCTTGCGGCGATCGCCGTAGCCCGGGGCCTTGACGGCGCAGACGTTGAGGGCGCCACGGATCTTGTTGAGGACCAGGGTAGGCAGAGCTTCGCCGTCGATGTCCTCAGCGATGATGAGCAGGCCACGGCCAGCGCGCTGGACAGCCTCGAGAACGGGCATGATGTCCTGAACGCTGGAGATCTTCTGGTCGGTGATGAGGATGTACGGATCCTTCATCACGGCCTCCATGCGGTCGTTATCCGTGACGAAGTAAGCGGAGACATAGCCCTTGTCGAACTGCATGCCCTCGACGGTGTCGATGGTGATGTCGAACGTCTGGGAATCCTCGACGGTGATGACGCCGTCCTTGCCCACGACCTCCATGGCCTCGGCGATCTTCTCGCCGACCTCGGGGTCACCGGCAGAGATGGTGCCGACGGAAGCAATCTGCTCCTTGGTCTCGACCGGCTTAGCCTGCTTCTTCATCTCGGCGACGGCGGCGTTGACGGCCTTGTCGATGCCGCGACGGATGGCCAGCGGGTTGGCGCCAGCGGCGACGTTGCGCAGACCGTCGTTGACGATGGCCTGAGCGAGCAGAGTTGCGGTGGTGGTGCCGTCACCCACGGTGTCGTTGGTCTTGGTGGCAACCTCCTTCACCAGCTGAGCGCCCATGTTCTCGATGTTGTCCTCGAGCTCGATCTCCTTGGCGACGGAAACGCCGTCGTTGGTGATGGTCGGGGCACCGAACGTGCGCTGCAGCGCAACGTAGCGACCCTTGGGGCCCATGGTGACGGTAACGGCGTCGGCCAGAGTGTTGACGCCCTTGGCGAGCTTAGCGCGGGCATCGGTGTTGAACGTAATGTTCTTTGCCATGGTAGGTAATCCTCCAAAAGAAATGTGACTCGCGTCGCCGCTTCCGAGTCCTATGCGGCGGACGCGTTCAAAGACGAATCAGAGATTCTGACGAGACTAGGCCTCGACGACAGCGTAGATGTCGTCGGCGCGCATCAGCAGATACTTCTCGCCGTCGACCTTGACCTCGTTGCCACCGAACTTACCGTAGATGACAACGTCACCGACCTTGACGTCCATGGGGATGCGCTCACCCTTGTCGTTGACCTTGCCGGCGCCCACGGCAACGATGGTGCCGCGCTGCGGCTTCTCCTGAGCGTTGCTGGCGATATACAGACCAGAAGCGGTCTTCTGCTCGGCCTCGTCGGGCTTGACCAGAACACGATCTGCAAGCGGCTTCAAAGACGACATGCTTGTCTCCTCCTTTTTGGGCCGCGCGGTTATACCACGCGAATTAACCCTTTTTGTTTGCGTACGCGTTGAATGGTACCCACGAATGGCGGGTTATACAACACGGAGTCAAAAAATCTTATTTTTTGGCACTTAGATTTTCTGAATGCCGGGGGATAACTTAGCGGTGGCTCCCGTGTGGCTCCGGAGGGGCGGGGCATAAGGTTTCCTGCTCGGGCAGTCCTGCTCGCACGAAGGCCACATTAAGCGGCTTTCGGCTCGTGCGGAACTCGCGATAAACCTTATGCCCCGCCCCTCCGGAGCCACACGGGAGGCAGGTTAACTAATTCGAGCCCGGCATTCAGAAAAGTCAGTGCAGCAAAATGGCGATGCGGATAGCGACATGGGCATGGTTTTCGTTGCGTGCACGGGTCCCCTGGGGAGCACCGTGCATTTTTGGGAGTATTCAGCAAGCCAGGACGGCTGCATACACGCCGGACACACCATATTGGTCCCAAGGACGCCTTCGACCGGCGATTTGAGTCGGCAGGCAAACCCCGCCAGGACAAAAAGGCATGCTTCGCGCCGTACCGGAGCACAAAATGACGTCAATCTCCGCAACGTTACTCAGCCGCAGCGGCACCGGCAGAGCTCGCGGTGCTGAATACTCCGTTTTTTGCACGGCACGGGCGGGGGTACATCAGGATCAGGAAGGACATCCCAGCCTTTTTATGCAATCTGTAATGGGAAGTATGCAAAACACCAAGAGATATTATTGCTGGTGTCCAAATTGAGCGCGGGGCAGCAGCACCTCCGCCCCGCATCCAAATCCAACAGAGCAGGGACGCTCATGGCGGATCCCCACCAAAACGCAAACGCGGCTCGAGCGCTATCCCAAAAAGGCTGCCCGAGCCGCGCTTAACGGTACGGCATGAATACTTAGCGCTCGTAAATCAAGTTACCTGCCAGGTAGGTGGTCTGAACCTTGGTAGCCTGGAGCTCTTGGGGGTCGATGGTGAGCGGGTTTTGGTCCAGGACTACCAGGTCGGCATACTTGCCGGGCTCCAAGCTGCCGAGGTTTTGCTCGTCGCCCGCTGCATAGGCGCTGCCCAGGGTGTAGTTGCGCAGGGCTGTTGCTGCATCGATGCGCTCGCTCGGTAACCAGCCGCCCTCGGGCCAGTGGCTTTTGGGATCCTGGCGCGTGATAGCCGTGTAGAGCACGTTCATGCTTGTAACAGCTGTGATGGGGCTATCGGTGCCGAAGGCTTGGCGGATGCCGCGCTGCTTATAGGTCGCAAACGGCCACATGATGCGGCTGCGTTCCAGGCCCAGGTCGCGCTCCGGGCCACCCGGGTCGAGCGTGATGTGGCAAGGCTGGCTCGAGGCAATGACGTTGAGCTTGCGCAGGCGATCGATGTCCTGGGGCAGCAAATTCTCCAGATGCTCGAGCGTGTTATGACCGTGCGACGGCAGACCGTAGAGCTCTGCCGCCTCCTCAAAGATATCGAGCGCAGCATGGATGGCACCGTCGCCGATAACGTGGATGCGCACGGTATGGCCGCGCTCGGCTGCCGCCAGAACCAACTTGCGCATGCGCTCGACAGGAACCGTCAGGCGACCCTGGTCGCCCGGGAAGCGCGGGTTGGTATAGGGCTCAGTGAGGTATGCCGTGTGTTCGCTCGAAACGCCATCGAAGAACTGCTTAAAACCCGGCGCCGAAAGCAGCGCGTTGTTCGCGTAACGCACCTGCAGCTCTTCTAGACGCGACTGGTCATCCAGCAGCGTGGGGAACAGATGGGCACGAATGCCCAGCCTACCGGCCGTCTGCAGTTTGTCGTAGACATCGTCGCGGATAAAATCGCAGCCTGGCATGGGCATGAGCGACATATCGCAGATCGAGGTGATGCCCTGCTCGGCCATGCGCCTCATTTGATCGGCGTAAGCGCTTGCGATGCGATCTTCGCCCAGCCACTCAAGGCAGCGCGGCAACAGCTGCATGGCAGCTGCCTCGTGGGCGATACCCGTAAGTTCACCGTTTGAGTCTTTGTCATAACTGCCACCCGCCGGAGGCTCGCTGTCGCGCGTCACGCCGAGGGCTTCGAGTGCGCGGCTGTTGAGCCACAGGGTATGCCCATCGCCCGAATACATAACACAGGGGCGATCGGGGAAGGCGGCGTCGAGGGAGGCCTTGGTAGGGTGCTCGGGCGGATCCCAGCGGTAATCGCGCCAACCCTGGGTCACGACCCAGGCGTCGTCGGGCAAGCCTTGGGAAAACTCGAGCGCATGCTGCACCAATGCTGCCTCGGACGTGCCCATATCCATAAGCATGTACGGCGAGGAGCCAACCGAGGTATGGAAGAAATGCAAGTGCGCATCGTGGAAACCGGGGCAGACAAACTGCTCGCCGTAATCGACCACCGGCGTGGCGGCAGGTGCGGCGGCAATCACGTCATCGGGCGCACCGACTGCGACGATACGGTCGCCTGCGATGGCAATCGCCAGCTCGCGGGTGGTATCGATGCCGTCTTGCGCGGTAAAGACGTTCTTAGAGCGGATAATCCGATCGATATGTTGCATGGGCATCCCCATCTCTGGCAGGAAATTCAACACCTCCGAGTGTACTCTCCCGCCCTTGTGACAAAACCCCAAGCGGCAAACGGCAACTTTACCAGCCCTAGCGGCAGGTGGCATACTGGAGAGAGCCTGTACGATTTTGCGATCAACCCAGCAAGGAGCAAATCGACCATGACGAAGACCAAGGCACAGCAAATTATGGCGGCAACCGAGGTTCGCGCGGCAGACGACGTCACCGCGGCCATCCGAGATATCGCCGCCGAGTTTGAACCCTACATCATCAAGCAGCGCCGGCACTTCCATAAGCACCCGGAGCTGAGCCTTGCCGAGGAGCGCACGACTTCCGACATCGCCAACCAGCTCGACGCCATGAATATCCCCTACGAGCGTCCGCTCAAGACGGGCCTGGTGGCGACGCTTCGCGGTACCGCGCCCGATGCCTACCGCGAGGACGGCACGCCGCGCCGCCGCATCCTGCTGCGCGCCGACATCGACGCCCTGCCCGTTACCGAGCAGACCGGCGAGGAGTTTGCCAGCGTCAACGAGGGCTGCATGCACGCCTGCGGCCACGACTGCCACATCGCCATGATGCTCGGCACGCTGCAGATCCTGCGCCATATGACCGACGACATCCACGGCGAGGTCCGCATCGTCTTCCAGCCCAGCGAGGAAAACGGCCAGGGCGCCAAGCTCATGATCGGCACGGGCGTGCTCGACGGCGTCGATGGTGCCTACGCCGCGCATATCTGGAGCGAAGTCGACGCCGGCACCGTGAGCTGTGAGCCCGGCCCGCGCATGGCAAACACCGACTGGTTCCGCATCGATGTCCGCGGCACCTCGTGCCATGGCGCCATGCCCCAGCGCGGCCACGACGCCGTTATGGTGGCTGCCGAGATCGTCAACGCCCTGCAGACCATCGTCTCGCGCGAGATCAGCCCCTACGAGCCGGCTGTCATCACCGTCGGCGAGCTGCACGGCGGCACCGCGCGCAACGTTATCGCCGGCACGGCCTACCTCGCCGGCACGGTGCGCACCTATGGCGACAAGACGCACGAGGAAATGCCCGAGCTTATGCGCCGCATCGTGGAGCACACCGCGGCAGCCCTGGGCGCAGAGGCCGAACTTACCGACTACACCATCGCCAACTACAAGGTCGAAAACGACGTCGCCTCGAGCGAGCGTTGTCGTCAGGCCGTGGTCAAGTGCTTGGGCCCCGCGGGCGAAGGCCATTATCGCGGCACGCTTTCGGGCGAGGACTTCTCGGAGTACCTGCGCCGCGTGCCGGGCGTGCTCGCCTTTGTTGGCACGCGCAACCCCCAGATTGGCGCCACGTACGCCCAACATTCTTGCTTCTATAAGATCGACGAGAGCGTGCTCGCCAAGGGCTCCATGGTAGCCGCTCAGTATGCCATCGACTTTTTGGCCGAGCCCACGCAAGAGGAGCTCGACGGCCCCACGATCGCCGCGGTTGCCGAGACCAACCCCGACTTGGCCGCCAAGCTGCGCTCTGCCAAGGCCACGGCCGCTGAGGCGCGCGACGCCATGCACGATGCTCGCACCGCCCGCCATGCTGCAATCAAGGGCATCCACGATGCGCGGGCTGCCGCTCGCCACGAGGAAAAGCGCGACGAGTAGCCGTCACGCCCATCCATAACAGCCTGGCTAAAGCAAAGCGGGGGCGGACGTTATCTCAACGTTCGCCCCCGCTTATGTGTCGACCGTTTTTCTAGCGCGTCCTCCGTCACGCCAGGTAAGAGCGAAGGATGGTGAGCCAGCGTGGGGGTTCGAGGTGGATGATATCGTCGGGAACTCCGGCGGGCGCATAGCCGCCAAAGAGCAGACCGGCATCTGCCGGATTGACGAGGCGCACGATCCATACGACGACGACCAGCACGCACAACACGGTGACCGCAATGTCGATACCACGCTTTAGCTTGCTCGATGCCACCTCCTCGCGCACGAACGCGAGCACAAACGCAATCGGCACCACCCAAAACAGCGGATGGTAGGCAAAGGCAGCCGCATAATCGAGGCGCAGCGCCGCCAGCCACGCCCTCGTCATGCCGCATCCCGGACAAGGAATGCCCGTCATCAATCGAAAAATGCAGCCAATGTCGAGCAGGTAGAGCGCGAGCCAGGCGACAAAGAGCGCGCCGGTGCAAAAAAGGGCGCGGCGAAGGAGCTCTGCCGTGCCCCTATGTCCCTGGAAGCTGTTCACGCCGCCCTTATTGTTAGGCACGAGCGCCAAGGCGAGTGTTGTAAGCCGTTGCCATGGCATTGGTATTATTGATGACGATGTTCATAGCGAAGATGGGACCAAGGCCGCACAGGAGCGCGCCGAAGATCTGCCACAGAAGAACGGTGGTGCCGTTTTCCTGGAACACCAGGCCGTAGCGAGGAGCGTTGGCCTGCAGGCGGTTGCCAATCTTGTAATACCAGTAGTACGCGTAGAAGCCGCAGGTCACAAACGATAGAAGGATGAATTCCGCCAGACCCGGCGTGTAATCGCCGTCATCCTGACACAACGTGTTGACGTCGCGTGCCAAGCAATACAGGAAGTAGAACGAATAGATACCGCAGGTCACAAGAGAGAGCAGCAGCCAGCCGATCAGGCTGCGGTCAGCCTTAATGGGGTCATAGCCCATCGGAGCGGATGCGGACTGTTGGGCGTATTGACCGGTGTACTGCTGCTGAGGCTGGGGCGCGGGCTGAATAGCCTGGGCCGGAGCGGGCTGGGGCTGCGGGGCCGCAGCGGCAGAAGCGGCACCAACGGCGGATCCGCAAACAGGGCAGAATTTGGCATCATCCGAAATGGGAGAACCACAAGTGGGACAGAACATGAGCCTCTCCTTTTCCTAAGGCGTCGCACGCCTTCAAACCTTACACGTCTACGTTCTCAACAATAGCCGCGACGTTGTTGCGCAACATTGACCAATTTCCGAGAAATTTTGCTGCAACCGTTTTCCCAGGCATTTTCTTGCTTTCGCAGTAGAAAAAGGCACCCCGGGCTCAGTTGCCCAGGGCGCCTCGACCGGCTATTCGGTTTGATTGTTTTCGGCAGCAGGATTATCGCCCGGCTCATCCGCCGGCGTGGCAACGGCATCCCAATCGGGCTCCGCAGGCGTCGCCTCGGACGCCGGTGCGGGGACAGGAGCAGGTGCCGGGGCAGGGGCAGGCGCGGGTGCCGGGGCAGGTGCAGGCGCGGGCGCCGGGGCAGGCGCAGCACCAGTGGCTGCCGTGGGATTGAATCCCGCAGGAGCAGGCTTCTTCTCACCCGGGAGCACAAAAGTCAAAACGTCGTCCTTGTCCTCATCGGCCCATTCGCTTGCATAACGTGCAGCCCAATAGCCAACGGCACGGTGCTTGAGCATCTTGCCAAAGACCGTAAGGAACACCGTGACGAATGCAATCAGCACCAGGAACAATACGAGCGTGACACCACCGGCGGTAACAATCGCCTCGATACCCGTGGGGCGATAGTAATAGCCGTACGCGCCAATTCCGGCGATGGCA
Organism: Collinsella sp.; assembly: GCA_019414645.1. Classification (GTDB taxonomy): domain Bacteria; phylum Actinomycetota; class Coriobacteriia; order Coriobacteriales; family Coriobacteriaceae; genus Collinsella. Next base: position 18,235 of record DXLP01000032.1, read on the forward strand.
CCAAAGACAGCTGTCAAGATCCACGTAATGGCGTTGGAAACCAGGCCCGTCAAAAACTCGGGAAGGAACGAAGCACAGAACAGCTTGGTCTTGTTGTGCTTAAAGGCCGCCCAGACCTTATCGAGCGAAAACGCGCTCTCGACGCGCCCGGTCATCGCAAAGTGCATCACGGCAATGTCGGCGAACATCTTAAAGAAGACACCCAGAATCGCCGAGGCAATTAGCGCCAGGACAAGCAGGCCAAGCGAGCCAAACAGCGCAGCCTCGAGCGCATAAGAGCCGTAATAAGAATACGAGCCCGCGGCGCCAATTACCACGCCCTCCGCCAGCGAAAGCACTACACCGATAATGGGAATGGCAGCGATAACCTCGAGCACGACCGAAATAACGCTCGAAAAGATTCCGAGACCAAACGACGTGGAACGCATCAACGGACGACCCATGCCGTCATCGATCTTAAGCGACAGGTCGCGACCCCACTCGATGCCAAAGCCCGAACCGCACACGCTCGCCACGTAGGCAGCCAAAAAGCCGATGGCAGCCGCAATACCGCCGATAACGGGGATGAACAGCACGAGTACCGACACGACACAGATAAGCGCCGGCAAAAAGGCAATCTGGCACACGCGCTGCAGCACGCCCGGAGTCTTGGTCATATCCTCAAACGCCTGAGCCGTGCAGCCCTTGGACGCGTTCGCGACAGGTTGAGGAACAAACTGCTGAGGCTGAGGCTGACCCTGAGGGGCGGAAGCTGCAGCACCGGCATTGGGGGCACCACACACGCCGCAGAACTTGTCGTTATCGCCCATGGGGGCGCCACACTGCGAACAGAACATCGAAATCATCCCTTCGTATCTAGAGCGAATCACCTGGATCGCAAACGGTGTCTTTGGCATCATTATCGCCCAATGTGAGGACAAATACCCCAAGATGACCGATTTGCAACGCAGGTGGCTTTATTCAATGATTCGAAGGGTACGCCCGGGCTAGTTCGTGCCGCGGAAGCCCTTGCCGACGATCTCGGAGCTGTCGACGATCGTGATAAAGGCACCCGGATCGACTTCGCGCGCATAGCGGCGCAGTTGCACGGCCTCGCGACGGCTCAGCACGCTCATGATCACCGTCACGCACTTGCCCGAGAAGGCACCGTAGCCGCGGCTGATGGTCGCCGTGCGGTTGAGATGCTTGACGATAAACTCCTCGACCTTAAGGGGCTCGGAACAAATGACCGTACAGACTTTGCGCAGGTGAATGCTCTCAATGGCTTTGTCGACCACAAGCGTCTTGGCAAACAGGCCGAGCACGCAATACAGACCGACACGCGGGCCATACAAAAAGGCCGCGATGGTCACGATGCCGATATCGACCAGCAGCAGGGCACGGCCAATCTCGAGCGTCGTGCGGCGCTTGAGGATCATGGCAAGAATGTCCGTGCCACCCGTCGAGGCGCCGATGTCAAAGACAATAGCGCTGCCGAGCGCCGGCAAGATGACGGCAAAGCACAGATCGAGCCACATATCGCCCGTCATCGAGACATCCGACGGAATGAAGAGCTCAAACAGCGAGACGTAGGCCGAAAGCGCAAACGAGGCGAAGACGCTCCACAGGATTGCCTTGCGTTCCAAAAAGATAAAGCCCAAGACGACGAGAACCGCGTTGATAATCCACATAAAGACACCGACGGGCAGGGTCGGGAACAGCGTGGACAGAATGACCGACACGCCCGAGGTGCCGCCGAAGGCAAAGTGATTGGGGGTTTTAAAGGCCACGATGGCGAACGCCGTGAGGATCAGGCCCAGATTGAGCTCGGCAAAAAAGCGCGGAAAGCCTGGCTCCTGGCTGCGCTTGCGGCCGGCGCGCTCGCCGCGCTCGATATCGGTGCGATCGACCACGCGCTCCATCGGCACCACGGGAGGACGATGTAGCTCCTCGGCAGCTCGCGATGCCGCCTCTGCCGCGGCGGCCTCAATCGCCCATGCCTTGCTTTCTGTTTCGCGCTCGTCAGCCATTACGGCAACCCCTCGTTAACAATTTGGAAACAATGCGCCCATTAGGGTAACGCGGAACGCGACGATTGCAACCCCTAGTTAGACGAGTGGTATGCCTACATCGGGGGCATACAAATAACGGCCGGCCGCACATACATCCGTGCGACCGGCCGTTTGACGTTTTCGCAGATAAAATCTGCCAAAATAAACATCCCTTTTTGGTAGGTTACTCGTGCTGGTTGGTGCGGTGCTCGTACTCCTCGGGGGTGATAACATCCTCGATGCGCAGGTTGACGCCTGCCACCTCAAGGCCGGTCATCGCAGCCAGACGCTCGGTCACGCGCGCCTTAACGTCGTCGAAAATCGCGGGCGCATAGGCGCCGTACTCGATAATGACGGAAATGTTAACGACCACGCGGTTGTCATCGGTGACCTCGACTGTCACGCCCTTGGTCAGATTCTCGGCACCAAACTGCTCCTGCACAAAGTGCATGAGGTTGCCCTTCATGCCCAGGACGTGCGGTACCTCGCGGGTGGCCATGGCGACGATCTTCTCGATCACACCGTTGGAATAGGTCAGCGAGTCCTCGGACTCGTCCGCTTCCTCGTCGTCCTCATCAGCATCGGACTCGGCCTCGACGAGCGCCTCATCCTCGAGCGTCACATCCTCGGCCTCGGCGGTGACGGTCTCGTCTGCCTCGAGCTCGGTATCGGCTACATCGACCTTCGTATTAAAAGCCATGGTTCCTCCTTATGCCTGCCGCGGATGCGACAGTCGAATACATATTAGCGACCGCTAAACAGACGGCCGAAGAAGTTGACGATCCCGTTCTCGCCGTCGCGAATTTGGCCGATCACAGCGCCGATCAGCACGAAGAATGCAATGACGAGCGTGTCCCACAGGCCCAACGTGAGCACCAACACGGCGAGCACAAAACCAGCGACGGCTCCGAGCGTGGTATTGGGATGACGGACGGCATAGCTCCAGATAGCCGCCCCCGTACCCTTGATGAGACCCATAGCCTCGTCAAAATCCGCGGCTGCTGCGTCTTGCAACTCGGTTGCCTCTGCTTTGGAATCAACAGGTTCGCTCGCCGGCGTGGCGCTCTGGTCAATCGTCAGGCGCGGCGTACGAGCGGTCTTATCTTGATTGGTATCACTCACCGGAAACCTCCACGGTCTGGACGGTAGTCTTGGACGGCAAAAAACGAACGCGTGCGGTCGTGCCCGGCGTGCCAAGCATGGTGTCGCAAGCTTCCTCGATGCGCCGCTGCATCGCAGTAGCCAGAGATGCCACGTCCTTATCGTCAAGCGCGATAGCCTCGACCTTAAATCGGACGTGCGAATCGTCGGAGCCTTGGACGCGGGCCTCGACATGCTCGACCATCACGCGATCGTCGCGCTCTGCCGCAGTGCGAGCGCACGAAGAAAGCGCCGCGAGCGTGACCTCGATATTGCGCTCCCCCGCCGGATGCACGCAGGACGGCTCGCGACGAGCAAACATCAGGCGGAAAAAGCTTACCAGCACGCCGATCGCCACAACTCCGCCGCATGCCGTCACGACAATGCGCGGCATGGGGTCGCGCATCAGCAGCATAAAGCGATACGTATACGGCCCCCAAAACTGGCAGACAAGCGTACCCAGCGCCACGATGGCGGCGGCAAGATACACAATCGCTAGGGCTCGTTTGAGTACGCGCACGCGGCGCTCCCTTCAAATCTCGGCTCTCGAAATGCAAAACGGTTCGCATCATTATAAAAGAGCCGGGTCCGGTGCTCTACGCACGCGGATCCGGCTCATCTATTCCACGAGGCTTGCATGCTCGCTTCATTATGCCCAGATATGCACGGCTTAACCCGTGCGGGCGCTACTCCTCCTCGAGGGCAGCGATGACCTCGTCGGTCATGTCCATGGTGCTGTAAACATCCTGGACGTCGTCGAGCTCCTCAAGACGGTCGATGAGGCGCTGAACCTTCTTGGCGTCGGTGCCGGAGACCTCGGTCGGGGTGGTCGGGACCATGGTGGTCTCGGAGCCCTTGACCTGGACGCCCTGCTCCTCGAGCGCCTTGGAGACAGCCATAACGTCGTTGGCAGCAGTCCAGACGATCCACTCCTCGCCGGCGTCCTCGTAGTCCTCGCCACCGGCCTCGGCGATGGCCATCATGAACTCATCCTCGTCACCGGCAGCACCGTTGGCGATCATGGTCTCCTTCTTGGCGTTCTCGTCCAGGATCTCTTTGGCGACGACGATCTGGCCCTTACGCTCAAACTGGAAGGCGACGGAGCCGGAGGTGCCCAGGTTGCCACCAGCGTGGGAGAAGGCGGAACGGACATCAGCGGCGGTACGGTTGCGGTTGTCGGTCAGGCAGTCGACGTAGACGGCGACACCGGCGGGACCATAGCCCTCGTACACGATGTTCTCGTAGACGGCGGCATCGGCACCCGAACCAAAAGCCTTGTCGATAGCGGACTTGATCTTGTCCTTAGGCATGGACTGAGCCTTGGCCTTGGCAACAGCAGCGGCGAGGCTGGCGTTGTTCTCGGGCAGCGGGTCGCCGCCGAGACGGGCAGCAACGGTGATGTTGCGGCTCAGCTTGGAGAAGAGGGCGGAACGCTTGGCGTCTTGCGCGCCCTTACGATGCTTGGTTGTGGCCCACTTAGAGTGTCCGGACATACGTGTCTCCTATCGGTTTCGACCTAAAGCCCAGCGCAGATGCTCGGGCAATATAAACAAACGTCGTTA
>DXLP01000033.1 GCA_019414645.1 Collinsella sp.
CCGAGCCGTACGCTTGGACTGAAGAAGGGGGAGGCCTCGCGGCCTCCCCCTTTTTGCGTTTACGGGCTTTTGTCTCACATAGTAGCTGTGTTTTATAACCCTCGTTTGTCGCATCTTCTGTGAACGGGCTACAATAACTTAGTCTGTGCGATATGGAGGTGAACATGGCTGAAGCTGGTATCGGCGTTGATATCGTCGAGATTTCCCGTATGAAATCAATTCTTGAAAAGACGCCGTCGTTTGCTCGGCGCGTGTTTACCGAAGAAGAGCGTGCGTATTGTGATGCATCATCGCGTCCCGCTGCTCACTATGCCAGCCGCTTTGCTTCGCGCGAGGCGGTACTTAAAGCTCTCGGCACGGGTTTTAGTCAAGGCGTTGGTCGCAAGGATGTTTCGGTTACGCGTGATAAACTCGGCAAACCGAAGGCGCTGCTTTCGGGCCGTGCTCTCGAGATCGCTCAAGAGCTGGGTGTTGTTGAGGTCGCTCTTTCCATTACGCTTACAGGAGACTTAGCCGTTGCGAATGCCATCGCGATTACCGAAGATGCTCGGCCTAAGCCAAAAGAGGAAAAGGTGAGTACCAAGAAACGCGTAGCGCAGACATTTAAAGAGGCTCGCTCTGTTTTAGATGAGCTTGAGCAGCTGCAGAATTCAGCATTGACGGAGCACCTGGGCGATGCTTCGCAAGATACGCTAGGAGCATAGATGAAACCGGTTTTGAGTACCGAAGAAGTCGTTCGTCTCGAGGACATCATCGAACGCGAAGGGACTTCGAAGGCCGAGCTTATGGAGCTAGCGGGTGAGTTTGCCGCCAACGAGGTCTTGAAGCTCAATCCCGATCGGGTTCTCGTTCTGGTCGGTTTTGGTAATAATGGCGGCGACGGTTGGGTTGCCGCCGATATTCTGAGCCATAAGGGTGTGGACGTCGATATCGTTTCTCCGGTTGAGCCGGATGAGATTCCTGCTGCTCTGGCGCGTCATGTTGCTCGTCGTACTGCCGGCCGCGATGTGCACGTTTGTGTCGGCCCCTCGCGTGACGAACTCGAGGTTTTGATCGATAAGGCCGATGTTGTTGTTGATGCCATTTTTGGTACCGGTTTCCACGGGAATCTGCGTGCGCCGTTCTCCATCTGGATTCCTACGGTCAATGAATGCGCCGATTGTGTCGTATCCATTGATGTCCCCTCGGGCCTGAATGCCGAGACGGGCGTTGTTGATGACGACTGCATTCGTGCCGAGCATACGGTGACGATGATTGCGCCCAAGATTGGTCTGTATAGCGCTGATGGCCCTGAGTATGCTGGCGATTTGATCTGCGGCAATCTTTACGACCGTCTTGACGAGGTCATCGATGATGTCGACCACGCCGCCGAGATTGTCGAGCCCGGTGACTTAGTTGATTACTTTGCTCCACTACCTACGAATATCGATAAGTATTCCCGTGGCTCTGTGCTTATTGTCGCCGGATCTGCGCAATATCCTGGTGCTGCCATTATGGCGGCCAAGTCTGCAGCTCGCGCGGGTGCTGGTTACGTGGCAGTTGCGGCTCCTGACGCCTGCGCCAATCTTATTCGCATGGCACTTCCTTCGATTCCCGTCTTTGCTATTCCGTCTGATTCCCGCGGCTCCTTTGGCGCCGCTGCGCGCATGACTGTGTGCGAGATTGCAAAGAAGTACAGCTGTGTACTGTGCGGTCCCGGTATGACGACATCTGCCGGCGCTATGCAGGTGGTTTCGGGCTTGCTCGAGCTTGATGTGCCGCTTATCTTGGACGCCGATGCACTCAACTGCCTTGCTAAGATTGCCATTGACGGTATTGATAGTAATCCCGAGATGTATCGTCGCGAGCAGCCGTTGGTTATGACGCCGCACTATCGTGAGCTTTCGCGTCTGGTTGCCGGTGACGAGGTGAACGACCTTGGTACCGCGATTGCGGCCGCGCAGAAGGTTGTCTGGGCTGCAGGCTCCGACAATCTGGTGGTCATTGCCAAGGGGCCGACGACGGCTATCTGTGGCGTTGAGCGTGTGCTGCTGCCGCTCTCGGGTCCGGCTTCTCTGGCAACTGCCGGTTCGGGTGATGTTCTCGCGGGTATTTTGGCCGGCACGCTTGCCACCATGCGCGACGAGATGGATCGTTGGGAGTTGCTGTATTCGTACGCCGTCGCACTTCACAGCTACGCCGGTTTTGCCGCGGCGACGGAGTATGGTGAGAAGAGCGTCATCGCGACCGATCTTATCGACTTGATCGGTCCTGCCATGGAGCTGGCGGCAAAGGATGCGCTCGAAGATCTGGGAATCATGGACGAAGGGTCGGATGACTAATCATGAATAAAGCCGATTTGACGCGCTGGTCCTGGGTCGAGATCGACCGCGGGGCGCTCCGTCGCAACACGAGGGCCTATAAGAACTTGCTGAATCCACGTCAGCGCCTGTGCTGCGTGGTCAAGGCCGATGCTTATGGTCATGGAGCTGTTGAGTGCGCCAAGATCATGTATTCGGCCGGTGCCGACATGTTTGCCGTGGCGACGGTTAACGAGGGCGTTGAGCTCCGACAGGGCGGGATTACGAAACCCATCCTCATCCTAAGCGAGCCGCCTATCGAGGCCATTCCGACGTTGCTCGAGTTTGATATCATGCCCTCGGTCTATACGTCTGACTTTGCTCTTGCGTATGGCGAATGTGCCGTCGCAGCGGGCAAAGTGGGCAAGTATCATCTCGCCATCGAGACGGGCATGAATCGTATCGGCGTTCACTACACGCAGGTTGTCGACTTTGTCCGCGGTATAAATTTTCATCGCGGTATTCAGTGCGACGGCGTATTTACGCACTTCGCCACGGCCGATGAACCTTCGGGCTGGGATTACAAGCTGCAGTGCCAGCGCTTTACCGAGGCCGTTCAGGCCATTAAGGATGCGGGTTTTGAGTGCGGTATCGTGCACTGCGCCAACACGCCGTCCTCGATGCTCGACCCCTCGATGCATTTTGATATGATCCGCGCCGGCGTTGGCTTGTATGGCATGCAGCCGTGCGAGCTGAGTGGCCGCGTGATGCAGCTTGATCCCGTTATGAGCGTCCATGCGCGTGTGACGCGCGTGGCGCACCCTGCGATGGGTGAGGGCGTGGGCTACGGTTTTACCTACCGCGTACCGCGTACGCGCGTTCAGATCTGCACGCTGCCGATCGGTTATGCCGATGGCCTATCGCGTACGCTTTCCAATCGTATGGATGTGCTGTATCGCGGCGAGCGCGTGCATCAGGTTGGCAATATCTGCATGGACCAGTTTATGGTCGCCATTCAGTCCAACCCGGCACACGAGATTCCCGAGGCCGAGTATGGTGACGAGATGATCATTGTCGGCCGCGATGGCGATGCCGAGATCACTATGGACGAGATGGCCCGACTGCGCGGAACGATTAACTACGAGGTCGCCTGCGGCTTTGGCATGCGTCTCGACAAGGTCTACGTGTAGGAGCCGCTATGGGCGTCATGCACATCCCCGGCCATACCCATCAGGCACCACGTGAGGTCGCACTCGAGGAAATTGAGGCCGTTCTGGGCGATTGTCACCTCTGCCAGCTCTACCAGTCGCGTCACAATATCGTGTTTGGCGTGGGAAACCCCCGCGCTCGTGTGATGTTTATTGGCGAGGCGCCGGGCCGCAATGAGGATTTGCAGGGCGAGCCCTTTGTGGGGGCGGCAGGCGAGGACCTCAACGGCATTTTGTCGCTGGCGGGGCTCAAACGCGAAGACGTCTACATTGCCAACGTGCTTAAGTGCCGCCCGCCGGGAAACCGCAATCCACGTCCCGAGGAAGTGCTGGCTTGCTCGCCGTTTTTGCGTGAGCAGATTCGAAGCATCTGGCCCGATATTATCGTGACGCTCGGCAACCCCGCGACGCACTTTGTGCTTAAGACCGAGATTGGCATTACTAAGCTGCGCGGCAGGTTCCACCAGATGGGGCATTTTGTAGTAATGCCCACTTTCCATCCGGCAGCAGCGCTACGCAATCCGGCGTGGCAGGAGCTGCTGGAGGAAGACTTTAAGATGCTGGGCGACTATCTGGAGCGACATCCCGCACCAGAGGACGCCTCGGAATAATAAGGAGCATATATGTCCCTGGAGCGCCTGGGGGTAGGTACTTACAAAACGACTTGCGCTGCCGATACGGAGTACTTTGGCGAGCTAATTGCACCGTGCCTTGAGGACGGCGATGTGCTCATCCTGACCGGTGGCCTGGGAGTGGGCAAAACTCACTTTACCAAGGGCGTCTCGCGCGGGCTGGGCGATGGGCATATGGTTACGAGCCCTACGTTTGCGCTCATGGCCGTTCACGATCAAGGCCGTATTCCGCTGTTTCACTTTGATCTATACCGCCTGGAGCATGCCTACGAGCTCGAGGATACGGGCATTTTCGATGTGCTGGGCTATGAGGGTGCTTGCCTGCTGGAATGGGGCGAACAATTCCAAGACGAGCTGACGGATGAGTATCTTTCGGTGACGCTCAAGCGTGATGAGGGCGACAGCGATGTGCGAACGATAACGCTCGAGGCGCACGGTGACCGCGCAATGGAGCTTTCCCATTTGATTGATAAGGCTGTACAAGATGAGCTTGCATAACGACAACGCGCTGGTGGTGGCGCTCGATACTTCGACCGACATGCTTGCCTGCGCGGCAAGCTGGATTGATGGGCAGACGGGCGAGACGAAGCTCGTGAGTGGCGACCACATGTGTCGCCGTCACGCCAACGTTGAGCTCGTGAATACCGTTGATGGCGTGCTGGCTCAAGCCGGTCTGGATCGCAGCGATGTTGGTTACTACGTGGTCGGCCGCGGCCCGGGGTCGTTTACGGGTGTGCGCATCGGCATCTCCACTGCCAAGGGCCTCGCGCGTGGTGCCAATGTTCCGCTGCTGGGCGTGTCGACGCTCGACGCTTGCGCTTGGACGGCGTGGAAGGCTGGCGTGCGCGGCAAGCTTGGTATCTTGGCCGATGCTATGCGCGGTGAGGTATATCCGGCGCTGTATATGCTGGTCGATGAGGGTCCCGAGCGCCAATTTGAGCGCGAACACGTGGTCAAGACCGCCGTGGCGCTCGATGAGTGGCGCCAAGCGGCGGACTGGGACCAGGTTCAGCTGACCGGTGACGGTCTCGTGCGCTATGGCAAGCTGCTGGGTGAGGACGAGACCGCCCGCTGCGTGGAGCGCGACCTGTGGTGGCCTTCGGGCGAGGGCTTGCTGCTCGCGCACGCTGCGGGTGACGGCGATCCGGCTCGCGTCCTGCCGATTTACACGCGCCTTTCGGATGCCGAGGAAAACGAGCGCAAGCGTCTTGGTCTTGCCGAGAGTGCGCAGAGTGAAATTACGGGCGTTGCCGATGAGCTCGCCGGTCGTCATCTGCAGTTCCGTCCCATGGGCGCGGCGGATGCCGAGGGCGCGAGCGCGCTGGAGGCTGCCTGCTTTGAAGGTGCCGGACACGAGGCGTGGACGCCGGGCATGTTCCTGTCCGAACTGGGCGAGGACGTCGCTGTGCCGCGTAGTTGGTGGGTAGCACACGACGACGGCAAGCTGCTGGGCCTTGCCGGCGGTATGGTCGTGGACGGTGATGTGCAGATTCTGGATGTCGCCGTCGACCCGGTACATCGCCGTGAGGGCATTGCCCGCAAACTGCTGTCGCACGTGAGCTATGATGCCCAGATGCTCGGCTGCACCACGGCTTCGCTCGAGGTCGAGGACGGCAACGAGGGAGCGATTGCGCTTTATAACGCTCTGGGCTTTACCGAGGCTGGCCGTCGCCGCGGCTACTATGGTGCCGGCAAGGATGCCATCGTCATGACGGCTCCGCTGCCCCTCGTGCTTCCGGTCGACAATGCTTCGCCCGAGCCGACGGCGGCAGAGCAGCGCGTATGGCCGCTGCCTGCGCCTGGGCGCTCCGAGGGGGAGCGTGCCGAAATTGAGCGCCGCCGCCTAGTGCTCGCTATCGAGAGTTCCTGCGACGAGACGGCCGTGGCGATTATCGATGCGGATGGCAATATGCTGGCCAACCAGGTGTCGACACAGATTGATTTTCATGCCCGCTTTGGCGGCGTGGTGCCCGAGATCGCCTCGCGCAAACACGTTGAGGTGATTGTGAGTGTCGTGGATGCGGCGCTCGAGGATGCCGCAGCATCGCTTGGTCTTGAGGGTGGAGCCATTGCCCCCAGCGAGCTTGCCGCCGTGGGCGTGACACAGGGTCCGGGCCTGGTGGGCGCCCTCGTGGTGGGCGTTGCCTTTGCCAAAGGCTTTGCCTACGCTGCCGGCAAGCCGCTCGTATGCGTCAACCATCTGGAGGGGCACCTGTTTGCCAACCTGTTGGCGCAGCCCGACCTCAAGCCGCCGTTCATCTTCACGCTTGTCTCGGGCGGGCACACCATGCTCGTGCACGTGAGGGCGTGGGGCGACTACGAGGTGCTCGGTGAGACGCTCGACGACGCCGTGGGCGAGGCCTTCGACAAGGTGGCCAAGGCGCTGGGCCTGGGCTATCCCGGTGGCCCCATCATTTCCAAGCTGGCCGAGACAGGCAATCCCCGCGCGATTGATTTCCCCCGTGCGCTCAACAGCAGGGGAGACTATCGTTTCTCGCTTTCGGGCCTTAAAACGGCCGTGACGCTCTACATCGAGCAGGAGACCAAGGCCGGGCGCACGATTCACCTGCCCGATCTGGCAGCTTCGTTTGAGGCAGCTGTCTTTGACGTGCAGTACAAGAAGGCCAAAAACGCATTGCACGCTACCGGATGCAAGGAATACTGCATCGGCGGCGGCGTCTCGGCCAACCCGCATCTGCGCGAGATGATGATCAAGAAGCTTGGGCGTCAGGGGATTCGCGTAACGGTGCCGCCCTTGTCTGCCTGTACCGATAACGCAGCCATGATCGCGGAGGTCGCCCGCCGTAAATTCGACCGAGGTGAAATCTCGCCGTTCGACGTCGACGCCGATCCGAACATGACGCTGTAGCTGGTACGGCGCGGTCCCCGGACGGAGGGGCCGGATATAAGGTTTCCTGCTCTACAGTCCTGCGCAAGACGAAGGCCACATTAAGTGGCCTTCTTTGCGTGCGGAACTCGCGATAAACCTTATATCCGGCCCCTCCGTCCGGGGACCTTTCTGTATCGATGCGGCTTCTGAGCCGGATTGGCGTCGACAACGTCCAACAAGGTTAACAAGCCAGCGTCGAATTTTCGGCGTTCTTTAGCTGAAAGAAAAAGTTGGTGTGCGGAGCTTTGCTCCGCATTTGGGATGGGAGCCCCTGAGAGCCGCGGGAGCCGGGCGGCGCATATGAACTTTATCGCGAGTTCCGCACGCAAAGGAAAGCACTTAATGTGCTTTCCGTCTTGCGCAGGACTGTAGAGCAGGAAAGTTCATATGCGCCGCCCGGCTCCCGCGGCTCTCAGGGGCATCTCTCATGCAAAAACTGTCGTGGGGTAAAGTCCGAGGTCAGTGGCGTTTTATACCGAGAAATTCAAAAAAAGTTGAAAATTCATTACATATTTGCGTTGACTTTAGGTAACTAAAGTTTCATACTCCTTTTCAACCACTGGGGGATGTGAACACGCACGGATCGTTCACATCATGATTGAAGAGGATTTCTTAGACATGTTCACGCATCAGCTAAACATTATCAGCGTAGTAATTATCTGATGCGGGTTAGCACATACAGCTAGCCCGTACGATAACGGGCGGCTGATGAAGATGAGGGCCGTCGAGCGCAACCGACGGCCCTCATTTTTTATGTCTAGGAAGTTCTTTTTAGAGGAGGAAATGTAATGAACGGAGTTTTGCTCATGGTTGTGGCCGCGGCGGTGCTCGCCTGCGGCTATCTGGGCTACGGCCGCTGGCTGGCCAACAAGTGGGGCGTTGACAAAGAGGCCCTCACGCCGGCCAAGCGCATGAAGGACGGCAACAGCTTCTCGCCCGTCTCCGCCTTCACCGCGTTTTCGCACCAGTTCAGCTCGATCTGCGGTGCTGGTCCTGTCACGGGTACGATCGTCGCCATGGCCTTTGGCTGGCTGCCCGTCGTGCTCTGGGTCCTCGTCGGCGGCATCTTCTTTGGCGCCGTCCACGACTTTGGTGCCCTGTACGCTTCGATGAAGAACAACGGCAAGTCGCTCGCTCAGCTCATCGAGAAGTACATCGGCAAGACCGGCCGTCGCCTGTTCCTGCTGTTCTGCTGGCTGTTCTGCATCATCGTCATCGCCGCCTTCACCGACATGGTCTGCAAGACGTTCATGTTCACCCCGGCCGTTGACGCTTCTGGTGCTGCTACCGGTGCCATCGACTTCACCAAGTCCTATGCCGCCGGCTGCGCTGGTACCATTTCCATCCTGTTCACCTTCGTCGCTATCGCCTTTGGTTGGGCCCAGAAGAAGTTCAACCTCACCGGCGCTGCCGAGTTCGTCACCGGCGTTGTCCTCATGGTTCTCATGTTCGCCGTCGGAATGCAGTTCCCGGTCTACCTGGATAAGTTCCAGTGGTTCGCCGTCGTCATGGTCTACCTGGTCTTCGCTGGCGCTATGCCCATCCAGATGCTCAAGACCCCGCGTGACTACCTCACTTCCATCATGATGATCGTCATGATCGTCTGCGCTGTCCTCGGCATCGTCGTCCTGGGCGTCAACGGTCAGGCCACTATCACCGCTCCGGTCTTCACCGGCTTCTCCACTGCCTCCGGCATGATGTTCCCGGTCCTGTTCGTCTCCGTCGCTTGCGGTGCTCTCTCCGGTTTCCACAGCCTCGTTTCTTCCGGCACCTCTTCCAAGCAGGTCGAGAAGGAGCAGGACGCCGTCAAGGTCGGTTACGGCGCAATGATCGTCGAGTCCTTCGTCGGCATCCTTGCCATCATCGTTGCCGGCATCATGTTCTCCGATATGAACACCGCCGGTACCGGCGCCCTCAACGCCGGTGTCGCTTCCACCCCGTTCCAGATCTTCGCCGCTGGCATCTCCCGCGGTATGCAGGCCTTCGGTGTTGACGGCACGCTCGCTACCGTCTTCATGACCATGAATGTTTCCGCTCTGGCCCTGACCTCGCTCGACGCCGTCGCCCGCATCGCCCGCACCTCGTTCTCCGAGTTCTTTGCCCAGACCAACGACGCCCTGGCCATCGAGTCCAAGGCCGGCTACATGAAGGTCCTCGGCAACCCCTGGTTCGCCACGGTCGTCACCCTGCTTCCCGGTCTCGCCCTCGCTTTTGGTGGCTATGCCAACATCTGGCCGCTCTTTGGTGCTTCCAACCAGCTGCTCGGCGGCATGACCATGATCACCCTCGCCGTGTTCTGCAAGTGCACCGGCCGCAAGGGTTGGATGCTCTACGTGCCCGTCGTCTTCCTGCTCTGCTGCACCTTCACCTCGCTGGTCCAGAGCGCCATGGGCTGCATGACCGCCGTCCAGGCCTACGGTTTCTTCGGTACCATCCCGGCTACCGCCACCACGGCCGCCGTCTCCGTCGCCGCCACCAAGGGCCTGCAGCTCGTCTTTGCCGTCCTGCTGATGGTCCTGGGCCTCATCGTCGCCGTCAACTGCCTCAAGGAGTTCTTCGGCAAGGAGGCTGGCTCCATGCCTGATGAGGAGCCCGAGTGGTCCGATATGGGCAAGGCCGAGTACGGTCGCGCCGCTGCCGCCGAGGCTCCTGCCGACGCCGAGGCCGTCAAGGCCTAGTCGGTCGGACGGGTTGAATCTCTCATCCATATGACTCGGAAAGACCGGGTCCGCAACGACGCGGACTCGGTCTTTTTTTCATGCGAAAGCGGGTGACGCTCGAGTGTTCTCGCAGATGTTTTGCGTGGATAAGGGCGTGCGTTGTACCATATAGACGTATATGTGTACATATGAAAGGGGCCCCGTGGCCAAGACGGTATATTCCGATAATCAAAACAATGTCGATGCTTTGGCTGAGCGCCTGAGCAGCCAGACGTCGCTTTCTGCCGAGCGCGCCAAGCTGGTTGCCTACGACCTGCTCTGCCGCAAGGCGCTCAAGATTAAGTCGAGTGCGCTGGCGCAGATTTTCCGCTCCGTCGATAAGGAGTGCGACACCAAGGCGATGCGCGATGAGCTTATCGCGGCAAAGATCGTGACCAAGATCGAGGGTAGCGGCATTAACGGGCGCCCGGCGTTCTATACCATCAATGCCGAGATCCGCGATGCCCAAGAGCAGCCTGCCGAGTCCGTCGAGGGTTTTGTCGTCGAGGATTCCGCTGACGTGCCTGCTGTGGAAGAAGCTGCTCCGCGTGAGCATGTCGATACCGATGAGTTGCTCGATGAGAACGTCGTGCGTGCCTTTACGGCCAAGGCAGGACGCGGCGGTTTTGGCGGGGGTGGCAAGCGCGATGCGCAGCGCCGCGCCCAGCAGGAGCGCTTCCGTCGCGCCGTTGCTCAAAAGGGTGAGACGGATGCTGAGGCCGTCGAGGAAAAGCCCGTCGGGATGCAGGAGCCGACTCTCGCTCAAGAGCATGCTGAGATCCAGGAGCCCAAGCGTCGCCGCGGTGCCCACTTTAAGGCCGAGCAGCGAGGTGCCGCATGCGAGGTCCAGGATTCCGTCGAGGCTGCTGACGCGTCCGATGAACCGGCCAAGAAGGCTCCGGGTTCATGCCGTCCCGGACGTGGTTTTGAGGGGCGCGCGTATCCCGTAAGGCGTCAGGAGAAGAGCGAACCGGCTTCGACCACTCAGGGCGAGAAGGACGAGAAGGCCGTTGAGCCGGTGGCTCGCGAGCAAAAGCCTGTTGAGCCGCAGCTTGAGGTTGATGCCGAGGCCAAGGGCCAGCAGCCTACTGATGAGCAGACGGAGCAGGGCGCGTCGAGCAAGCCTCGCCGCCGTCGCCATCGTGGGGGCCGCAGTTCCCATGCCGAGACTGCAACCGAGAAGACCACGCCGCAGAACGAGGATGCGAAGGCCGAGGTTTCTTCGGGGCAGCCTAAGCGCCAGTCAGCGAAGGAGAGCAAGTCCGATCGTCCGCAGAAGCAGGCGTCTATGCCGAAGCGCGAGCGCAATCCCCAAGGCGATTCTAAGCGCAAGTCTCAGAAGAAGCCGGAGTCTGCCGCAGTAGATACTGCTGCCCAGCAGCCCGAGTCGGCCGCCCACGGCGAGGTCTCGGCGCTTGCCCTTGCCCGCGTTTTAGGCAGGCAGCTGTTCAAGGTTGTCCCCACGCCTATGGCGCTCTCCAAGATCAAGGAGCAGCAGACACAGATCGTAAAGGTCGAGGGCAAGGACGGCAAAAAGGCTCCGCAGCGCACTCAGCACAACGAGATGTCCAACCGCAAGATTGCCGAGGAAATCGCAATCATCCAGGCTTGGATCGAGCAGAACCGAGGTGCCGATACGCCGGTTGCCTCGCGCCGTCAGCGTGCCTACCAGATCTTTAACGACGAGAAGGCTTTTGACGGCAAGCACGGTGAGCGCCTGATCAGGCGTATGACCGAAAAGGGCATCAGCATGCAGGCGATCAAGGTCGCCCCCAATCGCCCCGTGCATTTTACGGGCTTCTTTACGCTGGGCGCCGACAAGCCGTTCATTATGGTCGAGAACCTGGACACCTACGACGAGATCGTCAAGCTGCTGCGTGGCCGCAAGCACGCCAAGCTCTTTGGCATCAAGGTGGGCGGCGTGATTTTTGGCGGCGGATGCAAGGCGAGCGTCTCGCATGCCTTGGACGATTATCTGGCCGAGATTGGCTATCGCTTTAACTACGTCTACTACGTAGGCGATATCGATCGCGAGGGCGCGCGCATTGTCGAGCAGACTCGCAATGCCAATGTGGTTGAGATTCGCCTGCATGCCGGCATGTACCGCGCCATGCTCGCCGAGCATAAGCGTCGCGTGAAGGCCGGCGGAGAGTGCGAGCCCGCGGCTGCCAACCAGGGTGTGCCGCAGAACCTGGCAGCGACGATCAAGGATCTGCCCATGGTTACGCGCGTGCAGTTCCGCAATGTGCTGCGCGAGGGCGGACGCATTCCGCAGGAGATTCTGATGACCGCCGACTATCGGGATGGCGACTCGGGAAGCTTCGACCGCATGCTGAACAATTAGTTCCGCCGGCCTCGGGAGAGCGGGGACACCGGCTTAGGTTTCCTGCTCTACAGTCCTGCTCACGACGGAGGCCACATTAAGTGGCCTCCTGTTCGTGCGGAACTCGCGATAAACCTAAGCCGGTGTCCCCGCTCTCCCGGGGCCTGTGGTTACTTGGTTGTTGCATGCGGCTCGCTTTTCGGAACTGGGCTGATATTTCTTGATGTAAGGCGCTCTTGGTCCTTTCGGGCTTGGGGCGCCTTCGCGTTTCCTCAGCTTCGCACCCTGGCGGGTTCGAATCCCTCCGCTTGGCGGCGTTGGCTCGATTTTCTTAACGCGAGGAGCTCTCGGTCGATGTGGGACGGAGGGATTCCGCGTCCGCCTGCCGGCGGCCGCGCCCCGCTGCGTCGCTTCGCTCCTTGCGTGCTGCGCTGGAAAACGCTTCGCGTTTCCTCAGCTCCGCACCCTTGCGGGTTCGAATCCCTCCGCATGCCCACGAAAAAGCGCTCCAGGTTCATAAGAGCCTGGAGCGCTATGTTCTTTGGGGCTGGGACGGAGGGATTCGAACCCCCAACAGCCGGCACCAAAAACCGGAGTTCTACCGTTGAACTACGTCCCAATGTGTGGTGTTGCCCAAAAGCAACTCGTTTAGTTTACCTAATCTGCGAGGGCATCGCAAACGCCGTCGAGCAGGCGTACGGCGAGTGTCTGCGCATCACTTGCGGTGAAGGTTCCGTTGTAGCGCGTCATGCCCGTGAGCTCAATGCGGATGCGCGCGGGCTTTTGCTGTGCGGCGACATTGGCAGTGCGGATGCGCTGCGCCAGGTTGTGACACTCGGCAAGGGCGATCGTGGCGCGCGGCGCTGCATCTGCGGGCAGCTCATCGCTTGCAATTTCGAGCACCAGATCCACGTCGGTCGGAACCTCGGAATCGCAAAGCATCATGCCGCTGCTGTCGGTCGTCGCCGTGGCGATGTTCCACATGCGCGATGCAACGCTGCGTGCGATGGGGTCCTCACCGATGACGGCAATCTGGAAGCGCTCGAGCACATTGGCGGCGCGGGCAAAACCGATGCGCGACTCGGCCTCGGTAACCGAGGGCTTGCCCTCCCACACGTGATGCAGGCGGTTGATATAGGCGTAGGTATCCTGGAACGCCATGCCATCGGCAAACAGGCCAACATTTTCCTGGAACTGCTGCAGAGCGGCCTCGGTGTGCGGGCCAAAATAGCCGTCGTCCTCACCGCAGGCAAAACCCAAAACGTTGAGCGCGCGCTGCAGGGCCTGAACGTCGGCGCCATGGAAATTGGGCATGCGCAGATAGAGCGTGCGGTCGCCCAGTTTATACGAGGCGTCTACCAGGGCGCTCCAACAGGGGATATCGACGGCGCAGCCAGCGGGAAGGCCACTGTCGAGCCTAAAGGTGCCAACAGCCTGCTCGGTGGTGGTGCCAAAGCGCTTGTCGGAGACCTCGGTGTCATCGATTGTATAGCCGAGCTGCAGAAGGCGGGACTGGACGTCCTCGACGGCTGCTCCCTGCATGCCCGTTGTAATAGGTTCCATGAACGAACCCCTTTCGGCGTACCATTCGTACTATTTGAACACGTGTCGGATAGACAACGCAAAGGGATGCATAAACATGCACTCAACAGTGTAGCAAGTTGTACCCAAATACGCTGCTGACAGGTTTTATAACCCCCGCTAGTTGAGTCGCTCCACAAAGAAATCTGCCATGGAGAGGAACAGCTCGCGCGCATGCGGGTCGAGCGAAACGTCCTCGATGGCGGCCTTGGCTTTGGCGGTCAGGTCCAGCGCGTAGGCGTGGGCGAAATCGATCGAGCCGGTCTGCTGGAAGATCTCTACGGCACGTGCGAGTTGCGCGGGGTCCTCGGTGCCCGAGGAAAGGATCGCCTCGACCTCGTCGTGATAACGCTCGTCTGACAGGGCGTGCACGGCGACGAGGGTGCGCTTGCCCTCTGTAATATCGGTGCGGAAGTCCTTGTTGGCGGCCTCCTTGGTGCCGATCAAGTTGAGCAGATCATCTTGGATCTGGAAGGCAAGGCCCGTGTGCAGGCCAAAGGCGCGCAGTGCCTCAATCTGCTCCTCGCTGCCTCCGCCAATGATGGCTCCGGTGGCAAGTGGCGTGGCTCCGCTGTAGTACGCGGTCTTGTGCGTCGCCATGTCCAGATAATCGTCGACCGAGATGTCAAAGCGCCCGTCGCGGACCCAGCCCAAGTCGAGCGCCTGGCCCTCGATGGTGCGAACGATCATCTCGGTGAGCTCGTGGAGCACGCGGAGTTTCACGTCTGCCTCGAGCGTGGGGTCGTCGAGAACCGTCTTGGTGACCATGGTGAGCGCTAGGTCGCCGCAGTTGATGGCAAGCCCCGTGCCCTCGGTAAGGTGCATGCAGGGCTTGCCTCGACGAAGCTGTCCGTTGTCGGCGATGTCGTCGTGGATCAGCGCGCCCGACTGGAAATGCTCGATGGCTGCCGCGGCGCTGCGGGCGCTCTCAAAGCTACCGCCCACTGCGGTTGCGGCGAGCATACAGATAAGCGGGCGGTGGCGCTTGCCGGCGTTGGCCGTAAAAGCCGAGAGCGGCGCATACAGGTAGCGCTCGATATCGGCAGAGGTCGCCTGTCCGTCAAAGAACGTGGCCAGATAGTCGTTAATCTGGTCAAAGTGCTGGGCTAAAAAGCTGGTAAACGGACTGGACACGGGTTCTCGCATTCTTTCTGAGGTTGCGTTGATGCAATATGCAGACAACATATTGCCACATCAGGGCGTTTGGCGCGGCAGTTTTGGCGATTTGGGACAACGGGCGTGCGTTTGATGGAGCGCGCCTAAATCAGCCTAAAATGCTCGAGCGCCGCAACGACACCGTCGTGATCGACGGTGTCGGTCACGTAATCGGCCTTATCCTTGAGATAGTCCGGCGCATTGCCCATGGCGATACCGACATCGACGGCGTTCATCAGCGAGACGTCATTGCTGGCGTCGCCAATGCCGTATACGGTTCCGTGGTGGGGGTCGAGGGCGTCGAGTACAGACTGGATGCCCCCGCGCTTCGTGCATTCGCGGGGCGAGATTTCGGTTACCTCGAGTTCGAGCTCGTTAAAGCACAGCAGCGGCTCAAGTGCCTTATCTTGAGCGATGTGGTTGGCGAGCGATGTAGACATCAAGATCTTGTAGACACTGTAATGTTGCAGCTGCGTGACTGCGTCGCCCAGGGTGCGCGCGTATCCGGGGGCATCGGGGGCATCGGCACTCATGCGCACGACGCCGTTGAGGCCCTCAAAGCGGATGACCTCGCCCGATTGCTCAAGGTAGGGGGCAAGACGCTGCAGCATACTGGGCGTCATCGACAGATCGCGAATTGCGTGTCCGTTGATCTCGGCGTAACCGCCCGCAAGACAGACGATGCCGGTCCAAGGCAGCTCAAGAAGTTTGGGGTGGATGCAGCTCAGGGTGCGTCCCGTGCAGATAAAGGCCATGTTGCCGTTGGCGACAAACTCGCGGATTGCCTGCGAAACCGCCTCGTTGGGATAGGGGGAGAGGTCCCGCTCGTCTTCGGGAAGGTCTTGGGCGAGCCTGGGGTCTTGCCAGGCGAGCGTTCCGTCGATATCGAAGAAGCAAATATCGCCGCGCTTATGGGCTGCGCTGGCGGCAGGGGAGGCCGAGGTGGCGGGCACAAATTCCGGCTCGAGGCCCATGATCTGGTCAAAATGCTCTTTAACGCGGGGAACGGAGATGCCGATGATCACCTGGGCGGTCTTGCCCGTAATGATGAGGCCCTTGGCGCCCACCGCGACAAACGACGCGTTATCTGCAACGATGGAAGGGTCTGCGACCTCGACGCGCAGGCGCGTGGCGCAGTTGGTTGCGCCCACGATATTGCCAACGCCACCTAAAAGCTGAATTACCCGCTCAGCGAGGACGTGATCTTGATCGGATCGACTATTGACCTCGTCATTGGGAGATTGCTCTTTGGCAAAGTCGCTTCCCGTTAAACAATCGATTGCCGCGCGATTGGCGACATGATCCTCGCGGCCCGGAGTCTTAAGGTCATAGACCAAGATGAGTGCTCGAAAACTAACAAAAAAGATGAGGCTAAAGGCAAGGCCGATACCGAGCGCCAAAAGATAGGCACCGGCATGCGTGCGCATGAGCGGAATAAAGTTGAAGGCTGCCATCTCCATCAGGCCGCCCGAGAAGATGCCGACGATGCCAAAGAGATTCATGGTTGTGGCAAGGCAAGACGATAAGACGGCGTAGAGCAAAAAGAGCCCGGGGTGGGTGAACATAAAGAGAAATTCGAGTGGCTCGGTAACGCCGCAAACCACCGAGGCGATGATGGCGGGAACAAGGATGACCCTGAGGCCGGCGCGGCGCTCGGGTTTTGCGGTGGAGTAGAACGCAGCTGCGATGGCAGGAAGGCCAAAGAGCTTGACCCAGCCGGTGGCGGTAAAACCGGCCCACGGCGCAAGCTCATTAAGGGGGCGCGTGCTATGGGAGAGGATGGGGAGCAAGCTGCTCCACGTGGCGTAGATGCCGTCGTTAATGACCAGGTTGTCGTAGTAGATCGGCATGTAGAGCAGGTGGTGCAGGCCAAAGGGCTCGAGTGCTCGTTCTAAAAAGACAAAGATGCCCACGCCAAAGGGACCGACGCCTGCAAGCGCGTGACGCAGCGTATCGGTTACATCGTATACGTAGGGCACGATGGCGGCCGAGATAGCAGCAAGGGCAAACACGGCAAAAAAGCTGATGAGGTAGACCAGCGAGGAGCCCGAGAAGGTGCCGAGCCAATCGGGAACCTTGGCATCGTAGAAGCGGTCATGGATGGCAACGACGGTTGCCGATACCGCCAGCGGGCCGATAATGCCGGTGTCGAGCGTCTTGATGCCGTCGATGACGGTGATACCGCTGGCGGAGGTCAAAGATGACGGGTACTCAAGTCCAAGGTTGTCTCCGCTCAGCTTAATGATCTCGCTCAAAAAGAAGCAGTAGGCAAAATAGGCGACGAGAGCCTCGAGACAGCAACGAGCCGGTTGTTTTTGGGCAAGACCGATGGGCAGCGCTACGGCAAAAAGGAGCGGGAGGCGTTTAAAGACCGTCCACGAGCCGCGCTGGATGATGGTCCAAAAAACGTACCAAGGGGTTCCGTATACGGCGAGATCGCCGACGATGTCCGCAGTCGTTGCGAGAGCGGAGACGCCGACCATGAGGCCTGATATAGAAAACAGCATGGCGGGCGCGAACATTGCCCCGCCAAAGCGTTGGATTTTTTGCAGCATGTTCTGCCTTCCGAATATCGAGGCGCGTTGCGCGTGGGGAAACGTTTAAACAATGGATTCATTGTAGAGGACCAGACGAGTGTCGTACCGGCAGTTTTGAGCGAAATCGATTTGGGCATGACAGAAACCGTCAACGGCTAAATCCTGTCGCTTCACCGATATTCGGTTTAAACAACTTTAAGAAATGCTATCGTGCCTAGCCGGAAATGAATAATGTAGAGGTGAAACAATGCCAAAAGCGATATACGAAGGAATCTACCGAGAAATACGCTCGCGCATCATTAATGGGACCTATGCGTTTCAGGAGATGCTGCCAACCGAAGCCGAGCTGACCGCGGAATTTGGCTGCACGCGCAATACCGTCCGCCGCGCTTTGAGCATGCTGGCCGACGGGATGTTTGTGCAGCCCATACACGGCAAGGGCGTGCGCGTTATTTGGCTTAAGGGCGAAACCGACATGTTGGGCGCACTCGAAGAGGTTGAGTCGTTTGGCGAGTTTGCAAAGCGCAACAATGCCGTTGCATCGACGGACGTTAAGTCTTTCGAACATCTGGTTTGCACCGAGCAACTCTCTCGTCACCTGGGCTTTAAGGTGGGCGAGGAGCTGATTCGCGTAGTGCGTGTCCGAAGCCTCAACGGCAACGCGCGCCAAGTGGACCATGGCTATTTTTTGGCGTCGATCGCCAAGGGCCTGACTCCCGAGATCGCGGCAGATTCTATTTACGGCTATCTGGAGCACAAGCGCGGTGTCAAAGTGATGGCGAGCCGTCGTACGGTGAGTGTCGAGCTCGCCAACGATGAGGACTGCAGCTATCTTGACCTCGGCAAATACAACTGCGTTGCCGTCATGGAGAGCCAGTCGTACACCTCGGATGGCATCTTGTTTGAGGTGACGCACACTCGCACACACCCCGAGATCTTCCATTACCGCGTCAATTCCAAGCGATAGCCGGCTAGCTCGCAGCCTGACGAGACTCATGGCCTCAAAGAGAAAACGCCCGGTCAAACCGACGGTACATCGGCTTGACCGGGCGTTTTCTCTGCATTCGATAACAAATAATTGTTTATACAAAACTTGTCAAGTATCAAGTTGAAATTACCGTTCACCGAAGTTTTTCTACCGCTCTAGTAATACTTGTTCAAACAACTAGCCAAATGGCGTATCGTTCAAATCAGCAAAAGGGGCAAAGTCCCCGAGCCAATCTCCGAAGGCGGCGGCAAAGGGTGCCGCCACGGTGTGAAAGGGTGGATTGTAATGAAGAACGAAATGAGCAGAAGGCAGTTCCTGGGCTTTGCTGGTTCCGCGGCTGCAGTTCTTGGTCTGGGCCTCGTGGGTTGCGGTGGTTCTGCCGGCTCCGGCTCCTCTGCTTCTGGTGACGCTGCCGAGGTCTACTTCCTCCAATTCAAGCCCGAGGTCGACAAGGAGTGGAAGGAGATCGCCAAGGCCTATAAGAAGGAGAAGGGCGTCGAGGTCAAGATCGTGACCGCCGCTTCCAACACCTACGAGGAGAAGCTTAAGTCCGAGATGTCCAAGAGCTCCGCTCCGACCCTGTTCCAGGTCAACGGCCCCACCGGTCTTAAGAACTGGAAGGATTACTGCGCCGACCTGTCCGATACCAAGCTCCGCGGTGAGCTCATTGACGACTCCCTGGCTCTGCAGTCCGACGGCAAGGATGTGTGCATCGACTGGGTCCAGGAGAGCTTCGGCATCATCTACAACAAGCAGCTGCTCGAGAAGGCTGGCTACAAGGCCGAGGACATCAACTCCTTCGACAAACTGAAGGCTTGTGCCGACGACATCCAGGCCCGCAAGGACGAGCTTGGTGTCGAGGGTGCCTTCACTTCCGCCGGCATGGACGACTCCTCCAGCTGGCGCTACACCACCCACCTTGCCAACATGCCGCTCTACTACGAGTTTGAGAAGGAGCACAACCAGGAGGACGACGAGATCAAGGGTGAGTTCCTCGACAACTACAAGCAGATCTTCGACCTGTACATCACCGACTCCACCTGCGATCCTTCGCAGCTTGCTTCCAAGACCGGCGACGACGCCACCAACGAGTTCGCAACCGGCAAGGCCGTCTTCTACCAGAACGGCTCTTGGGCCTACTCTGACCTCGTCAAGGCCGGCATGACCGACGATCAGATTGGCATGATGCCGATCTACATCGGTGTTGACGGCGAGGAGAACCAGGGCCTGTGCTCCGGCGGCGAGAACTACTGGTGCGTCAGTTCCCAGGCTTCCGAGGATGCCCAGAAGGCCACCGAGGACTTCATGTATTGGTGCGTCACCGCTGACACCCCGACCAGCATCATCGCCGATAAGATGGGCCTGACCGCTCCGTTCAAGAGCGCCAAGGAGACCACCAACGTCTTCTCGCAGCAGGCCGTTGCCATGGCCAAGGACGGCAAGAAGAC
The DNA here is from genome assembly GCA_019414645.1 of Collinsella sp. GTDB lineage: Bacteria > Actinomycetota > Coriobacteriia > Coriobacteriales > Coriobacteriaceae > Collinsella. Next base: position 19,741 of record DXLP01000033.1, read on the forward strand.
CGTCGCTTGGGACTTCGTCTACATTCCCTCCGAGGAGTGGAAGAAGAACCTCAAGCAGGCTCTGATTGCCTACGCTGCCGATAACAGCAAGTGGGACGGCGTCAAGAACGCCTTCGTCGATGGCTGGAAGACCGAGAAGGCCGCTTCCGAGTAAGCAGTTGCTGCCCAAGCTATCTGATTAGCGACAGGGGGCGGGCAGACGTAGGTTTGCCCGCCCCCTGCATATTGAAAGGACCCTTTTATGGGCAAAGCACTCAAGCGCTGGTGGCCGCTCTTTATGCTGCCCACGTGCCTGGCGTTTATGATCGGGTTCGTGATTCCCTTTATCCAGGGCTTCTATCTCTCGTTCTGCCAGTTTATTACCATTAACAACGCGCACTTTGTCGGTATCGAGAACTACGTGCGCGCATTGTCCGATTCGCAGTTTGCCACGTCGTTCTTCTTTACGGTGGCGTTTGCCTTCCTGTCGACGGTGCTCATCAACGTGATTGCCCTCGCCATCGCGCAGGCGCTCACCCGCAAGGCGCTCAAGGGCACTAACATCTTCCGTACGATCTTCTTTATGCCGAACCTGATCGGCGGCATCGTGCTGGGCTACATCTGGCAGATCTTGATCAACTGCCTGCTCTCCAACATCGGCGCCCAGCTCATCGCCCTTAACTCTGCTGCTGGCTTCTGGGGCCTTATCATCCTGACCCTGTGGCAGCAGGTCGGCTACATGATGATCATCTACATCGCTGGTCTGCAGTCCATTCCGTCCGACTACATCGAGGCCGCCAAGGTCGACGGTGCCACGGCATGGCAGACGTTTTGGAAGGTTAAGGTCCCTAACCTGATGCCGACCATCACCATCTGCCTGTTCCTGTCCATCACCAACGGCTTTAAGCTGTTCGACCAGAACCTCGCCCTTACCGGCGGCGCCCCCGCGCACTCCACCGAGATGCTCGCCCTGAACATCTACAACACGTTCTATTCGCGTGCCGGTATCGCATGGCAGGGCATTGGTCAGGCCAAGGCGGTTATCTTCTGCATCCTGGTCGTGGCCATCTCCATGATCCAGCTTAAGGCCACGAGGTCCAAGGAGGTGCAGCAGTAATGAAACGCGATAAGGTTATCAACCGCGCGCTCTCGATTTTCTTTACGATCCTGTCGCTCGCGTGGATCTACCCCGTGTTCATGATTGCGCTTAATTCTTTTAAGAAAGCGACCGCAATCAGCACCACCACGGCATTCGATCTGCTCACGCCCGAGACGTTCAACGGCCTCGCAAACTACATGCACGCCCTTAACGAGCAGGGCTTTGCCTCGGCATTTATGTACTCGCTCATCATCACGGTCACGTCGGTCGTGCTGATCTTGGTGTGCTGCTCCATGTGCGCTTGGTACGTGGTTCGTGTCAACAACAAGATCTCGAACTTCTTCTATTACCTGTTCGTGTTCTCGATGGTCGTACCGTTCCAGATGCTCATGTTCACGCTGTCCAATTTGGCGGACCGCATTGGCTTTAACACGCCGTTCAACATCTGCTTTATCTATCTGGGCTTTGGCGCGGGCCTGGCGGTCTTTATGTTCGCCGGTTTTGTAAAGAACATCCCGCTCGAGATCGAGGAGGCGGCCATGATTGATGGCTGCAACCCGGTCCAGGTGTTCTTTAAGATCGTCCTTCCCATCATGAAGCCCACCTATCTTTCGGTCGGTATTCTCGAGACCATGTGGGTCTGGAACGACTATCTGCTGCCCTACCTTACGCTCGACTCCACCAAGTACAAGACCATTCCTATCTTGATCCAGTACTTCCGCGGCGGCTATGGCCACGTCGAGCTCGGCCCCATGATGGCCTGCATCATGATGGTCGTTATCCCCATCGTCATCATGTACATCCTCTGCCAGAAGTACATCATCGACGGCGTGGTGGCAGGTGCCGTCAAGGGCTGATGCCGTAACTGTTTTGCAAGTTTCTGCGGCGCCCCTCAGCGCGGCGCCGCACATCGAAAGGTAAAGACATGGCCGAGATCGTTCTCAAACATGTTCAGAAGGTGTATCCCAACACCGAGTCCAAAAAGAAGGGCTTCTTTGGCAAAAAGAAGAAGACCGAGGAGAAGAAGCATAACCTTAAGGTTACCGAGGATGGCGTGCTCGCTGTAGAGGACTTCAACCTCACCGTTCACGACCAGGAGTTCGTCGTTCTCGTTGGTCCCTCTGGCTGCGGTAAGTCCACGACGATGCGCATGGTTGCCGGCCTGGAGGACATTACCTCGGGCGATGTGCTCATCGACGGCAAGCGCGTCAACGACGTGGCGCCCAAGGACCGCGACATCGCCATGGTGTTCCAGAGCTACGCTCTGTACCCCAACATGACGGTGTACGAGAACATGGCGTTTACGCTTGAGCTCAAGAAGGTCCCCAAAGACGAGATCGACCGCAAGGTTCGCTCCGCTGCCGAGATCTTGGGTATCACCGAGTACCTCGACCGCAAGCCTAAGGCGCTCTCGGGCGGCCAGCGCCAGCGCGTCGCCATCGGCCGCGCCATCGTGCGTGACCCCAAGGTCTTCCTGATGGACGAGCCGCTGTCCAACCTAGACGCCAAGCTTCGTAACCAGATGCGTGCCGAGCTCATCAAGCTGCGCCACGAGATCAAGGGTACGTTCATCTATGTTACTCACGACCAGACCGAAGCCATGACCCTCGGCGACCGTATCGTGGTCATGAAGGACGGCGTTGTCCAGCAGATCGCCACGCCGCAGGAGGTCTTCAACCATCCCGCGAACATCTTCGTCGCCGGCTTCATCGGCGTGCCGCAGATGAACTTCTTCGATGCCCAGCTGGTGCGCTCGGGCGACGGCTTTACCGTCAAGACCGACGACATGAATGTCGCGCTGGCCCCCGAGACCTGCGCTCAGCTCGCCCTTAATTGGGGCGGCGGCGACGTGAAGGAGATCACGGCCGGCGTACGTCCCGAGCAGATTCTGCTTGCCGACAAGGGCGAGGAGGGTGCGCTCCAGGGCACCGTCGAGGTGACCGAGCTCATGGGTTCGACCGAGCA
>DXLP01000034.1:0-2865 GCA_019414645.1 Collinsella sp.
CATACGTCGCGGTATAGACGCCCATGGCGTGATACATGTTCTCCTTGGACGAAAGATAGCGATTGTTGGAGGCGCGGAACTTGGCACGCTCGGTCTCCTCGTTGGCAAAGCTCTTGACCACGCGCATGCCCGCCAGCGAATCCTGCAGCTGCGCATTGATGCCGCTGATCTTTTTGCGGTTGTCGCTAAAGACCTCGCGCATACGCATGTTCTGCCAAAACATGATGACCGCAAACGCCGCCGTCACCACGGCCATGGCGAGCGCCAGCACCGGGGCGATGGTAAAGAGGATCACAAACGAGCCGATAATCTCGATACCGCAGATGATGATCCACTCGGGTACGTGGTGCGCCGCCTCGCAGATATCGAACAGGTCGTTGACCACGCGGCTCATCATGTCGCCCGAGCTGTTGCGATCGAAGTACGCAAAGCTAAAGCGCTCATACTGGTCGAACAGGTCCTCGCGCATTTTGGACTCCATACGCGCGCCCATCACGTGACCCCAATAGCTCACAAAATAGCGGCAGGCGCAGCGGACGGCATACATCAGCACCAAGCCCACCGCGATCATGCCGAGCGCCTGCATAATGGCAGCCTGACCCTGAGTAAACAGCCCACCGGTCAAATTGCGCAGGATAATGGGGAACGCCAGGTCAATGGCGGCAAGCACCAGAGCACAAACAGTATCAGCAACAAAAAGCCCCATCTGGGGCTTGTAGTAAGAAAGAAACCTCTTCAGCATGTGATCCTCAAAGAAATATCAGCAACGTAAGGCCCTGGGACAAAGCAATCAGTAGTACTTGTCCCAAGGCTATCCCCACTCGTTAAAGCTCCGCGCCCCCAAGGCGGTGCGCGATGCTGTCGCAGGCAAGCGCGCCTACGACGGTCTTGGCGTCTTCGATCTTGCCGTCGAGCACGGCGTCGATCAGCTCGTGCAGCGGCACCAGGTCCACGTTGACAAACTCGTCATCATCGGGGTTGGGCGCATCAAACTCGAGCTTGGTAGCCAAGTAGATGTGGATGATCTCATCGCAAAAACCGCAGGACGTGACAATCGACGTCAAAAAGCGAATACGACCAGCCTTAAAGCCCGTCTCCTCATGCAGTTCGCGCTTGGCGCAATCGAGCGGGTCCTCGCCCGGGTCGAGCTTGCCGGCAGGAATCTCGACCGTCACGCGGTCGATGGCGGTGCGGTACTGACGCACCAGTACGATCTTGCCGCTCTCGGTCAGTGCCACAACGGCCGCCGCACCCGGATGGCGAACGATATCGCGGGCGCTGCGGTGACCGTTGGGCAGCTCAACCTCAAGACGGTGGACGTCGAGGATCTTGCCCTTCCAGGCGCACTCCTCCGAAAGAATCTTCTCGTGCAGCTCGGCATCGTGCGGGTCGTCGTCGCCCAGCACCAGCGCCGGCTCGTCAGCGACCTCGCCACCAGGCTCGCCCTCGGCGTGCCCATACATGCGGCTGTCCTCTTCGACGATCTGCGCGTCCACGAGCTCTTCGTTCTTCTCGTCCATCCGTCTCATTCCTCTCGGATTTTAGGCATCCCAGGCGTCGCGGCCGCGCAGCGCGCGCAGGCCGATATCGTGACGCAGGGTCTTGCCCTCAAAATCAATCTTCTCGCAGGCCTCGTAGGCAAGGTTGCGAGCGTTCTCGAACGTGTCGCCCAGAGCGGTCACGGCAAGCACGCGGCCACCATTGGTCACGAGCTGGCCGTCCACCACGGCGGTGCCCGCGTGGTACACGGTCACGTTCTCCATGGCCTCGGCATCGGCGATACCGGTAATGACCTTGCCTTTCTCGTAGCTGCCGGGATAACCCGCACTCGTCAGGACAACGGCCACGGCCCACTCGTCACGCCAGTCGAGTTCAATCTGGTCGAGCTCGCAGTTGGCACAAGCCAACATGACCTCGACCAGGTCGTTCTTAAGGCGCGGCAGAACGACCTGCGTCTCGGGGTCGCCAAAGCGGGCATTGAACTCCAGCACCTTGGGGCCGGCAGGCGTGAGCATAAAGCCGCCGTACAGGCAGCCGCGGTAGTCGATACCCTCGGCAGCGAGCTCGGCCACGGTCTGCTCCATGACCTTCACCATGGTGGCGAGCTCCTCATCGGTCACGATGGGCACCGGGCTGTAGACGCCCATGCCACCGGTGTTGGGGCCCTTGTCGCCCTCGAGCGCACGCTTGTGGTCCTGCGAGGTGGCCATGGGGCGCACGGTCTTGCCGTCGGTAAAGGCCAGCAGCGAGCACTCGGGACCAACGAGCATCTCCTCGATGACCACGGTATTGCCGGCATCGCCAAAGGTGCCGCCAAAGCACTCGCGCACGGCCTCCTCGGCCTGATCAAGTTCGGTCGCCACGATAACGCCCTTGCCCGCGGCAAGGCCGTCGGCCTTCACGACCAGCGGGGCGCCCTGCTCGCGCACGTAGGCGAGAGCCGAAGCCTCGTCGGTAAACGAGCCGTAGGCCGCCGTAGGGATACCGGCGCGCTCCATGAGCTGCTTGGAGAACAGCTTGGAGCCCTCCATCTGGGCGCCCTCGGCACCCGGGCCAAAGCAGGGAATACCCGCCGCGCGCACGGCGTCGGCCACGCCCGCCACGAGCGGAGCCTCGGGGCCAATTACCACAAGTCCGCATCCGTGGCTCTGCGCAAACGCCGCCACGGCCGCAGGATCGCAGTCGTCGAGAACAACGTTCTCGCCGCAGCTCGCGGTGCCGCCGTTGCCCGGCGCAATGTAGAGCTTGCCGGCGCGCGGTGATGCTGCGAGCTTGGCTGCCAAAGCATGCTCACGGCCGCCGCTGCCCAACAACAGGATGTCGATGGTTTGAGTGTCCGCCTTCAAGGGTGCCTCCTCTATGGAT
>DXLP01000034.1:2965-21867 GCA_019414645.1 Collinsella sp.
CAACAGGATGTCGATGGTTTGAGTGTCCGCCTTCAAGGGTGCCTCCTCTATGGATGAACGGCCCGCTCCGCGCGAGCCCTTTGCAAGCAAATATACCCCTCGGCCGCCCGCTTGGGCTGCAAAGGGGTATATCGCAATAACCAAATAGTCCCGATTACTTCCAGAATCGGTTGATGATCTGCTCGCGACCAGCGCCAACGCCAATGAACGTCACGCGGGTGTGTGCCAGATCCTCGATAAACGCCACGTAGTCCTGAGCCTCCTGCGGCAGCTCCTCAAAGCTGCGGCAACCGGTGATATCGCACTTCCAGCCAGGGAGCTCCTCGTAGATGGGCTTGACATGCTCAAAGCGCACCTGGTGTTCGGGCACGCTCGTGTAACGCTCGCCATCGACGTCGTAGGCAACGCACACCTTGATGGTGTCGAAAGCCGAAAGCACGTCGAGCTTGGTCACGGCGATGTCAGTGAGGCCGTTGACGCGCGAGGCATAGTTGGCGATAGGGCCGTCAAACCAGCCGCAACGACGACGGCGACCGGTGGTCACGCCGTACTCATAGCCCTCCTCGGTCAGCGTGTGGCCGGCCTCGGACTCATAGGAAAGCTCGGTGGGCATGGGGCCCGAACCGACGCGGGTGATATAGGCCTTCATGACGCCCAGCACGCGGTCGACGTTCTTCATGCCCACGCCAGAGCCGGTGATGGCACCGCCGGCGGTGCAGTTGGAAGACGTCACGTACGGATAGGTGCCGTGGTCGATGTCGAGCAGCGTCGCCTGGGCGCCCTCAAACAGCAGGTTCTTGCCCTCATCGATCATGTTGTTGAGCAGCAGGCTCGTCTCGGTGATGTAGGGACGCAGGCGCTCGGCCATCGGCAGGTACTCGTCGCAAATCTGGTCCACGGTGTAGGTGGGCAGGTTGTAGATGAGCTCGAGCTCGGGGTTCACGCGGGCGAGAGCGGTCTCCAGCTTGTCGCGGAACAGTGCCTCGTCCAGCATGTCCTGCATGCGCAGGCCAATGCGCGCCATCTTGTCCTGATAGCACGGACCGATGCCGCGCTTGGTGGTACCGATGTTCTTCTTGCCGAGCTTCTGCTCAAAGGCGCCATCCAGATCGATGTGGTACGGCATGATGACATGCGCGTTGCCGCTAATCTTGAGGTTCTTGGTGGTGATGCCGTCGGCCTCGAACATATCGATCTCCTCAAGGACAACCTTGGGGTTGACGACGCAGCCGTTACCGATCACCGACACGTGATCGGAATACATGATGCCGGAGGGCACCTGGTGCAGGCCGTACTTCTTGCCGTTGACGACGATGGTGTGGCCGGCGTTGTTGCCTCCCGAGTAGCGCACGACGGCATCGAAGTCGCCGGCGACCAGGTCGCAAATCTTACCTTTGCCCTCATCGCCCCACTGGGCACCGACCAAAACGGTTGACGGCATGTTTACTCCTTACATTCATGGACTGTCTACGCGCCACGCCGGCACGCAGAAGCACAAAACATTCCCAGTATACCCGTGCAACGGGCGCCTGTCCTACTCCTCGGCATGTGCCCCATCAAGCTCATAGAACTTGGTGGATGCCGGCAGGAACATCAGATCGACGTCGCCGATCGGGCCCGAACGGTTCTTGGCCACGACGATACGCGTAACGCCCTCGTCGGGTCGATCGTCGCGCGAGGCCTCGGCCTCGTCGGCGGAGCGGTCCAAGAACATAACGATATCGGCGTCCTGCTCGATGGAGCCCGATTCACGAAGGTCGGAAAGCTGCGGGCGCTTGCCGGTACGGGATTCGACCTGACGCGAGAGCTGCGACAGCGCGATGAGCGGGATCTTGAGCTCCTTGGCCATGATCTTCAGACCACGCGACATCTCCGAAACCTCGACGGTACGGCTCTCGGAGCGGCGTCCCGGCGGAGGACTCACCAGCTGCAGGTAGTCCAGGATGATGATTGCCTTCTCCTTGTTATGGAGCATGCGGCGGCTCTTGGCGCGAATCTCGGTCACTGTGGTGCCGGGCGTATCGTCAATCAGAATATCGAGCTTGGACAAGGTCTGCGTGGCCTCGTTGATATTGGCCCACTGCTCGGGGCTAATGCGGCCCATGCGGAAGTCACTGATCGAGATCATGGCGTAGGCGCAAATCAGACGCTGGGCAATTTCTTTGCCCGACATCTCCAGCGAGAAGAAGCCGACGGTATAACCGGCAGCGGCAGCGTTGAGTGCCAGATTCAGGGCGAACGACGTCTTACCCACAGCAGGGCGGGCGCCGATAATGATGAGCTGGCCCTCGCGGAAGCCCATGAGCATGCGGTCGAGTGACGGGAAGCCCGTGGGCACGCCCGCAGCCTGACCACCGGCCTGACACACTTCCTCGGCCTCGTTATAGGCCTCAACCATAAACTCGGTCAGCGTCTTGTAGCTCGACTTGACCTCGCGTGCCGTGACCTTGAGCAGCTTGCTCTCGGCTAGCTCCACGACCTCTTTGGTGTCGGTGGGGGCGTTATATGCCAGCGCGTTGATCTCGTTGGTGGCGCCGATCAGCTCGCGCAGCATCGAATCGCGACGAACGATGGCGGCATGGTGCTGCCAGTTCACGAGCGACAGAGTCTGACCCATCAGCTCCAAAATGTAGGCCTCGCCGCCCACGGCATCGAGCTTGTTGATGCTTCGCAGGTAATCGATCAGCGAGATGGAGTCGATGGGAATGCGGCTGTTGTACATATCGACCATCGCGGTGTAGATGGTCTTATGAATGGGCCGGTAGAAATCATCGGGCTGCAGCTCGACCTGGGCCTCTTCGACCACCTCGGGCGATAGCAGCATAGCGGCCAGTACATTGGCCTCTGCATCTTGGTTTTGGGGAAGACCCAACTTTGAGCCGCGGTCCTCGACCGTCAGCCCCGTCTCCCTATCGTCATATGCCATGAGCATCCTCATTCATATCGCTTGCGAGCATCCATAGTATCAGCCACGGTCCCAAAACGCGCCGCGCGCCGCCAATCATCACCGAACCAAACGGATGAACGGTCCTGTATATAGGACTTCGACGCAACGTTCACCATGACACTCACTCAGCGCAAAAAACAAAAGGGCGCCCTGGTTTCCCAGAGCGCCCTTCTTAGAACAAGATTGTTGCGTTGCAGCAAATGCTACTCGGCAGCAGCCTCAGTCTCGACCTCGGCGGTCTCGGCCTCGGCGACCTCAGCGGCCTCCTCGACCTCAGCCTCGGCAGCGAGCTCCTCGGCGGTAACGCCGACGAGAACGACAACCTCGGCCTTGATCTCGCGGTACAGCGAGATGGCAACGGTGTGGGCACCGGCAACCTTGATGGGCTTACCGAGCTCGACGCGCTTGCGGTCGATGTCCATACCGAGCTGAGCCTTGATGGCGTCAGCGACCATAGCGGCGGTAACGGAGCCAAAGAGGATGCCCTCGTCGCCGACCTTGACGTCAACGGTGACCGTCTTGCCCTCGAAGGCAGCCTTGGTCTCGTTGGCGGTAGCCAGACGGACGGCCTCGCGCTTGGCGATGTTGTTGCGACGCTCGTCAAGCTGCTTGAGGTTGCCCTTGGTGGCGGCAACAGCGAGCTTCTTGGGGAACAGGAAGTTCTCAGCGTAACCCTGAGCGACCTCTACGACGTCACCCTCGCCGCCCTTGCCCTTGATCTCATCGAGAAGAATAACCTTCATGATGCGTCTCCCTTCTTAGCCGCGGTCGCGGTTGCCACGAGAGGAAACCACGGGGACGGTGTACGGCAGGAGAGCCATCTCGCGGGCGCGCTTGATGGCGTTGGCGATGTCATGCTGATGCTGCGTGCAAGCGCCAGTGACGCGACGGGGCTTGATCTTGCCACGGTCGGTCATGTACTTACGGAGAAGCTGAGTGTCCTTATAGTCGATGAACTCAGTGTTCTCCTTGCAGAACTGGCAGTACTTACGACGCGGCTGACGTGCAGAAAAATCATTAGCCATGTCAAAATACCTTTCATTTGGCAACTTCGGCGAACCGAAGCCGCCTCTCACTCAAAAATAGGTGAACAACCCTTAGAACGGGATGTCCTCATCGTAGACGTCGACCGCGGGCGGCGTAGCCACCGGCGCGGCAGGACGTGCTGCGGGCGCGGGAGCTGCGGGGGCGTAACCGCCCTGATCGTAGCCACCCTGGCCACCACGGGAGCTCATAAACTCGATCTCATCGACGATGACCTCAAGCTTGCTCCGGCGCTGGCCGTCGCGCTCCCAAGAGCTGTAGCGCAGCTTGCCCTCGATCGCGACCTTGTTTCCCTTTGCCAGGAAACGGCTCACGGCCTCGGCGCGGGTGCCGAACATGGTGCAGTCGACAAAGTTGGGATAGTCCTCCCACTCGCCAGTCTGCGCGTTGCGGCGACGATCGTTCACGGCAACGCCAAAGGACAGAACCTGGGTTCCGCCGGCGGTGGCGCGCAGCTCGGGATCGCGGGTGAGGTTACCGGTGATGTTCACTCGATTGATGCTCATAACTCACTACTTCCTCTTGGGGCACAAGCCCAGTCCAAAACGACAGTCTTACTCCTGGTCGTCGCGACGGACGATCATGTGGCGGACCACAGCGTCGGTGATGCGCAGGACGCGATCAAGCTCGGCGATCTGGGTAGGATCTGCGTGGAAGTTGATGAGGGTGTAGTCACCATCGGTGAGGTCGTTGATCTCGTAGGCGAGCTTGCGCTTGCCCCACTCGTCAACGGAGTCGACCTTGCCAGCGCCCTCAGCGATCGTGGTATCGATACGCTTCATAACAGCGAGACGAGTCTCGGGGTCGAGCGACGGGTCAACAAAGAACAGCAGTTCATAAGCCTTCATATTGTCACCTCCTCTGGGCAAATGTGGCTTCAGGTCGTGAAGGTGCGCCTGAAGCAGGAAAAGACTTGGTAATAATATCTTTCAACCTCCTAGGCTGCAAGAATATGCAGCTACAACCTCATGACCTCCACATATGCCCATACTCGCACGACGTTTCATGCGCATTCCAACCAAATGCTGACCAAAAGCTTGACGGATCTGTGGACAAGATACGGTGCCGTGAGGACAAGCTGAGCCAAGTCGCAGGTCAACGGGCGCATGGTTGTGGTCGCAAAATGCATACCAGTGGCCCACAGCACCACCCAAAGATTTTTAAATTCATTGCCAAATCGCTTATAAATACCCCTTTTGAACAATTGAGTTGATCAACTACGCTGGTCGGAAGCCGTTTTTTGGCATCTCAAACCCCGCCGCAACGCCAAACGCGGCCAAGCGTTTTAAAAAATGCCAACTTTTCTGTTTGCACTTTGCGATTCCTCGTGTATACTGACTTTCGCATTTAACGGAGAGTTGTCCGAGTGGCCGAAGGAGCACGATTGGAAATCGTGTAGGCGTCAAAAGCGTCTCCAGGGTTCAAATCCCTGACTCTCCGCCAGTTAATTCCAAAGCAGGCCTTCGAGCCTGCTTTGTTTTTACCCCACGCGGAGGGGTGGCAGAGTGGTTGAATGCGGCGGTCTCGAAAACCGTTTGGCCTGTATAAGGTCACGAGGGTTCGAATCCCTCCTCCTCCGCCATTTAGATTGAGAAAGCTCCCAAGAATGGGAGCTTTTTTGTTATCGAAATACATCTCGATCCCGCGCTTCCCCAAACGTGTACGTCAGCCTCCAAAAACGACATTTTTCGACATCTTTGGAGGCTGACGTACACGTTTGGATTGAGCTCACGGGAGCGACACTATTCGGAAGGTGCCTCCTCGTCTCGCATGCTTTTCCAGTTGCGGATAAGTGCCTTGCGTAGTTCGTTTTGTTTTCTCTGGTACCCGGTGTCGGTACAGCGAGGCATGCCGAGTGCTTCGCGAATGTTGTTCATGGCGCGGTGAAAGGCGAGCTGACTACTGAACTGAGCCGAAGTGAGCGTAACGATTCGATATCCCATTTGGGAGAGAACGGCCTCTCGCTCCGCATCTGCTCCCTTGCGCTCGAGCTCATCGTGAAAACCGCCCTTATATTCGATACCGAGCTCCCTGCGCTTATAGGTCACGAGCGCATCGATTTTGAGCGTTCGAGCTTTGGCGCAATGCCAGAGACGTTGAGGGATCTCGAGCGGTTTGTTGAGTTCGATACCTCGTATGCCAACGCCGCCTTCGCTTGTTGGGAGCGAGAGGGCGATTGCCGAAGCGGTCTCCATAGGCGAGGCCGAGTGATCGTAGATGTGCCTGAGCGCGAGCCGTGCACGTGTGGCACCAGGTTTGCCGGGGTGCCGATCGAGCAGTTCGGTTATTTCATCCTTGGAGGTGGTGGCTAGTTGCTCGGTATAAGGGTCGGCGGGATTGAGCCTCATGCGATAATCGCCGCAAACTTCATAGCCATATTCGAGATATTCGATCCTATCCATCCACTCGGCAGCGAGCACGAAGGCGAAGGCTTCGTCGGTGATGAAGATTCCGGGCGTCAACTCGTTAATATGCTCGTAGGGAAGATTTTGTCCAAGAATGTGGCAAACGACGCCTTTGGTACGAATTCGCTCAAATTCGAATACAACCGCGATATCGATAGTCTTAAGCATATCGGACGGAATGCCGCAGTCGGTAAGGGCCTGTCGTATGCGCGCAACACGTTGCTGGGTGGAGATGCCTTGTGCGCCTATCTGGTAGTCGTGCCACGCAAGAGACTGAACCAAATTCTGGGGTGCATGATGGACAAGCCATGCGGTTTTATGCGAAATGAGAACAGGGGTATCCATTAAGGGCCTCTCGCTCTGAGCCGGTATCCATCTCTTATGTCCGTTGAAGTGGGGAAATATACCGGATGTGAGTAAATCAACTCACTCATGCTGTGAGCTCAATCCAAACATGTACGTCAGCCTCCAAAGATGTCGGAAAATGTCGTTTTTGGAGGGTGACGTACATGTTCTGGACCCCTGGCATTCCAGCAACGCCATGCCCCCACCCGGTCCCGACCGTTTACCGAGCAATAGGGTCGCCAGACCCGTCAACCATGTACTATGTACGGGCATTGTCTAAACCCACGATCCAAAGGACCCCATCTTGCCCGTCGTCGCCGCTATGACCATTACCTCGCATGCATCGGATGCCATGGTCGCCATTCCGTTTTGGCTCGAGATGTTCGCTGTTGTCGCTGCATCGATCTCGGGTGTGCTGGTTGCGCGCGAGCACAAGCTCGACCTGGTGGGTGCAGTTGCGCTCGCGGTGGTCTGCGGTCTGGGCGGCGGTCTTTTGCGCGATATGACGCTGCAGGTGGGCAACGTCTACATCCTCAACCAGCCAATGGCGCTGCCGCTCTCCATCGCCACGGCAGCCATCATCTACATTTTCCCGGCAATCGTCGACAAGCCCGAAAAACTCATCCCCTTGCTCGACATCATCTCGGTCGGCATCTATGCGGCAACCGGCGCAGACAAGGCGCTGGTTTACGGCTTTGCACCGGCGGTGTGCATCATGATGGGCTTTTTCACCGCGGTGGGCGGCGGCATGCTGCGCGACGGCTTTATGGGCGTGGTTCCGGGCATTTTCCAACGCACTAACTTTTATGCCATCGCGGCCATCGCCGGATCGACAAGCTATGTGTGTCTCGTTATGAGTGGCTTGGTCAGCAATGTCGCCGCGCTGGTCGTATGCGTTGTCGTGACCATGGGTCTGCGCTGGCTCTCGCTGCGCTTTGACATCAAAAGCCCCACCGAAGAGGACATCGCGCGCTTTTTGCACCGCAAAAAGTAGACAGCACGGCACGACCCTTCGAAATGCAACCGAGAGGTTCTTTTAGAGCGCCCGCACGTTGGGTACCCTGTTAGGTATATGCCGAACACCTAACAAAAGGATCAACCATGGCTTTCAATCAAACCGCGGCGGCGCCGTCGCACAAGATGCGTCGCTGCCTGCTTATGGCATTCGCGCTCATCGCTCTGGCGATCACCGCGCTTCCCACGGCGTCGTTCGCCGGCACGGACACCGCAGGCAACGTACTTGCGACCGACAATGACGCCAATCCGTCCGGCGTCGAAGGTGACCTGTACTGGGCAGGTCAGGCCCTCAACTTGGACGATACGTCCATCGACCGCGATATCATCGCCACGGGCGATACTCTCTCGATCCGCGACTGCACGGTGGGCGGCGCCGTCCGTCTGGCGGCACGCACCATCGACATTGCCAAGACCACGGTTGATGGCAGCGTGACCGTTGCTGGCCAGCATGTCGTTCTCAATTCCGACAGCACCGCTAACTGTTTCTACGCGATAGGCGAGACGGTTGCCTTGCGAGGCTCCACCAAGTCGGCAGCGCTCGCGGGCGATACGGTAACCATCGACGGCACCGTCGATGGCGATGTCGAGGTTTGGGCCGACAAGCTCATCCTGGGCAAGAACGCCCACATCACCGGCACCGTGAACGCGCACGTCTCCGAGGACCCCGAGCGCGCCGCGGGAGCCGAGGTCGGCGCACTCAAGATCGACCGCACCGAGAACGAGGATACCTCCACCGTTAACGATGTCATCGGCGGTATCGTCGCCGCGGCACTCTCGACCTGCTTTGTCGCCCTGTTACTCGAGCTCGTCTTTCCGCGCGCCACCGCCAGCGCCGCCGGCATGCTCCACCAGCGCCCCACGCCCCTGTGGGTGAGCGGTCTTCTGGGCACGATTGCTATCGTCCCCGCCGTCCTACTGCTGATTATCTCCATCGCTGGTCTATCGCTTGCCGGAGCCCTCATGTGCGGCGTTATTGGCATCGCGCTGGTATCGAGTGCCTTTGCAGGGTGCGCGATCGCGCGCATGGTCGGACACAGCCAGAACCGCTACGCCATGGCAGCCATCGGCGGCGTGATCGCCGGCGCCCTCACGGGGCTTCCCCTCGTAGGCGGCTTCATCAGCGGCGTGGCCTTTGTCTTTATGCTCGGCTACATCATCCAGATCATCTGGCGCAACGCCCACCTCAAGCCGCAGCAGCCGGCTAACACGTCAGAACTCCCCACCGCTTAGCCGCCAACCACCACAAAGGGGCCAGGCACCTTTGTGGTGGTGCAAAAGGGTCAGGTTACTTTGCACTAACAAACGAAGCGGGGCACCCGATCGCATCGACCGGGTGCCCCGCTTTTCTTGGAGGGTTCTCTAGTAACTTTTTCAAAACCAATGATCATCAGGTCGGTAGACCTGCGCGTCACTCATTACGGAGGCAGTACGCCAGTGAGCATGGAAGGCAATTATTTTTCACGGCGACCTCCTCCCCGCTTGATGACGAGCGCGACAACAATAGCCGCCACTCCGACGGCAGCCAAAACCGCCACCAGCACCAACGTTCTATCTCCCGTCGAGGGCATAAAGCCTCGACTTGCTTCTCTACTTGGGGTGTTGAGCACCGACAGTTCAATTAAACCCGTCCCGGCATCGGCGGCATCAACCCGCAGAGGGCTTTCGGCCGATACAGTCACCTTGGGCTTCGCGGCCGCCACCTGTTTAACGTCCAGGCCCTCGGCCGTAACCGTCACCGTACGTTTGCCCTCAAAGGCGGTGTAACCCTTGGGAGCCGCGACCTCCTCGACGGTGTAGACACCCGCGTCCACACCGCTCAATTCCACATGGCCATCCGCGCCCGTGGTGACGCACGCGTCGGCATCCGTCGACCACGAGCCGTCAGTCGTTAGAATGTGCCCGCGGTCATCGATAATGCGCAGCTTGGCGCCCGCGAGCGGCTTATCGTCCGAGCTTGAGCGCTTGATCAGACTGAGTCCCCAGGTGTAGGCGCACGCGTCATCGCTCGGCGTGCGGGTGAAGCCGGCGTCGCCGGACTGGTCGGCGAGGGGAGAGCGAGGGTAGCGCAGGTAGACCTCGTTGGGGTTGCCCTTCGCGATGCCGTGGTTGCACGCGCTGTTGAGCGGAGCGTTGTACACGGCGACCGCGCGGGCGCCCGCGGTGAAGACGTCGGCCCCGCCGAGCGCGGCGATCAGGTCGCCGGTACGCACGGTGAAGGAGCACCCCTCGACCGAGACCTTGCACTGTGAAGTAATGTCCGCCCACCCTTTAACCGGCGTCGAGCTGGCGTTACCGCCCTCACATGCGACGGCGTCGAAGCCGCCCTCGGCGCCCGCCGCCACGTACACGCGCATGCTCGCGGCGACCTTGGAGGGGTCGAGCCCCGCGCTCATGGTGTCGACGAACCGCACCGTATAGGCGTCGTAGGCGGTGAGCCCGGCCGGGACCATGGCAGAGAGGCGCCAGTACAGGTCGTCGGCGACCGTGGCGTCGGCGGCCTTCTGCCAGGCGGCGGTGCTGTCCTCCAGCACGTGCTTGGCGACCTTGGGAGTCGCCGCCTTGGGCTTGACGGTGACGGCGCTGCCGCCCACCAGGGCCATGATCGGCGCGGTGCCGGCCTCGCCCCGGGCGATGGCGTCGTCGTCGGCGACGATGAGCCAGTAGCCGCAGGGCAGCTCGGCCGCCGTGCCCGCGTTAAGGGCCACGGAAGTTGCGTCGGCATTGCAAATCGCGCGGGCAAGCTTTGCCGTCAGCGCGGTCGTCATATGCCCGTCGGCATTCATCCATTCGGCAGTCTCTTGCGCCGCCGATGCCGAGCCATCAAGCCCCGCATCATAAAGCACGGGAAGAACGGCTTGACGAACCGCGCCATTCGCCCACGTTACGTCAGTTGCAATTTTATGGCCAGCATCGTCATCATCGATAACTGTCGCCGAAAAGAGCTGGTACGCGTCATACCGCGTCGCGACTGTACCGTCCACCGTAATGGCACCGGTGTCGGCAGCACGAGCCGTCCTGGGCAGCATCGCAAAAGAGAACATAGCGACCGTAGCTATCGTCGCGACGGCCAACAAGCGGCACCAAAGCCTACTCACGGCGACCACCTCGATCTTGATCGCGATGGCGGTGAGCATGCATCCATGTCGCGGCAAAGCACAGCAGCGAAGCGCCAGCCAGATACGTCATAGTCAAGCCGGCACCGCCTGCCTCGGGAAGCGTGGTCGAGTATCTGTTGGTAAAAGTCGGCGGGGTCGAAGAGCCATTGTCGTAGGTGACGGTGGCGACGAGATTCCTCTCACCGTTGTCCACCTTAACCGTGACCTTGTGCTGGGTCCTGTCGTAGGTGATGTGGTCCTTGACGTTGTTCTCGGCGCCCTCGGGGACGACCTCAGAGATGGTATAAGTATAGGTATCGGCCTTGTTGTAGTCGACGTTGAAGGAGACGTTGCCCATGGCATCGTTGGTCACCGTTTGGAGCACCCTGTCCTTGTCATCCTTGAGCGCGAACGAGAACTGACCTTCCTTGAACGTTCCGCCTGCGAGCACCTTCTCTGCGTTAATAACCGCCTTGCCCGTCATGCGGTTGTCGTAGACCCAGATCTCGTCCTTCTTTGTATCGTCGATGATCTCCGCACCGTCGACGATGTCCTTTGCCTTAGTTAGCGCAGCCTGATAATCCTTGTCGCTCGCGCTGCCCTTGAGCATGATCCACGTGGGATCGGCCTTGGCATAGCCAACAGGCGCCTTGGTCTCCACGAGCTGATAGAGCACGCAATTACTCATCTTCTTGTCGCTTGTGCCGAACGAGATTTTGCCGTTGGCGTCGGTGGGGACGTCGATCGCGGCCTCGTCAAACGGCGTTCTGGCGTTCTCTACATTTCCGTCATCCGCAACCTGGCCCATATCCACGCTGTAGAGTGTGAACTTCGCCCCCTCGAGCGTCGCGCCGACCTGCTGGGCGTCGTACTTGGTCATCGTGATGCTGTAGCCGTTGCCGCCCGCGCTGGCGGACGCATTTTGAATCTTCCATTTTTGCTCGTCGACCGCCGAACCCTCCGTCACCCCCGCAAGCTCGGCGGTGTTGGAAAGGGACACCTCTTCGCCGGGGTTTCCGGTCGGGATAACCTCATACTCGACCTTGAGGTATTTCCCGTCGGGCACCTCAAGAGTCAACTTCGTACGCGAGCCAGATTCATCCTTGACTTGCTCCATCTTCGACGAATAGTCCTTGTCAGCCAGCGGTGACCAGGCACCATTCACCTGCTCATAGACCTTAAACGTCGACGGCACCAGCGCGCACTTGGCATCCATGGTATCGACGAGCTCAAGGAAGTCGGTGCCATTTTTAAGGGCAACGGCAGACTCGTTAACAAGAATGGTGTATTTGATGCGATTGCTATTGGCAACCTGCTCGCCGGACTTTTTGATGACGTTGTTCTTAATGATGACGTCACCTTTACCGGAATCGAACTTTTTAACTCCTGACCCCGCGCTGGCCTTGTTGGTGAACTTCACCTCGTTTGTGGAGGTATCGAGCTCGCCGCGCTTGACCGCCGTCTTGTACGTGAGCTTTGCGTAGCCGGCATAGCTTTCAAGCTCAGTCGTGGGGATGGAGAAGGTGACCGTATTGCCGTTGCGGCTGACGTTGTCGGCGGCGAGCGTCCGACCCGTAACGACCTCCTTGGCCTCGCCTCCGCGATGAAGCCCCGTATGTTTATCATAGGGGTTCTGCACGAGCGTATACTTTGCGGAATTCGCAACATAGCTCATACCATCCGGAAGGCTATCAACGATATTCAGCGGTTTCCCGCCCAGCTTTCCAGCTCCATAGTATTCGAACTCGCCATTTGCGCCCTTATTACCCTTTTGGCGGTTTGCATACACCGTCCAGTCGACGATCCAGGCGCCCTTCTCATCCGAGCCGTCAACGGTATGCCAATCGAAGTTCTCAGCCCAAGACACCTTCGACTCCGCTTCCGGCTTCTCGACCGCGGGCATCGTTTCTCGGTTGACAACGTACTTGATGGGTTCGGTGAACGGCCACTGTAGTCTCAGGCCCGGCGCTTCGACCGCTGCGAAGTTTGAGTACCAGCCCGACAGCGCTTCTGATGTGGTGTCGTAGGTGATAACGGCGTAGTCCTCGTTCTCGAGAGCGGCTTTCACGTTGTCGGTAACGATGATTTTGAGGTCGTAGTTTTTCTTTGTTTCATTACCCGGATAGCTGGTCGTTGGTCTCCAGTCGGTGCCCGGAACCAGCTCGGTATTGCCGATTTTAATGGTAATGGAGCTTTCGTCGACACCAAGTTTCTGCGACCATGCCGACTGAAACGTGTCCTTCACCGTCACCTCGCCTGGATGGGCCGCATTGACGATCGCCTTCAGCGCGACCTTCGTCTCCCACGTCGCCCTGCCCGTCGTCGCCGCCTCATCGTATCTCACGAGCCTCTTGGTGATCGGCACAACACCCGTCAGCTGCGGCGTGAAACTGCCATCATCCGTACCGGAAACGGAACCTTTGCGCTCGATGGTCGCGCTGTTGCGCACGGTGTCGTACGAGTTCGTATCGTTCATCTTGGTGTGATAAACGATGCAGTAGGTGGCATATTTATCGTTAAGGTTGTCCGGGAACGTATAGGAAAAGGTATCTTTCGACGAATCAAGAGCACGCTCGTAGATCTTGACTCCATCCGATTCTGACGTACCTTTGTAAACCGTGTAACTCCCCGTATACGTTTGTTTAGCGTCCAACTTATCGGTGAACTTGTAGCCACTCATGTCAGCCTTGAGCTCGCCTTGGTTGAGTTTGACTGTCCATGCGATGTCGGACGGGGTGCCCTTGCCCGTCTTCTGAATCATGTCATAACGGAAGCTGCTGGGTGCGACGCCCTCAATCTTGCCGCTAGGACGATCGCCGACGCCCCACTCCCAGGCTGCTGTGTTTTTGGATGCAGGTTGATTGTGGATGAACTCTCCGTTTTTCGCGGAGATATCTCTCTTCAGCTTGGTTTCATACGTAATCGTATGGACACCTTGGGGAAGGCTGCCCAAGTTCTCGATGGTCGCGGTCTGACCTTCGATTTTTGGCTGCGATCCAATCGTCTTGTTATCGAGCTTAAAGCTGTCTTTCACAAATTCGAAGTTGGCGCCCAGCGTATCGGTGAACTTGACGTTCGTGGCATATGACTCGACGGTGAGTTTAACGGTCCAGGTCACCTTGGCCACGCCGTCGGCGCCCTGGGAGAAGGCCCCCGACTTCTCCCCCGTGACATTGCCGTCCTTGGTGGGGATATTGATCGTTCCCATACCGGGGAACACGACAGATGCGTTGCCACCAGAACCGACATCCTTGTTTTTAAGCTGGAACGAGAAGTTCGCCGCGACATGAACGTCTGCGGGATTGGACGAGAGCCACGCCTCGTCAAACGTAAAGATAACCTTGTTGCCCTTGATCTTCCATGTGCCAGCCTTGGCGGCGGTAGCCTCCGGACCCTCCATGAGGTCGCCACCGTCGTTATCGTCGACGACAATGGTATCGAGAAACTCATAGACAGCGATGTTATTCCCGGGCTTAGGCTCCTTGCCGGTGTTGAACATTGCCGAGAAAGCTCCATAGAGCTTCGAAGTAGACGTTACAGCGCTATCGAGCTTTTGAGTATGGCTCTCGTCGGTAAACAGCCCAACCGTAACGTCCGCCGTCGTCCCATCAATCACAATCGGCGTCGGCGTGCTCACGTCCTCGGCGCGCACGGGGGCCGCACCGTAAAACACTGCGGCGGTGAGGCAAATCAAAATGAAAATCAGAGCCGCCATACCCAGCGACCGTGAGCGGTGTGCGTCCATAGTTGTCCCCTAATTCCTACAACACAGTGTGGAATACGGCGAATCGTCGGATCGAACACAAGCCCCAACATCAACGAGAACCTACCTAGCGCATTGCAAGAACCCATTGGGGAGTACCTTCTAAGACGGTTCGTCTATGCCACAATGCATAAAATAATATATAGATACCAATCATGTAAACCGCAGGTCAATAGGTCTTTTAATTTAATACCAGTTGATATTTATCTGTTAACAGTTTTGCATCATACCGGCTATATTCAGTGGAATTATGTATATGTTTAAACAACTTTACTTTGGCTGGGAAGCCAATCGGAGGGATAGTCGCCCCAGCTGTGATGCAAACTAACCCGTCCCCCTTGCACCAAAAAGGGCGCCGACCATTACGGTCGACGCCCTTTCTTGTTAGACGCTATAAAGTCCAGCGCTTATTTGTTGACCTGGCCGGCGCGGACGGCGGCCTTCTTGCGGTCGGTGGCGTTGAGCAGGCGCTTGCGCAGGCGGATGTTCTTGGGGGTAATCTCAACCAGCTCGTCGTCGGCGATGTACTCCAGCGCCTCCTCCAGCGAGAAGGTGCGGGGCGGCACCAGCTGAACGGAGATATCGGAGGTCGAGGAACGCTGGTTGCCCAGGTTCTTGGTACGGGCGATGTTGACGACCATGTCGCCAGCCTTGCTGCGCTCGCCCACGATCATGCCCTCGTAGCACTCGGTGCCCGGCTCAACAAAAAGCTGGCCGCGCTCCTGCAGCGTACCCAGAGCATAGGCAACGGCCTTCTCGGTGGTCATGGAGATCATTGCGCCGTTCTGACGGTTGCCGATCTCGCCGGCGTAGGGACCGTACTCCAGGAAGGTGTGGTAGAACACGCCCTCGCCGTGGGTGACGTTCATGATGCGGTTCTTAAGGCCCATGATGCCGCGGGTCGGGATCTTAAACTCGAGGTGCGTCACGATACCCGAGGTATCCATGCTCGTCATGATGCCACCGGAGGTACCGAAGACCTCAACGACCTTGCCCGAGTACTCGTCCGGGCACTCAACGACGGCCTGCTCGACAGGCTCCATCTTGTTGCCGTTCTCGTCCTTCTTAAACAGAACGCGGGGACGGCCGACCTGGAACTCAAAGCCCTCGCGGCGCATGGACTCCATCAGAACGGACAGGTGCAGAATGCCGCGGCCCGAGACCTCGACGCCGCTCTTGTCCTCGAGCTCCTCGATCTCCATGGTCACGTTGTTCTCGGCCTCGTTGAACAGGCGCTCCTTGAGCTGACGGGCGCCCACGATGTCTCCGTCGCGACCGACGAGCGGGGAGGTCGAAGCCTCGAAGACGATGGACAGGGTCGGCGGGTCGATCTCGATGGGCTCGAGCTCGACGGGGTTCTCGGGATCGGTGTAGACATCGCCGATATCGGTGCGGTCGATGCCCACGACGGCGGCGATGTCGCCGGCGCCGACTTCCTGGCACTCGGTGCGGCCCAGGTAGTCGAAGGTAAAGAGCTGCTTGACGGTAGCGGTGGCGCTGGAGCCGTCGTTCTTCACAACCAGAATCTGGTCGCCCTGATGGATGGCGCCGGAATACACGCGACCGATGCCGATACGGCCAACGAAGTTGGAGTGGTCGATGGTCACGCACTGCATGGCCAGCGGAGCGTTCTCGTCAACCTCGGGCGCGGGCATGTCGTCGATGATCATATCGAGCAACGGATACATGTCCATGTTGCCGTCGTTGGGATCAAGGCGGGCAAAGCCATTCATGGCGCTGGCGTAGACCACGTGCTCCATGGCGAACTCAAGCTGGTCGTCGGTGGCGCCCAGGTCGGCCATGAGGTCCAGGCAGTCGTTGTAGGCCTTCTCGGGGTTGGCGCCCGGACGGTCGATCTTGTTGATGACGATCATGATCTTAAGGCCGGTGTCGATAGCGTGACGCAGCACGAAGCGGGTCTGGGGCATGGGGCCCTCAAAAGCATCGACCAGCAGCAGGGCGCCGTCGGCCATACGCAGCACGCGCTCGACCTCGCCGCCGAAGTCGGCGTGGCCCGGGGTGTCGATGACGTTGATCTTGACGTCCTTATACTCGATAGAGATGTTCTTGGCGAGAATCGTAATGCCGCGCTCGCGCTCCTGGTCGTTGGAATCCAGGACGCGGTCCTCGACCTGCTGGTTGGCACGGAAGGCGTCCGTGGCACGCAGGAGCTTGTCGACCATCGTCGTCTTGCCGTGGTCGACGTGGGCGATGATGGCGATGTTCCTCAGATTGTCTACGCGCATGTAGTTCCCCTATCTTCTATCCATATACAAACGGCACGCGTATGCGGCCCGCCCAGCGATACAACGCTCAGCGGGAATATTGAGCCTTTTACCGAAAACTCGTTTATTTTAGCGATTTTAGATGAGAGGGGTTTCCTCACCTGCAGGTTCAGGGTCGCTCCACATAAAACCATCGCCGGCGCCCATGCCCTCATACAGCACATATGCCGAAAAACCGCTCTCGAGCGTCGTCTCGAAAAAGCTCACGAGCAGGGCGTCATGGTAGCCGCCATCGATCTCGACGCAGCCGGTGTAGCCGATGGCATAGCGGACGATACGGCCCAGGCCCTCGTCCTTAAGACCCATCTTGTGCTCGGAGATAAAGTTGGTGGCCGCCTCCAGGCACGCCTCTTCGCCGTCCTCGTCGAGCGCCGCCAGATAACGGTTGGAAGCAGCATCCTCAATTGCCACGACCACGCCAGGGTTTTCACCGGCGGCAAGGTCGTCCAAGAACGCGCCGATCAGATCGCACACCATGGCGTCGAGCTCGGCGGAGACGTTACCGGCATCCTGCATATCCTGTGCCATCTTTAGACCTTCCCATCGAGTCTGACGTCGTTACAGTTCTTGTGCCTCGGCGGCGATCTTGGCGGCAGCGTCGCGGGTGCGCATCATGTCCGCCGCGCGCTTGTCGAGCACCTTGATCTGACTGGTCAGCATGACTGCATCGACCACGCCCCAGATCACCAGGCCCGTAGAGATCGAAAACCCAAGCGCACCAACTGTACCACGAAGGCGTGAGCAGATTGCCGCGACAAGGGCGGAGACGACAACCATCTTGATAAACGAGCCGCGGCGCTCGCGGAGCGTGCGGGCCTGCGTCACATAGGCAATGCGAGCCGCCTCAGAAGCCTCCGAGCGCATCTGGGCCTCGCGGGCGATCGCAGCCGCCTCAGCCGACATACCGCCGGCCATCAGCGAACGCTCCGCATCCTGGCCGCCCCGCATTTAGAAGTCATCGGGCGAGAGCGTATGGACGAACTCGTCGAACTTCTCGAACTCCTGCTCGTCGTCAACTTCCTCGGTATGGGCAGAAACAGTGCCCAGGCGATTCATGATGTCGTCCTCCACAAACATGGGGGCATTGCTGCGCACGGCAAGGGCAATGGCATCACTGGGACGGGCATCGATCTTGCGCTCGTCACCATCGGCCAGTACGACAATCGTCGCGTAGAACACCGGCGGCTCGGCGCGAACGATCTCGATGCGCTCGAGCTTGGCGCCCAGGGCGCCAACAGTATCGAGCAACAGGTCATGGGTAATCGGGCGATCGGCGCGTCCGCTGTCGATGCCGCGGCTGATTGCCGCAGCCTCAAACGAGCCAGTCTGGATGGAGAGGGAGCGCAGCGGCGCGGGGGAATCCGACTTGCTGCAGCGTTCGCGAAGCACGATAAGCGATGGCACGGGACCGGCGGCCATGACGATGGTCTCTATGTCGACACGAACCATGGAACACCTCCGGTACGTAGCGGTTAACACGCGGCGGCCCGCCGCGTTGAATAGCTATACTACCCAAACTTTCGCGTAGCACACAAAATCAAAGTAGTTAATTTGGGACAGAGCTTTTTTGACTACCTTCTGTGGCTAAGAAAAAAGCCTCGAGGCAATTGCCCCGAGGCTTTTAACAGTTTTGATGGTGGACCTGACAAGATTCGAACTTGTGACCTCCCGGTTATCAGCCGGACGCTCTAACCAACTGAGCTACAGGTCCATCATGGTGGAGGTTAGGGGGATCGAACCCCTGACCTCAGGCTTGCAAAGCCCGCGCTCTCCCAGCTGAGCTAAACCCCCACGGAGACAGTAATAAACACCCCAGCGGCGACTCGGCTCTCGCTGGGGTGTTTATTGCGAAAGAAAGTGGTGGACCTGACAAGATTCGAACTTGTGACCTCCCGGTTATCAGCCGGACGCTCTAACCAACTGAGCTACAGGTCCATCGCGCAAGGGATATATTAGACGAGTCGTTACGCGCGCGTCAACAACTTTTTTGAAAATCTTTGG
>DXLP01000035.1 GCA_019414645.1 Collinsella sp.
TAGCGGGTGGTTTAAAGCTGGCCGCTGCGCGGCCAGCAGACTAAAGTCTTGAATAGAAACGGGCCCTGTCCCATAAGGAACAGAGCCCGAAACTCTCATGGAGCCAGTGACAGGAATCGAACCTGCAACCCACTGATTACAAATCAGTTGCGCTACCGTTGCGCCACACTGGCACACTTGGCGCTTTCGCGCGAAGCCAATTAAGAATAAAGGAATTGCGGACGAGGCGCAACAAACCCTTTGACCGACCACATCTCAAAACTATTCGTCAGAACGAATAGTTTTATCTGTTCGCCAAAACAAAAAACTATTCGTTTTGGCGACGGTAACCCGCAGCCCATTGATTACAAATCAACGGGCTGGCCAATTGGGAAACGGATCTCTATGGACAATCCCCTACCTCCCGCGAAGGGCCTTGAGCTTGGCCAGGGCATCGGGGCTCAAGCGGCTGCCCAGGGTCATCTTGATCTGCGGAGCTTCCTCTGCCTCGTGAACGTCGTTATCGATCTGTTTGATCTCGTCCACCAGCATGCGGCTCGAGATGCGCGTAACGCCCTTGCCCATGACGACGGCCTGGATCGTGCCGTCACTCGACACCACGGAGCACGCGCGGCCTTCCTCGCGCGCCTCGATGCAGAGCTTCTGCACCACGGTATCGGCCGATACGCCCGTCGGCGAAAACTCGATACGCACGCCACGGGCCGGCAGGTTGGGGCGCTCGCTGGAGATATTGCCCGCACCGTCAAACACGATTACGGCCTCGTAGCGGCCCTGGGCAAACGCGGCAACGTCGTTGATGAGGGCGGTGCGCGCCATATCGTGAACGTCGCTGGAGTATGGATCGTCGGAATGGTCGTAGACGAGCTTTTCGTAGCGCGGCGTGCAGTGGATCACGTTGTAACCGTCGACCACCAGCAGCTCGGGCTTGTTGGAGTGCACCGTCGAGACTGGGTCGGCGATAGCCTGCGCAAACGCATTGCCGCCCACGCCATAGGTCGCAGCCGAAACAATCGGCTTGGCCGAGCCCTCGCCAAAGCGCTTGGCCTTGGACTTGGCGCGGTTCTTCTTGGACATGTGCTACTCCTCCCCCATGAGCTCGCCGGCGTTGCGACGCAGCCACTCAAAGCACAGCGCCGTGGTCGCCTGGGCAACATTGAGGCTCTCGGTCATGCCGCGCTGGGGAAGCTTGGTCAAAAAGTCGCATTTCTCGAGCACCAGGCGCGAGATGCCGTCGCCCTCGGAACCCATGACAAGCGCCACGCGGCCCTCGAAGGGAGCATCCCAGCAACTGCCCTCGGCGTGCTCGGAGGCACCGCCCACCCAAAAGCCAGCGGCCTTGAGGTCATCGAGCGCACGGGCGATATTGGGAACCTGAGCGATGGGCAGATGCATGACGGCGCCGGCAGAAGTCTTGTAGCTGCCGACGGTCACACCGGCGGCGCGCTTGTTGGCGACGACGACGCCCGCCGCGCCCACGACCTCGGCGGAGCGCGCGATCGCACCAAAGTTGCCATCGTCGGTCACATGGTCGAGCACGACGACAAGCGCAGGTCCGTCACCCGCGCGGTCGAGAATATCGGCGACATCGGCATAGGGGAAGTTGCCAACCTCGAGCGCAATGCCCTGGTGAGCGCCATGGCTCGACAGTGCATCGAGCTGCGCGCGCGGCACATACTTAATGCGGACGCCTGCAGCGTTGAGGTCGTCGACCAGGCGCGACAAGGCGGCATCGCGCTCCCCGCCCTCGGCAATAAGCGCGCACTTGATGGGAAAACCAGTGCGTAGCGCCTCGGCAGCAGCACGGCGACCTTCGATAAACTCGCCCTTGGGAGCCTGAACGTTGTCGCGGTTGCGATCTCGCTGCGGACGTGCTGCCTGGGAGCGCTCGCGCTGGCCCTTGGAAGTGGCAGCGCGATCGTTGCGGCGAATCGGACGCGAGCCAGAAGCAGCCTGCTTGCCTCCACGCGATGCGCGCTTGCGATTGTCGGCCATAAAGCGGCCTCCTTTAAATAATTTTCAAACAGGACAAAAGAAGCGACCGCTTAAGACGAATAGCTCAAGCGGTCGGTACGGGTTTTCCAAGTGCCCGAGATTGCCGTGAAAGAGGAGCGACGCGTACTTGAGTACGCGAGCGACGGTTTGAACGGCAAGGTCGGGTGCTTGGGAAACCCGCGGGGATTAGAGAGATTTGATACGAGTGCCCGCGGCAGTATCCTCGATCGTCAGGCCCAGGTCCTTGAGCTGGTCGCGGATGGCGTCGGCCAGATCCCAGTTCTTGGCGGCGCGGGCCTCGGCGCGGGCCTCGAGAATCTCGGCAGCGGCCTCGTCCACGTCGTCACCCGTGTAGGCAACCAAACCGGCGGCAACGCCTAGCAGACCCAGCGGCAGCTCGACCTTGGGCTCGGGAAGCTCGACGCCAAGCGTATCGAGCAGCTCGGCCAGCGTGTCGGCGGCGGCAAGCGCGGCGGCCTTGTCGGCAGCGTCGCCCGCCTGCTCCAGGTACTGGTTGCACTCGGTCACAAAGCCAAAGACGGCACCCATGGCACCAGCGGTGTTAAAGTCGTCGTCCATGCACTCCTTAAAGGCAGCACGAGTCTCGGCGGCCTTGGCGGCAAACGCCTCGGCGGCAGCCGCATCGGCGTCGGCCGTCGCATGGTTCGCGGCCCAGCGCAGGTTCTCGACCGTACCGGCGATACGCGTGAGCGAGTTCTCGGCACCCTCCAGGCGCTCCCAAGAAAAGTCGAGCGGCGAGCGATAGCTCGTCTGCAGCATCAGCAGGCGCAGGGCGGCAGCGGAGTGCTGCTCGAGGACCTCGGCCAGCGTAAAGAAGTTGCCGAGCGACTTGGACATCTTCTCGCCGTCTACCAGCAGCATGCCCGTGTGCATCCAGGTGTTGGAGAAGCCCTGGTGCCAGGCGCAGGTGGCCTGGGCGCACTCGTTCTCATGATGCGGGAAGGCAAGGTCGGAGCCGCCGCCGTGGATGTCGATCGGAGTGCCCAGGTAGCGATGCACCATGGCGGCGCACTCGGTGTGCCAACCGGGACGGCCCTCGCCCCAGGGGCTCGGCCAGCTGGGCTCGCCGGGCTTGGCGGCCTTCCACAGGGCAAAGTCGAGCGGGTCGTTCTTGTCCTCGTTCTCCTCGATGCGCGCGCCAACCATAAGGTCGTCGATGTTACGGCCCGAGACCTGACCATAGTTGGGATCGCTGCGCACGGCAAAGTACACATCGCCGTTATCGGCTGCGTAAGCGTGGCCCTGCTCGATAAGCGTCTTGATCATGGCGATCATGGGGCCGATTTCCTTGGTGGCGCGGGGACGCACATCGGGATCGAGCACGTTGGCGGCGCGCATGACGCCGATGAACTTGTCGGAGAACTCCGTCGCGACCTCGGCAGCCGTACGGCCCTGCTCGTTGGCGCGCTTGATGATCTTGTCATCGACATCGGTGAGGTTCTGGGCGAACGTGACCTCGTAGCCGCTCGCGATGAGCCAGCGTCGAATCACATCGAAGCTGATGAACGTGCGGGCATTGCCGATGTGGATGTTGTCGTAGACCGTGGGGCCGCACACGTACATGCGGACCTTGCCGGACTCGATGGGCTGGAACTCTTCCTTTTTATGGGTAGCGCTGTTGTAGATACGCATTCGTTACTCCTTAACGGTTTTCTGTAGCAGGCAGACGGCCCAGGCGCCGATTCCCTCGCCCTGGCCTTCCCAACCGAGCTTTTCGGTCGTAGTGGCGGCGACGCCTACATTTTCGACGTCAACGCCCAGGGCATGGGCAAGGTTGGCGCGCATGGCATCGCGGTGCGGGGTGATCTTGGGTTGCTGGCAGGCAATGGTGCAATCGGCATCGACAAACTCAAAGCCCAGCTCGCGCGCATAGTCCATCACGCGAGCGAGCAGCACCATCGAATCGGCACCCTCGTAGGCGGGATCGGTGTCGGGGAATAGCTTGCCGATGTCTCCCCCGCGGCAGGCGCCCAGAATGGCGTCGGCCAAGGCGTGCGCGAGCACATCGGCATCCGAGTGGCCCAGCAGGCCGCGCTCGTAGGGAATGTCGACCCCGCCGATGATACATCGACGCCCCTCCACCAAACGGTGGACGTCGTAGCCGTGGCCAATGCGCAGGTTACTGAACATGGAGAAGGTCCTCTCCCTCGGCCATGCGACCGAGTAGAATCGCGGTTACGGGACGCAGATCCTCGGGCACCGTCACCTTAAGGTTATCGCGCGGGCTCTGGACACAGCGGACGCGCCCACCCATGCGCTCGACCAGCGATGAATCGTCGGTACCGATAAAGCCCTCGGCAATCGCCGCGGCATGGGCACGCTTCATCGCGTCGACGCTAAAGATCTGCGGCGTCTGCGCGGCCCAATAGAGCTCGCGCGGCGGCGTCTCGACGATATTATCGCCGTCGACGATCTTGAGCGTGTCGATCGCGGGCTGACCGCACACGACACCGTCGAGCGAGCGGTCGCCCATGAGCACGTCGATAGCGTGGTCGATGGCCTCGGTCGTAATGAGCGGACGAGCGCCATCGTGGATGGCGACATATTCAAAGCCCGCCGGAGCCGCATGCACGCCGGCACGGGTGGAATCCTGGCGGGTCGCGCCGGCATCGGCAAAGCTGATGGGCGTGTCATAGTCAAACGGGTCGATGGCCAGGCGGCGCATCTCGGCACGGCGCTCGGCAGGGCACACCACCACGATGTGGCCGACCTTGTCGCTACGATCGAACACGCGGATGGACCAGCTCATGAGCGGACGGCCCGCCACGTTAACAAGCTGCTTGCCGCCGGGATTTCCAAAGCGCTGGCCGCTGCCACCGGCAACGACCACGGCGCATACGGGCGCCATTATGCGTTCCCCTGTTTGGTGCCCTTCATGCGGTACAGCGAGTCCGCAAGAATGGCAGGGTTGTTAACGCCAAAGTCGCCCAGGCGCTCCGGATCCTCGCTGATGTCGTCCATGAGCTCCTGCAGCGAGCCGTACTCGTCGACGATCTTCTCGGCCACGCCGTCGCGCACGACGGACACGCGCGAAAGCGTGCGCAGGCCCAGCGGCGTCATGACGGAGTCCTCGTCCAGGTCGTCATAGCCCAGAACTGCCGCCACGTGTTGCGGGTCGGACAGGTCCTTAGGCGTCATGCGGCTAAGCTCGGCGCGGATCTTCTCGGCATTAGCCTCGGAAGAATCACTTGCGTAGTCGCGAATCATCAGGTCGTACTCGGTATCCATACTGGAGCCGGCGAGCTGCTCGAGCTGCATCTGCACGAGCTTGCCCTGGTTGCCCAGCTTGACAATGCAATCCTTAAGCTCGGTCTTTGCCTGCTGCATGATCTCGAAGCTCGAGAAAATACCGGTAATGTCGGCGAGCGTAACGTAGTCGTCGAGCTCGAGGGCCGTCAGGCGCAGCAGGGAGCGATCGAGCGACTGACGGGTAGTCTGGAGCGTGGCGACGAGCTGGTTGACCGAGCTCATGATGGTAGTGACGGGCTGGATCTCGTAGCTCTTGCCGTGAACGTACACGTTGACGACGGCACGACGAGCCGAGACCGAGATCACGATGGCATCGGTGAGCACCGACATGCGAGCGGCAGTACGGTGACGCATGCCCGTCTCACTCGTGGCGAGCGAGGGATCGGGATTGAGGTGGAAGTTGGCGCGCAGGATCTGGGTGAGGTCGCCATCGATGACGATGGCGCCGTCCATCTTGGAAAGCTCGAACAGGCGGTTCGAGGTAAACGAAATGTTGAGCGGGAAGCCGTCGTTACCGGCAGCGAGCACGTTTTCGGTGTCGCCGACGCAGATAAGGGCGCCCAGGTGACCGGCGATGATCATGTCGAGGGCGGTGCGGATCGGCTGACCAGGTGCCGTCAGGCGGATGGCCTGTTCCATACGCTTTTGCAGCTCGTTCTTATCCAAGGCATCGCTCCCATCGTATACGCTCCATAAACGCTAAATAGTTTCTCACGGTTTGTCCCTGCGGCGCCTGCGAAATCCGATGCTTACAGAATGAGCGAACACAGCTGAGAGCCCAACCCAAATCAGCTGTTCATGTGGTAGCATCGGGATTCGCATAAATGAGGGAGTAGTCGCGTGATCGGGTTCGCCTCCGGTGGCGCGGCAAGTCAACACACTGGCCGATGCGGCCTGGCTTGCCTTAATGAACGAGACTCGTGGCTGTGCGCGCAACGCGTACGCCACGGGTCTTTTTTGTTACTCCCCCAAGAGGTACACGCGGGCCCGCCCGCAGAGAGGGAGCCAGACTATGGGACTCGCAGAGCTTGTGTTGCTCGCTATCGGCCTTTCTATGGACGCTTTTGCCGTATCCATCTGCAAGGGCCTTGGCATGAAGAAGATCAACCTTAAAGTTGCCGTGGTGCTCGGCTTGTTCTTTGGCGGCTTTCAGGCCGGCATGCCCGTAATCGGATGGGCGCTCGGCAGTCAATTCATGGGCATCATCGGACCCATCGACCATTGGATCGCCTTTATCCTGCTCGCCTTTATCGGCGGCAAAATGTTGTGGGAGGCCTTTACCGAAGACGAGGATGAAGGCGACGGCAAGGATGCCGAAAAGATTGACCTGGGCGAGTACCTGATCCTCGCCATCGCCACCTCGATTGACGCCCTGGCCGTGGGCATCTCGTTCGCCGCGCTTTCCGTCGACATCGTTCCCGCCGTGTCGCTCATAGGCATCACGACCTTCATCTTCTCCGTTGCCGGCGTGGCGATTGGCCGCATCTTTGGCGCGCGCTACGAAAAGCCCGCCACCATCGTGGGCGGCGTTGTGCTCATCCTCATCGGCCTCAAGATTTTGCTGGAGCACCTAGGGATTTTAGTGCTGTAAAACACCCTTCAAAACTAAACGTCCGTATAAGGCCTCATGCAGAGTTTTGCATGAGGCCTTTTCATGCAGACTTTTGCATGTCATACTAGGATGCAAAAGCCTGCACGTTAGGAGATAGCCGTGGATACCCTTCCCATCACCACACCACGCCAAGCTGGCATCTACGTGCGCCAGGCACGCGAGACTCAGGGTCTCACCCGTGCCACCCTCGCCAAAAAGGCCGGTGTTTCGGAGCGCCTGCTTGCATCGCTCGAGCTAGGAGACGCCACCGGCATTCGACTCGACAAGCTGCTGGCGATTTTCGACGCTCTTGAACTGGCGCTCGCAGCACAAGGGGATATAAGCGAAACGAAAAATGAGCACCCAATCGACGCCCCGCATGCTGATCAACCTTGCAGCACCTCCAGACGCCATCACGCTCAACGTCTTCATCATCGCAACCGTCACAGCACAACCATTCCGGCTCTTGCAGATACCCCCCTTACGTCCGAGCTCTACGACAGGGCCTTCGCCGATTTCGCCATGTCCAATCTCGGAGTCTCGATTGCCGCAAACGCATCTAGCCAAACCATGCCCGAAGGGAAATAGCCAATGGCCAGAACATCACTTCGGACCATTATTTGCGGCGTGCCTGCTGGAACGCTCGCGCAAGATGAGAACGGTCTTATCAGCTTTACCTACGATCATGACTATGACGGGCCAGCCCTATCGACCAACATACCCGTATCGAATCGCACATACGGACAACAGGTCATGAATCCGTACCTGTTTGGCCTTCTACCCGACAGCGAGGACCAACGAAAAGCGATTGCCGCCGAATTCGACGTTAGGCCCAACAATCCCGTTGCGTTGCTCAGCCATATCGGACTCGACTGTCCGGGCGGAGTGCAGTTTTGTGCCGAAGAAGATGCCGACGCCGTCCTGCATCGCGCTGGCGAATACCGCCCTATAGACGACCACGAAATTGCTCTTCGTCTCAAGTCGATCAGAGATGACCGCGATGCATCGTGGATGGGTCTAGATGAAAGTTGGTCACTTGGAGGCAACCAGGGCAAGTTCGCGCTCGCGTTCATAAACGACCGCTGGTGCGAATGCATGGGCTCCTCGCCCACGACGCATATTTTCAAAAATGGCGTTATCGGATTTAAACTCGAGGCTCTCAATGAGTTTGTCTGCATGAAAAGCGCCCAGCGCGCCGGCATCGCAACGGCAAACGTCGAATATCGTATGTTTGAGGACGAACCTGCCCTCATTGTTGAGCGCTATGACCGCGTGAAAGTCAAAGACGGAACGATCAGGCGCCTACATCAAGAAGACCTCTGTCAGGCACTTGGGGTGATGCCCGCCCAAAAGTACACGGCAGACGGCGGCCCGACCACACGCGACATTCAAGAGCTCCTCGTAAATACGAGCCACCATCAACTTAACCTGTATCTGTTTACGCAGATACTTTTCTTTAACGCCATCATCGGCGCACCGGATGCGCACGCGAAAAACTATTCCCTGCTCCTTGGAAACGACGGCGCAGCCATGATGGCTCGAATGTACGATGTCGCGTCGGGTTTGGCGTATGAGCGCATGCGCCGCCGGGCGCGCCTTGCCATGAGCGTTGGCGGCGAAAATCGTGTGGGGTGCATCGGTCCAGGCGCTATCCGCCGATACCACGGTATGGGCGACCCCACGCTGGAGGCGACGCTCACCGATGCCGGGCTATCCGAGAAGTTTTGCTTTGCGACCATGATGGACCTCGCCTACGAGGTACCCATTTGCATGGAAGAGGTCATGGACGAATACGCCGACCTGCCCGGCATGGCGGACCTGCGCGAGCATATGCTCGGCCCCGTCCGCGAAAACTGCCAGCGCGCCCTCGACCTCATCAGGGCAGAAATGGACTAGGTGGCCGTAATTTCGCAATTATCAAACAAAAGAGAGGGGGCACCCGTCGCAAAAGACCGGGTGCCCCCTCTCATAATGTCATTTGCAATCCGCTAGCACGTGACTCGGACTGCTGCTAGCGCAACCTTTACGCAGCGAGGCGCTTGAGGACGTCGATGAGCAGCTCGTAGAAGCGCTCGGCAGAAGCGAGCTCCATGCTCTCGTCCGGGGTATGGACATCGGAGAGCGTCGGGCCCACGGCGATGGCGTCCAGGCCGTGCAGAGCCTCGGCAAACAGGCCGCACTCAAGGCCGGCGTGAATGGACTCGATGCGCAGCTCGGAGCCAAAGAGCTCTCGATAGCTCTCGACAAAGACTTCGCGGACCGGCGAATGCTCGGCATAGCTCCAGCCGGGATACTCAAACTCAAACTTGGCGTCGAAGCCCAGGACATCGGCCAGCGTCTGCAGACGGTCCTTGAACTCGTTCTGCAGCGAGGTGATCGAAGAGCGCGGGGACAGCATAATCTTGACCTCGTCATCGGAGGTGGCGACCACGCCGATGTTGGAGGAAACCTCGACGGAGCCGTCGGTGGCGACGTTGCGGCGAATCACGCCGTTAGGGGCAAGGCGCAGGGCGCGGATGAGGGCAAGCGCGGACTTCTGGTCCATGGCCTCAACCTCGGCGTCGTCGGCAATCTCGACGGTGCAAGTAAAGCCGGGGTCGAAGACCTCGAGCTCGGCAGTGACGTCGGCGATGATGCCCTTTGCGATCTGGGCCGCGGCCTCGGCGGCAGCGTGGTCGGCGTAGACCAGAACAGCCTTGCACTCACGGTTGATGGCGTTGTCCTTGGTGCCGCCGTTAAAGCTAACGATGGCGGGCTCGCCGGCAACCATCAGGCGGTCGATGATGCGGGCCATGATGAGGTTGCCGTTGCCGCGCTCCAGGTTGATATCGCTGCCGGAGTGGCCGCCCAGCAGGCCGGAGATGTCGAGCGTGAGGGTGCTACCGGTCTTGTGCTCGCGCGCGATCGGGCAGGTGTAGGTAACGACGACGCCGCCGGCACAGCTGACGGTGGCAACGCCCTCTTCCTCGGAGTCAAGGTTAATCATGGTGCGGGCGCTAATCTGGGACTTGTCGAGCGTCTCGGCGCCAACCAGGCCAGTCTCCTCGTCGGTGGTGAATACGCACTCGAGGGCGGGGTGAACGATCGAATCGTCATCGAGAACAGTGAGCATCAGA
Source organism: Collinsella sp. (assembly GCA_019414645.1). Taxonomy (GTDB): domain Bacteria; phylum Actinomycetota; class Coriobacteriia; order Coriobacteriales; family Coriobacteriaceae; genus Collinsella. Next base: position 9,970 of record DXLP01000035.1, read on the forward strand.
GCGACGGCAATACCGTTGTCGGCGCCCAGAGTGGTACCGTTAGCGGTGAGGACGCCGTCCTTGACGACCAGGTCGATACCATCAGTCGTAAAGTCGTGCTCAACGGAGCCCAACTTGTCGCACACCATATCGATGTGGCCCTGCAGCATTACGGTCGGGGCATTCTCGGCGCCGGCAGATGCGGGCTTGCGAATGATGACGTTGTAGACCTCGTCCTGGTACACATCGAGACCGCGCTCCTTGGCAAACGCGACCAGGAAATCGCTGATGCCCTTCTCGTTGCCAGACCCACGGGGGATCGCGCTGACCTCCTCAAAGAAATGGAACAGCTGGGCGGGCTCGTAGCCGGTAATCTTGTAGTCCATGGTGCCTCCTTGGCGCAACTGGTTAGACAGTAAGACATGCGACTTGTATATTCCCAGACTTTGCGTGCATAAACCAGTCGAAAACGCCGAGCGCCCTCGCATCATCGGCTAACGGTGGACCGTATAGCGTAACGGTCACAACTTCCGCAGCTCTACAAATCGAGGCGCCCTTTCCGGAGCGCCTCGATTGCGCGTATCAAATTGTCGCCACGCCCTACAGCGCGCCGGAACCGGCTTGCATCATGCCGCCGGGGCCCGAGGTCACGCCGCCGCTCACGGGCGCGGCGTTGCCGGTGTGCGGTACCGCCGGGGCGGTATCGCCACCAAGCGTGCCCGCCGGACGCGGTGCCGGGATCTCGCCCGTGCCGCGGCTAAAGACAAACTTGCCATCGGCCACGTCGCACAGGACGGTATCGCCCTCGCCCCACTCGCCAGCCAGCAGTTCCTCGGACAGCGGATCCTCGATGAGCTTTTGGATGGCACGACGCAGCGGACGCGCGCCGTTGGTGAGGTCGGTACCCTCCGCCACAATCTTGTCGTAGGCCGCATCGGTAAGCTTGATGTTCATGCCGTTTGCGATCAGGCGCTGGCGCAGATCGTCCACCAGCAGGTGCGCAATCTTGGTCAGGTTCTCGCCCGAGAGCTTCTGGAACACCACGATGTCGTCGATACGGTTGAGCAGCTCGGGGCGGAACAGGCGCTTGAGCTCGCCCATCGCGCGGCCGCGGATCTCACTCGAGGTGAGGCCCTGCTCGCCGGTGGTGCCAAAGCCAACGCTCGCATCCTGCGCGATCTCGCGGGCGCCCACGTTTGACGTCATGATGATCACCGTATTGCGGAAGTCGACCGTCTTGCCCTGGCTATCGGTCAGACGGCCCTCCTCCAACACCTGCAGCAGGATATTGAAGATGTCGGGGTGCGCCTTCTCGATCTCGTCGAACAGCACGACCGAGTACGGGTGACGGCGAACAGCCTTGGTGAGCTGGCCGCCCTCGTCGTGGCCCACATAGCCCGGGGGGCTACCGATGAGCTTGGAGACCTCGAACTCACTGCCAAACTCCGACATATCGAAGCTGATGAGCGCGTCCTTGCTGCCAAAGAGATACTCGGCGAGCGTCTTGGCGAGCTCGGTCTTGCCTGTGCCGGTGGGACCAAGGAAGATAAAGCTGCCACCGGGACGACGCGGGTCCTTGAGCGGCGAGCGGCTGCGGCGCACGGCCTTGGCGACGGCCTCGACTGCCTCATCCTGGCCGATGATGCGCGTCTTGAGCACGCTTTCGGTCTGCAGCAGGCGCCGGCTCTCGCTCTCGGTGAGCGAGGAAACCGGCACGCCCGAGGTCACGGACACGATGTCGGCAATCTGGGAGACATCGATGGTGAGCGGGCTGGCGTCGAGCTCGGCCGTCCAGGCAGCCTTGGCCTCGGCGAGCTCAATCTCGGCAGCCTTTTGCTGCTCGGTGATCTCGGCGGCCTTGTTCATGTCGTCGCTCTCGGTGGCCTCCTGCGCGGCGGCCTTAAGCTCCTCCACGCGATGCTCGGCCTCGCGCACCGGCTCGGGCGCGCGGTTGGCGGCGATGCGGGCGCGGGCGCCGGCCTCGTCAATGAGGTCGATGGCCTTATCGGGCAGGAAGCGATCCTGGATGTAGCGGTCGGAGAGGTTCGCGGCGGCCTCGATAGCACCCTGCGTATAGCGCACATGGTGGTGCTCCTCGTAGCGCGGCTTGAGCGCGGTCAGGATCTTGACCGTGTCCTCGACGCTCGGCTCCTCGACATCGATGGTCTGGAAGCGACGCTCGAAGGCCGGGTCCTTGGTGAGGTACTTGCGGAATTCCTCGGCCGTGGTGGCGCCGATAATCTGGAAGGCACCGCGCGCGAGCACGGGCTTGAGCATGGAGCTCGCGTCGATGGAGCCCTCGGCAGAGCCGGCACCGATGATGGTGTGCATCTCGTCAATAAACAGGATGACGTCGTCAGCTTCGGTGGCCTCCTGGATCACGTTCTTGAGGCGCTCCTCAAACTCACCGCGATACTTGGCGCCCGCAACGAGGCCCGGCAGGTCGAGCGTCCAGATGTTCTGGTTCATAAGGTTCTCGGGCACGTTGCCAGCTGCAATCTGCTGAGCCAGACCCTCGACGATGGCCGTCTTGCCCACGCCGGGGTCGCCCAAGATAAGCGGATTGTTCTTGGTGCGACGCGAAAGGATCTCCATCATACGCTGGACTTCCTTTTCGCGACCAATTACAGGGTCGAGCTCGCCGTCGCGCGCCTTCTGCGTAAGGTTGGTGGCGAACTGCTTAAGCGTATCGGTGCCGCTCCCCTTTTGCTGCGACGCGTCCGAGCCGCTAAAGAACGGCAGGCCCGCACCGGGACGCCCGGCACCGGCGCCGGCGAGCGGACGCTTCTTGTCCTGGTCCTTGGCGGTAAGTTTCTCGATAGCCTTTTTGATGGAGGCGGACGACACACCCAGGCGCATGAGGATGTCCATGGCCATGCCGTTACCCTCTTCGACGATGCCAATCAGCAAGTGCTCGGTCGACACATAGGTCTGGTTGTTCTCACGCGCCACGCGGAAGGAGCGCTCCATCACGCTAATGACGAGCGGCGTAAAGGCAAGCTTGGCCGCCTCGGTCTCCTCGCTGGGCTCGGGAACCGTGGTCTGGACCTCTTTGAGAGTATCCATGATGTCATCGTAGGAGATGTCGAGCGAGCGCAGCGCCTCGGCGGCAATGCCCTCGTCCTCCTTGGCAAGCGCGAGCAGCAAGTGCTCGGTGCCCACCTTATTTGAGTGCAGATCGAGCGCCTCCTGTTTGGCCATCGACATGACCTTGCGCGCTCGATCGGTAAATCTATCTAACATGCTCGTTTCCTTACATGAGTTCATCGAAATCAAAACGCCCGCCCGTCGGCGGCGCTTTTGTCTCTTTACCCACAGGTTGTCTATGTTAACAGCTGGAGGAATATCTATAAACCCGGCTCACATGAATGCAGGTTATGACCGCATCGCGGGACTCACCGCGCGATGCGCGACAGGCGCCCCGCAAGAGAAACCCTAGGCGTCTTTCACCACGTCGGGACTCGTCGCACGCGATGCGCGATAGGCATCGGCCTCCTTGGAGACGCGTTCGAGCAGCTCGGATGTATCGACGCCCTCGACTTGCGCGACCGTTTCCACCGTCTGCATGGCGACCGCCCTCAGGTACGCGCACGCGCTGTCCCCCGGCTGCTCGAGGTCTATCTCCTCGCCGCCCTCCCGGGCAAAGCCGACCGCCATCACAAAGCCCATGATGCCCGAGACCAGAAAGCCCACCGCAAAGCTCGAATCTGCCTTGAGCTCTTCTCCGTCGGGGTGGACGATCTCTCTCACGCGGTCGATGATGATCGTATGGATGCCCTGCACGACCTGCTCGGCGGCACCCGCCCTCATGGTGATGACGATGCGCTGCAGCAGGCAGCGGACGTCGCGCCGGTCGAACGCCGAAAGGTCGCCCTCGCTCGAAAAATGCCAGAGGGCATCGGTGATGAGCTCGTTATCCTGCAGCAGCTGGGCTATGGCGATGGCGACGAGTTCATCGAAATCGTGAAAATAGTAGTAAAACGTTCCGCGATTGCACTGGGCGGCGCGGGTCACCTCGCCAACCGACAGCTCGAAGATGCTGTTGTTCTCGATGAGCTCCCAAAACGCCTCGATGATACGGGTGCGTGCATCGGGCGCATCGGCGTCCTTACGCGGTCTCGCCATGCGCCTCACCGCACCCCTGCGCCTTGGCGTTCATGATGAGCATCTGAAGACGGTTCTCCACGTTGGCGAAGCTCACGTCGGGATCGTAGTCGAGCGGCAGGAACTGCGCCGTGGGATACTGCTCCTTGAGCGCATGGATGAGCCCGCGCCCCACGACATGGTTGGGCAGACACCCGAACGGCTGCAGGATCACGAAGTTGCGGCAGCCGCGCTTGGCGTGCTCGAGAATCTCCGCCGGAATCAGCACGCCCTCGCCCGCATCGAACGTATGGTGCAGGATCTTATCGCTCGCGCGCACGAGCTCAGGCATGCGCGTCGGCGGCTCGTAGAGCGGGCTCGCCGCGCCCAGGCGGTCGCAACGGTCGTGCGCGAGCTCGAACAGGTTGTCCGCCGTGGCGTACCAGGCCTTTTCGGGCAGCGACAGGTCGACGTGGAACTCGCGCGACTGCGCATGCTTGTAGAAATAGGTCTTGCGGATCACGTCGGTCATGCGCGCCTCGATGACCTCGAGCCCGTTGTCCTCGAGGTAGCGCTCGATCTCGTGGTTGGCGCCGAGATGGAAATTGAGCAGGTACTCGCCCACGATGAGAACGGTCGGATGCGGGTTCGAGCGGTCGTACGGAACGGCGTCCATGATCGCAAGCGCGCGTTTGAAGCCCGTCGCCTGGCCTCTCAGCCCGGAGCGCTCCATGCCCTCGATAACCTCATCGAGCGCGCGGTCGAACGCAGCGTCCGCCGCGCCCTTCTCGAGCTCGTAGGGACGGATGCGCCTAAGCATGGCCTCGAGGGCATCGATCATGGGAAGACCGTAGGCGATCTGGATGCTCGGGCCAAGGCCGAGCTTGAAGCCCGGATGCGCATTGTGGGCATCGACGTCGTCGTTGGTGAGCACCGGGACATAGTCGTATCCCGCGTCGTCGAGCGCGCGGCGCAGCAGGGGCATGTAGTGCGTCAGGCGGCAGTCGCCGATATACTTGCCAGTCACCACGGCGACGTCGTGCGGGTCGTACTTACCGCTCTCGAGTGCCGCGAGCGCCTCGCCGATCACGATTTGCGCGGGGAAGCAGATGTCGTTGTGCACATAGCGTTTGCCCAGGCGGATGGCATCCTCGCGCCCGATATCAAGGGCCTCGGCGCGCACGCCCTGATTGCGCATCGCCACGGTCATGAGCCTGCAGAACGCATGGGAGGTGTTGGGGACCAGCGCGATCTTGTCGTGCCGGTCGCGCTTGGTGTACTTGACCTTATACGGGTCGTCGAGCGGATGGACCGCGTGCACCCGGGCGCCCTCGGCACGCTCCTCCGCGCGACGACGGTTGACCGACTCGATAAACGAACGCACGCGAATGCCCATGGGACCGGCGACGTCGCTCTCATCGAGCTTGATCATCATCGGAACCTTGGAGCCCATCTCGCCCATCATGCGCGCGATCTCGTCGGTGAGATACGCATCGTGGCCGCAGCCGAAGCTGCCCATCTGCACGAGCTCGAGCTCGGGCGTCGATGCGACGATGACCGCGCACGACAGCATGCGCGCATGATAGTTGTTCACGATGTCGATGCGGCTGTTGGAAAGATCGACGTTGCAGACCCCCGGCACCGCATCGGGCGTCAGCACGGGGATGCCGCGCTCAGAGAAGAGCTTGGGCAGCCCGTGGTTGACCAGCGGGTCGTTGTGGTACGGGCGCGAAGCGATCACCACCGCGTAGCCGCCGTCCTCGTGCACGTTCTCGAGCACCTGCCTGCCGCGCAGCTGCAGCTGGTTCTCAAACGTCTCCTGCGCGCGGTCCGCCTGCTCGGTCGCCTTGGCAACCAGGTCGGCATCGATATCGAAGGTCTCCTTGCACCACGCCTTGAGCTGGCGGTTTCGGTCGCCCTCGTCGTACCAGTGGAACAGCGGCGTATCGAACGGAACGCCGAAACGCTCCTCCGGGTTATCGGAATTGCGCATCACGTAGGGGTATCCCTTTACGACGGCGCACATCCACTCGCTGGTAGAGGCGGTGTTTTCGGTGGGCACCGTCGTGATGATGGGCATGAAGATGCGGTCGACGCCGGCGTCGACGAGATTGCGGATGTGCCCATGGACGAGCTTGGCCGGGAAGCACACGGTGTCGGATGTGACGTGCGCCAGACCGCGCTCGTACATCGCCTTGGTGCTGCGTCCCGAGACGCGCACCTTAAAGCCGAGCGTGCTGAAGAACGTCGACCAGAACGGCATAGTGTCCCAGAACTCGAGCACACGGGGAATGCCGATCGTGACATCGCGCCCCCCGCAGACGGGAACCGTGGGGCACGACTCGAACAGCAGCTTCTCGCGGTCGACAAAGAGATTGGGGGCAGCCGCGGTCCGGTCGCGCCCCGTGCCGGGTGCCTGTGCCTCGCAAGCACCCTGCGGACGCAGCTCCTCCGCCGCGGGAACCTCGCGCACGAGCTCATCCCATGAGATGGCGCCGCCGCGCGGGCAGCGATTGCCCGTGACGTAAAGCGAGCCGTCGCCAAATGCCACGACCGCGCGCTGGCAGCGGTTGTTGCACCGACGGCAGGTAACGCCGCCGAACTCGCGATGCTCGAAGCGCTCCACGGCATCGAGCCCGATAAACGACGTGCCGGCGTCGCCCTTGCGGCATTCCTCGCGCGCGAGCAGGGCGATACCGATAGCGCCCATCAGCCCCGGGTGGGGCGCACGCGTGACGGGTTTGCCCAGATACTGCTCGAATGCGCGCAGCACCGCGTCGTTTCGGAACGTGCCGCCCTGGACGACGACTTTGTCGCCCAGACGGTTGAGATTTGAAACGCGAATGACCTTGGTGAACACGTTCTCGATAATCGAACGGCAGAGACCGGCCATGATGTCGCCCGGACCCTTACCGCGCCGCTGCTCGGAAACGACGCTGCTGTTCATGAACACCGTGCAGCGGCTGCCGAGAACGGCGGGGGCTTTGGACGAAAATGCCTCGGTCGCGATATCCTCAACGGCTATTCCGAGGTTTTTGGCAAAACCCTCGAGGAACGAGCCGCAGCCCGCAGAGCACGCCTCGTTGACGACGATATCGGTCAGCACGCCGTGGTTGAGCCAGATGGCCTTCATATCCTGTCCGCCGATGTCGAGCACGAAGGTCGCATCGGGAACGCATGCGCACGCGGCGCGGGCGTGCGCGACCGTCTCGACCGTATGGTAGTCGGCGTGGAACGCGCGCGCGAAAAGCTCCTCGCCGTATCCCGTGGTGCCCACGGCATCGATCGCAAGCGTGACTCCCGCTGTCTCCCAGCGGTTCTTCAAGCTGACAAGACCCTGTTGGGCGACGTCGAGCGGTCTGCCGTTATTAGACGCGTAGAACGAATCGACAAGCTCACCCGCCTCATCGACCAGGGCGAACTTGGTCGTCGTGCTCCCCGAATCGATACCGAGCGCCACACGCACCGTCTCTCCGGGCGCATACGCATCCGGACCCTTTGCCGGCGTCTCTTTGCCATGGCGTGCCGTAAAATCCGCCTGCTCGGCAGGTGTGGCAAAAAAGGGCTGGGCAAGACGTCCCTCCCCGCTTGCGGGCGCGACCGTCTCGAGCTTATCCAGCCGGACAAAAGCGTCGGGAAGGTCGATCGGTTGGGACGATGCGAACATGTCGGTCAGCGACAGGGCGGCACCGCGCGCGACCATGATCTGCGGATCGCGCGGGACGATAACCTGATCGTCCGATAGATTCAGTTGCTCCCGGAACACGCGGACCAGCGTGGGGTTGTAGGCGAGCGTACCGCCCTCGAAGATTACCGGCGGCTCGATGTCGATACCCTGGGCCAGACCGCCGATCGTTTGGCGGGCGACCGCGTGAAGCGCCGAAAGCGCCAGGTCGGTGGTAGGAATGCCCTCGTTGAGCAGCGGCTGGATATCGGTCTTTGCGTACACGCCGCAGCGGCCCGAGACCTCGTGGACGGTCGTTCCCCGGCTTGCGAGCTGCTCGAACTCGCCCGATTCGGTGCCGACCCCCATGAGCTTTGCCATCTCGTCGATAAATGCACCGGTACCGCCTGCGCACGAGCCGTTCATGCGCATGTCGGCAACCTCGATGTCTCCCTTATCGTTGGTGCGGAAGAAGATCATCTTGGCGTCTTGGCCGCCCAGCTCGATGGCGCAGCGCGTCTGCGGATAGAACCTGCTGATCGCGAGCGCGTTGGCGACCACCTCCTGAACGTACGAGGCGCCCAGCGCGGTCGCGATATCGCGCGCACCCGAGCCGGTCACCGCAACGCGCAGCGACTCATGGGGAAAGCGCTCGGCGAGCTCGCCGAGCATGGCGCGCACGCTCGCTGTCTGACACGCCCCGTGGCGGCGATATCCCCACCACGCCTCGGTCATATCCTCGTGCATCGCGTAAACTTTGGTCGTCGTCGACCCTACGTCCAGTCCTACTAGCAACGCCATAATGCTCCGTCTCTCGCATTTTTCCTGCTAGAGATATACCACTCTACGTAATACAACAGACTGTTGTATTTAAACTCCGTATAAAAAGCGGCTGCCGAAACGCTTCAGCAGCCGCCGAATGCACCAACAGATTGTTCTGCGCGCTAGCACGTCGGGCAACGGAGCAGCACGGGCCCTCCGGTCATGCGCACCGCTCACGCCCGCGATGTCGCCGAGAGAGCTATCCACGCTTAGGGCTCCAACCAAGCAAGTCGCCCGCGCTCAGCAGATCCCTAAGCGAGCTACTCGCACTCAGGAGCCATAGCCTGCTCCAAGAGCTCGGCATGCTCCTCCTCGAAAACCGTCCCCACAGGGAAGGCGCGACGGAAGACGAAGTGGGAAATCGGACCGGCTACCAAAAGGTTCCACGGCAGCGCCATCACAAAATTATGCGGGATGTTGATCATCCAGATCGCGGGCACGGAATACAGGTTCGCAAGGATGCCGCCGGGCATGTGCGTCAGACCCTCGCAGGCACCGTACAGCGACATGATGATGACCATGGGAACGACCATGCAGGAGCTGACGGCGAGCGTCATGGCGAGCGGCGAGCTCTTGCCCGGCGTGACCAAGTACTTAAAGGCGAAACCCTTGGCGAGCGGGCTGGCGACGAACCAGTCGCAGCACATGGCAAAAATGTAGGCAACGGGGAAGCCGAGCCACGCAGCGGCAACGACCTCGCCGTTGATGGCCCCGTGCTGCAGGGCAACGTTGTAGATGCTCATCCAGAGCACCATGCAAAAGCACATGATAAAGGTGAACAGCAGGCTCTCTCGTTTGTTGATAGGCATGAAGGGCAGATTCCTTTCTGTGTTACGCCGCGGCACCACGCAACAAAAACGGGCGGGCAAGATGGAGCTGTTGGGACTTCATCTCGCCCGCCCGTGTTACGCGCGTCTGCGACTACTTATGTGGTGGAACTACCCTAACACGAACGGCGCGCGCTTCGTAAGCGTTGAGTTTGTGGAGATGCAGGGCACCAAAACCCCCGACCCCATAAGTTGCGGTGGAATACGGACTGTTTTGACCCTTTAAGCAACAATTCAGTCCCTATTTCACCGCAACTCATTTGGTGCAAAGTAACCTGTCCCCCTTGCACCAATTAGCTGGTATGGCGCCAGCGAGGGTCGGTGAGGGTTCTCGCCACGCCCAAGCCAACGGGCAGAAACGCCACGATGAGCACTGCGCGCACAAACCAGCCGAGCATGTTGACCGTGTCGAAGGTGCACATGTAATACATAGAGCGATAGAGATACAGACCGGGCACCATAATGACAATCGAAGGCACCGTGAGGGCGATGCGCGGGTAGGTGAGCTTGACTTCGGCCAAGCTTGCCAGCAGACCCGATACCAGCGCGCCGATAAACGCTGCTGCCTCGGGAGGCATTCCCGTGCTGAGGCCCAGGAAGGGAATCATCGTCGGCGCATCGACAAGGGTCAGACGCAGGGTATTGGACACGGCGCCGATCAACCCAGCTGCCGCGGCCATCTTTACCGGGCTGTTGAACATCACCGAGAAGCCGAATACGCCAACGAAGCTCATCACCACGCGCAGGAGCGTAAGGGCAAGCGGCGAAAGGCCCAGTGGGGCAAAGTCGTCCGGCGCCAGGCCAACACACTCGGCAACCATCCAACCTACGAGCGTCGCCATCACAATAATCGATACGGCATATGAAAGGCGCTCGATACCGCTTCGCATGTCGAGCTTGGCGATGTCGAGGCCCGCCGTAATGAGCGGAAAGCCGGGAATCACAAAGAGCATGGCGCCGATATAGCCTTCTTGGTGCGACATTGCCCCCGGTATGACCTGGCCAAGGCCGAGCAATGCCAGCAGATACGAAACGCAAGCGAGCGCAACGCCGGTCGTCAGCGCGCTGAACTGACCAAGGCCTTGCTTGAGAATATGGGAGCGGGCAAAGTTGCCGACACCCGCGCCCACAAACGCGCAGGCCATCTCGATAGGGCCGCCGCCGAGCAAAAAGACGAAGGCGCCGCAAGCACAAGCTGCCGCAAGGCCCTGTTGCCAGGGAGAGTAATCGGGTTTTGAACTCTCAACGGTCTTGAGCATCTCGTGGTATTCGTGCACGGTAAACCGGCGCCCATACGTCTCGATTTCCTTTAAGAAGCTCTCCATCATCCAAATGCGATGGGTATTGACTCCCGTTGTGGGCAGGCTGACAACCTCGTTAAAGCAGTGGCCATCTTCGATGCAGGTGCACTCAAACGACAGAAGACTTAAGTCAACGTGGATGGTGACACCGAGTACGGCGGCAACACGATTCATGGTATCGCGCACGCGCCAGGCACCCGTTCCGCTTGCCAGCATAAGCATGCCGGTGCGGCAGATGATGGATGATTTATCGGTGAGCGGCGCATCGACGGCAAGCTCATCGCCTGCCGTCACGATCTGGTGCCAGTCAGTTTTCATATGGAGCGCGCCGGCACGAACGCCGTGGTGCATGGGGGCTCTCGAAAGCAGCGAGTCAAGGCGCGAAGGCTGTGGGGGCTCCGTTGATTCGTCCTCAACCTCATCAGTCTCTTCATCGACCAGATCAAAGGAATCAAGCGGCGCTGGCTCGCGACGGTCGATCAGCTCCTCGTCCTCATCATCAAAGTAATTGAACTGATCGAGCATGTCCTCTTCGATTGAACGCTCGCTCGCGTCGTCCATATAGACGCTCCCTTCCTACCGACTAACCCCCATCCTAGGCAGCAACGGCTAAAGGAAACATAAAAGAGACGGCTGTCATGCGAGCCATGTGCGCAATAGCCGTGGGTAGTCGTTTAATAACGTCCCCAATGACTACCAGTAACTCGACAAGGACTGTCCCCAAGTGCCGGCAGAAAAGGAACGTCCCTAAGTGCCAACCAGGGCAACACCGCAGATAGAGGACGGACAGACACTATGACCCAATCCGAGGGCACTAAAAAGACAGGAGCCCCCGCTCGT
>DXLP01000036.1 GCA_019414645.1 Collinsella sp.
CCCTACCGGGAGTAGCCCCGACGGTTGACAAAACTATAGGAACACCCAACGACTAAGTTAGGCGATGTGGAGGGGGTTGGCGGCGTCGACGGCATCGGGGGCATCGGATAGGCCGTCGGGGGCAGCGTCTGTCGGGTCCTCGTCGGGGGTCTCGATCTGCTTGATCATGACCTCCTGGCCCTGCAGCAGATAGGTCTCGCCGCTACCGCAATGGGGGCAGGTCTTGCCGTGCTCGACCGTCGCGTAGTCGCAGCCGCACGCCTCGCAATGCGTCACGGCCTCGACAGGCTCCACAATAAGCTCCGCGCCCTGCGTGATAGGCTTTTTATCTGCCGCCCAGCGCCAAGCATCAAGCAGCAGATCGGGAACGACGCCCGAGACCTCGCCCAGGAGCAGCGTCACGCTCGAAACGCGACTCACGCCATTGGCGCGCGCCACATTCTCGACATCGCGAATGATGTGATAGACGATTCCTAATTCATGCACTTTTTCTTCCGCCGTTCTAACGAACGGCGGTCGACTTGACGCTGCGCGAGCCCCAGACGGACGATCTGCCTTTCAATCGTCGGGCATGGGCAAAAGCCCTATGCCCTCCTCTTTCAAGGCACCTCGCCACGCCTGGGACTCGCTCGCTGTCCAACCGTTCTCTACGCCGTTCTCTTGTTTGTTGCGTTTTTTATTTCTTCCCAAATTTGATTTTGATCGCACGCTTCAAAGCGTACTTGCCGAGGCTGGGGAGCTTTTGCTCGTATTTGACCATCGTGGAGCACTCGGGGCGGTCGCGATCCAGATGGATGGCGTCAAACGCGCACTTGGTGGTGCACAGGCCGCAGCCGATGCACTTGTTGGGGTCGACGATCGAGGCACCGCAGCCCAAGCAGCGAGCGGTCTCGGCGCGCACCTGCTCCTCGGTAAAGGTCTCGACGTACTCGCTAAAGGGCGCAGCCTTCTCGCGCTCGCGGTCGACACGTGCCACCTCGCGGCTTGCGTTGTCATAGCTCTCAATCACAACATCGTCGCGGTCAAGCGCGGTGTAGCGGCGCTGGTTGCGGCCGATGGTGAGCGTGGAGCCCGGCTGCACAAAGCGATGGATGGACACGGCGGCCTCGTGACCGGCGGCGATGGCGTCGATAGCAAAGCTGGGACCGGTGTAGACGTCGCCGCCCACAAAGATGTCGGGCTCGGCGGTCTGGTACGTCTGCGGATCGGCAAGGGCACCCTGGCTGCGGCCGAGCTCCACCTTGGAGCCAGCCAGCAGGTCGCCCCACACAATGGACTGGCCAATCGACATGACGACACGGTCGGCATCGACACGGCGCAAGTCGTTCTCGTCATACTCGGGCGCAAAACGGCCCTCGTCGTCAAAGACACGCGTGCAGCGCTTAAAGGTGATACCGCACACACGACCGGCCTCGTCCAGGTGAATCTCCTTGGGGCCCCAGCCGCAGCTAATGTGCGCGCCGTCCTCAATGGCCTCGCGACGCTCCTCCTCGCTGGCAGGCATCTTGACCTCGCTCTCCGGGCAGAACATCTCAACGTGCTCGGAACCCAGACGGCAGGCGTTGCGCGCGACATCGATGGCCACGTTGCCGCCGCCCACCACGATGGTGCGCCCGGGCAGCGCGTCGATCTTGCCGCTGTTGACCTCGCGCAAAAAGTCGACGGCCACGGTCACGTCCTCGGCATCCTCGCCCGGAATACCGGCAAGGCGGCCACCCTGGCAGCCAATGGCCACGTAAAAGGCTTTAAAGCCCTGCGCGCGAAGCTCGTCGAGCGTCACATCGCGACCGACCTCCACGCCATAGCGGAACTCGGCGCCCATCAGGCGAATGACCTCGACCTCGGCCTCGATAACGTCCTTCTGCAGCTTAAAGCTGGGAATGCCGTAGGTGAGCATGCCGCCCGGGCGCTCGTTTTTCTCGAACACGACGGGCTTGTAGCCCTTCTCGGCCAGATAGAAGGCGCAGGACAGACCGGCCGGACCGGCGCCGATGATGGCGATCTTCTGGTCGAAGCCGCCGGCACGCGTCGGGGTCACCACAGGTGGGACATAGCGAGTCGCGGCATCCAGATCGCGCTGGGCGATAAACTTCTTGACCTCGTCGATGGCCACGGCCTCGTCCACGCGACCGCGGGTGCAGGCATCCTCACAGCGGCGGTTGCACACACGGCCGCAGATAGCGGGCAACGGGTTCTCGCGCTTGATGAGCGCCAACGCCTCGTCATAGCGGCCCTGCGCCGCGAGCTTCAAATAGCCCTGAACGGCAACGTGCGCGGGGCAGGCCGTCTTGCAGGGAGCGGTGCCGGACTCATGCGTCTCGATACGGTTGTCGTTGCGGTAGTTGGGCGACCACTTGGTGTGGTCCCACTTGGTGGCATCGGGCAGCTCCTGGCGCGGATACTCGGGCACCTGTCCGCCAGCCTTTTTGCTGCAGAGCTTCTGGCCCAGCTTGGCGGCGCCGGCCGGACATACCTCAACGCAGCGACCGCAGGCCACGCACTTGTCCTTCTCGACCTTGGCGACATGGGCCGAGCGCGACAGGTTGGGCGTGTTGAACAGCTGCGAGGTGCGCAGAGCGTAGCACACGTTGACGTTGCAGTTGCAGATGGCGAAGATCTTGTTCTCGCCGTCGATATTAGTGATCTGGTGCACAAAGCCGTTGTCCTCGGCCTGGCGCAAGATGTCGTAAACCTCGTCGCGGGTCACGTAATGGCCACGATCGGTCTCAACCACGTAGTCGGCCATATCGCCCACGGCGATGCACCAATCGGCCGGGTCGTCGGCGCAGCCCTCACCCATCACGCGACGGCTCGCGCGGCAGCTGCAGGTGCTAGCGGCATACTTACCTTCGTATTTGTCGAGCCAATGCTCGATATGCTCGATCGGCACCGAGGTGCTCGCAGCATCGATGGCCTTCTCGACCGGAATGACATGCATGCCGATGCCGGCACCGCCGGGCGGCACCATCGGCGTGGCCTTGGACAGCGGTCCCTTGGACGCCTGCTCAAAGAACTTGGCATAGACCGGATGCTCCTCGAGCTGGCTCACGCGCATGTTGAGGAACTCGGCGGAACCCGGCACCAGCATGGGCAGCACCCACTGCTTGGCGCGCTCGGGGTTTTCCCAGTTGTACTCGAGCAGACCCGTGTAGCTCATGTCGTCGAGCATTTTTTCGATATCGGCCTCGGGCATGCCGGTGAGCTTGACCATCTCGGGCAGCGTATAGGGACGGCGCATCTTCATCTTGCAGAGCACTTCGGCCTGCTCGTCGGTTGCGGCCTCGGCAAACGACCAGTACTCGTAGCCCAGCAGCTCGTCGCGGTGCAGCAGGCGGTTGGTGCAGTGCTCACACAGTTTGACGATGGCCTCGCGCGGATGCTCCGGTATCGGCGGCACGAACTCCGCGCCGATATCGGGCTCGGTATAGCTAATCCCCGGTCCGCTGAGAATCATAGTCGTCCCTTCTCTTGCCACAGCCCGGCGAGACCGCGGCGCCCCTCTTTGTACGGGTTCGACATGCCCCCATGCCGTTCACCCGCTATTGTTGACATTGTGTCAAAAACAGTATTGACGAACCGTCAACAATATTCAAGACTGTTAGGCGAACGGTCAGGCAAAAGAGGATGAAAGGCGGCAAAACATGGGCAACAACGCAGCAGATATCTCTGTGGTCGATGCCGTCCCCGCATCCGATAGCGCGGCAAAACGCCTGACGGGCGACGAGCGCCGTCGCGAGATCCTCGCCGCTGTGCGCGCCGTGAGCGCCGAGCTTGGTGTGTCCCATCTTTCGGTATCGGCCGTGACCAAGCGGGCTGGCTGCGCGCGTTCGCTGTTCTACCACTACTTTGCCGATATGGATGCCGCCGTCACCGCCGTTATGGACGAGGCAATCGACGGCTTTATCGCCGAGCTCGAGCAGTGGAACGCCAGCCGCACGGTTGGCGACATCGAAGGCGCACTCGACACCGTTGCTCCGCTCTTTAAGCGCCTGGTCGTGAGCGGCCACGAGTTGCCGAGCACGCTCACCTCGAGCAGCGGCGCGCTCTACGGCGGCTTTTTGCACAACGTGGTCCAGCGCGTGGCGCAGTATATCTGCGATACCACCGTGGTGGATTTTGTCGCCCATCACGAGCTACGCATCGACCATGTCTACGAGACGTTCTACACCCTCATCATGGGGCTGCTGATGTATATCCGCACGCACCCCGATGTGCCCGACGAGACAGTCAAGGAAATCATCGCCTCGACGCTCCATATCGAGGGCTATACCGCCAAGTATCAGGAGCGCAAGCCCCAGAACTGACGACATTTGGCCAAACTGCCCGCGATCAGAAGAGGGGCCGCGGGCTTGTGAAAGGAGAGCAGCATGCTGTTCGATGTTTAGGGTAGCAATACCCTTATCCACTGGGCCGGCTGGGCCATGGTCTTTATTGGCCTGATCGTGCTCAACGAGGTCGGCCGCCGCACCAAGCTGGGCGCGGCCATCATCTTTGGCGTGGCTCCGCTGGCCATGACCATCTACTGCGTCGCTATCGCCATCGGCGTCTCACAGGGTGCCGAGTGGGCGCTCACCAACCCCACCCATGTGTACCAGAACAGCTGGTTCCACTACGCCAAGGTATACGCGGCGCTGGCCGGTTGCTGGGGCTTCATTGCCATTAAGTACCAGTGGGGCAAGATCGGCAAGGCGCATTGGTTCCGCGCGTGGCCGTTTGTGATCGTCGCCATCAACATCATGATCGCCGTCGTGTCCGACTTTGAGAGCGCCTATCACTTCTTTGTCCTGGGCGAGTCCACCTGGGTCACCTCCGAGGGCGCCACGCAGCTCGCCGGCTGGAACAACGTGTTCAACGGCATCGCCGGTATCATCAACATCTTCTGCATGACCGGTTGGTGGAGTGTCTACGCCTCTGAGGACAAGACCGACATGCTGTGGCCCGACATGACCTGGGTCTACATCATCGCCTACGATATCTGGAACTTCTGCTACACCTACAACTGCTTGCCCACCCACTCCTGGTTCTGCGGCTTTGCACTGCTGCTGGCGCCCACCGTCGCCGCCTTTATCTGGAACAAGGGCGGCTGGATCCAGAACCGTGCCTTTACGCTGGCTATTTGGTGCATGTTTGCCCAGGTATTCCCGTACTTCCAGGAGGAGTCCATCTTTGTGACCCACTCCACGCTCGACCCCGGCGCCGCTACCGCGGTCTCGATCGCCGCGCTGGTCGCCAACGTCGCCGCGATCATCTACATCGTCTACCGTGCCAAGAAGCTCGGCCGCAATCCCTACAAGCAGGACGTCTTTGAGGGCACCAGCGATTGGGAGAAGGCTACCGCTCGCCGCGCCAAGGTTGATTACGCGCACGCCGAGTAACGCGCTCGCTGCCGTCCGCATTTGGATGTAGGCGCGTCTCTTTGGCTCCGTAATCTCGCGTTATGCGCAGCCCCCGGAAAGCAATTCGTTTGCTTTCCGGGGGCTTTTTGCTGTCGCGCGTGCATTCATGCACATATTCACAATGTATCGCGCAGATAAAATCGAATTTCCGACTGCACGCCAGCTCTATGTGACCTTAATTTTGGGTACATTGTTGTCCCGATATTGAGCTTGGGGGATATATGGAAAATGAGACGAGGGGCCAAGAGGACGCGGCCCAAGATGCAGCGGCGTGCGCCGAGGCCTTGGAGAGCCTAGACCGGTTTTCGCTGGACGAAGTTGCGTTTGACGAGACAATCGTCGACATGCAGGACGCGGCGGGCGATGGCATACCGGATACGGGCGACGACGTCGAGGATGCTCGCGATGAAGCCGATGTCGAAAAAGGCGATGACGAGGGCAATGGCCAACCGGAACCCAACGCGGGAGATGAGACCTCCCTGCTTGGCGACTTGCCCGTCGACGAATCGCTCACCCGCGAGCTCCCCGGCTTGGGCTCTGCGCCAGTCGTCGACGAGACCATCGCCATGGGAGATATTCCCCTGCCGTCCGCTCCCTCGGCACACGAAGCCGAGGTTCGTCATCGTAAGATGTCGCCCAAGCGCCGCAATCTGATGGTCGCCGGTGTCGTGGCCGTCGCGCTCGTCGCCGGCGGCGCGGGCTATGCGGCTTGGAACGGATACCAGCAAGAGCAGGCCGCCGTAGTTGCCGCAAACGCCCATACCATGATGTCGGTGCAAATTGGCGTACATGCCGCGGGACTCGACTGCTCCACCGGCTCAAAGATCCCCGTGCAGGTGAGTGGCCAGGACTCCGACGGCTCTTCTGTGAGCGAAACGCTCTACGTTGACGAGCACGGCCGCGGCATCAAACTGCTGCCCGGCGATTACACGCTCTCCATCGCTGCCTCCCCCATCGCGGCCGACGGCACCATCTATACCGTCCCGACCACCAAGACGCAGGTCACCGTTAAGAGCGATGGACAGGATTTAAGTGCCCAGGCTGCCTTTAAACTCAAGGTGCCTTCGGCCGACACGGTAACCGACGACCAGATCGATGCCGCCGCCAAATATGCCGAGGAGGGAGGCGCGAGCTCCGCCGCCACCGCCAAGGTGCTCCAGCAGGCGGCAACCGCGCGGCGCGACGCCGCCGTCAATGCCCTGAGCGCGCAAAAGGCACAGGCAGCCCGTGATGCCGACGCCCGTCACAAGGCAACCGACCTCTACCAGCTCGATATCCCCGTCGAATGGTACGGCAAGGTCGAGACTTGGCAAAATGGCAGCACGCTATGCATCTATCTTGCCGGCGACAGCGATACGCCGATTGTGACGCTCGTCGCGGTGCGCGAGGGCGAGAGCTTTACGCCCGATGAGGGCGATACGGTTTTGGGTGCGGCCAATCTAGGCAACGGTTATACCGTCTACGCCAGCGGCCCCGTCTATCCGTACGTGGTGCCCCAGACCATCAACGGGCGCACGCAGAACCCCGTGTCGACCTATCCCATGGACACAGCCATTGAGCTTGTCGAGCTTACGACCGGCAACCGCTACACCTACAGCCAGATCAAGAGCGTGCTGGTCGGCAAAGACGGCAAGGCCGACGCTGCCACCAAGCTCGAATGCGACTACATCGCCCAGATTCTGCTGCCGAGCATCAAGGCCCAGGACTAGCCGGGCGCATCATGGTACTCCCCAACCGTGATGAAGGGGCCAGGAGGTCCTGGCCCCACAGATCCGTAGATGATTAGGCAAGGAGCCACTTCCATGCGGGCACAGCGTGTACCACACCGTGTTCACATGGAATATCGGCCTGTTCATCCATAGTAACGATTACCGACTCGCCAAGATCAAACTGGGCCATCGAGGCATCGAGGGCTGCAATTTCGCGTTCGCGCGTTTTCTCGCTTGCCATATCCACACTCACCTGAGTCAGGCTATAAGCCTGCATGAGAAGTGCATCCCCAGCCACAAAGTCAACCTCATGGCTTTTATTCTTCTCCTTGACCAGTAGGCGGCAGACCGAACCGACCCGCACCGCAGGAGTCCTTCTTCTGAGCGCATTGAACACCGCAGTCTCGAGCCTCTGGCCCTGGTCCAATGCCGATGCGGGAGAGAATGCTCCAAACATCGCAGGATCGACAGCGTAGACTTTAGACGCAGACCGCGTATTATTTGCAAGTGAACGCGTAAACTCCGGCACAGAAAACAGCAGGTAGGCGTCCTCGTAATACTCAAGTAAGTCGCTGAGCGAATTACGACTGACGGGTATCTGCCTGCTCTTGAACTCGTTGTACACCTTGTTCACCGACAGCTCTCGTCCCGAAGATGCCATACACCGCGTCAGAAACAGTGAGGCCAAACGAGGGCTCTTGACGTCGTAACGCTCCACAACGTCCATAGCGACCGTTCGCGACGCATATTCCTGTAGCAGCTGAATCGCGTCTGCGGGCGTCTGCTCAAGTGTCGCGATGAATCCCCCTCGCTCGAGATATCCGACCAGATGGTGTCGGAGCAACGCTGCAGCGCTTGAGGAGAAGGGCGCGTTCGACTCAGGAACGCTCCCCGTCTTATATCGGACGTATTCCGAAAAACTCAACGGAAAAAGCTCTCGCACAAGAGAACGGCCCCTGAACTCGCTCTTAAGTTCTGAGGACAGCATCTTAGAAGAAGATCCCGTCACGTAAACGGTCGCCTTCTCCGTATCGACCACGCGTCGCAGAAACGCACCCCATTCGGGTATTTCCTGGATCTCGTCAAAGAAAAGGTAGGCGCCCTCGCCTCGAGCAGCAGGATATAGTGCATAGAATGTATCGAGCACGTCCGCTAGTAGCGATGGCTCATACGGACGCAAGCGCTCATCCTCAAAATTGAAATATAGCATCCGGTCAAGCTCGACGCCTTGGCCCTGAAGCCGCCGTATCTCCTGATACAGGCGATACGTCTTTCCACAACGACGGGCGCCCACAATCACATATACGATGTTGTCGCGCTTTGGCTCCTGCGGGTTGCCCAGATCAAGGTCGCGCTCAAAGACCTGCGGAATCCCCTGTTGCTCAAAGTCCTTTATTTTTTGAGCCACCAAGTCGTTGAATGCCATAATTCTCCAATCTTGCTCTCCTGCTAATCAAGATTATAACGATTCTTGATTAGCAGGAGAGCAAGATTATGCGTATCTTGATTAATGGATAAGCAAGTTTTCTATTAGTAGCCCCTCCCGGAGGATATCGAGCGGCCGAGGGGGCAGGCATGAACGCCTCTAGCCGAAAACAAAGTAGCTAAAAAAGCCCCGTCCCAAATCAGCTACTTAACGCCAGGGGTCGGCTTCGAAGAGGGGCTCGCGCTCGGGGCGACGATCGCTATAAGGATCGTAGCCGTCGTCATCCTCGTTCTCGGCACGAATGTAGGGATCGGTGGGCTTTTTCGTCTCCCTCTTCTCGCGCAGGGGCTGCTTGCACTCGTCCTTGCTATCCATGGCATGCACCTTTCCGTGTGGCTTGAATTCCATTCTTACACTATGACTGATTACGGCCATCGTAATGCATGGATACCGCGGGATGCGGTATCCAGAGCGCACACGTGCTTACGAATCGTCTACGCGTATCGGCGCAGACAGTGTATACATTGCTTTAAACCCAACGCAAGCCCGCCCGAGCGCACCTTAGGCACACTCGGGCGGGTAAACATCGTCTTGAAACTTGCAGCAACTAGCAAATCCCCGTCAGGCCAAGCACCAGGCCAATGATCATGGTGCCGATAATGATCCAGTTCACGTTGGTGTTCTTCTTGAGCAGCTTGAAACAACCCAGGGTGTACAGCAGCGGAATCAGGCCGATGAAGATCGTATCGAGATACGTCTGGATCATGACCGGATCGCCCTCGGGCATCGGAATTGAGATCGCGCAGTTGAACTTAACGAACGAGGCAGCCATGGCGCCGATCATCAGCAGGCCGAGCGTGCTTGAGAGTTTGGTTACAATACCCATCAAGCCGCTCTCGTAGATCTTGGTGATGAAGCTCGAACCGACGCGATACCCAAGAACCGTCAGCACCCAACGCGTAATCCACGACGGAATGTTGTAAATGAGCAGAAACGCGATCGGACCCAGAAGCGATCCGTTCTGAGAGCACAGCGCCATACCGACCGAGGCCGCGATAACACGGATAACGCCCCAGAAGATTGCATCGCCGATGCCCGACATGGGACCCATGAGCGAAGCTTTGACCGAGTCGATCGAATGCGTATCGAAATCAGGCTCGGCCGCGTTCTCCTTCTCCATCGAGGCAACAAGGCCCATGCAGAACGTACCGACATTTGACGTGATGTTATACCAGGTCGAATGGCGTACCAGGGCATCGCGACGCTGTTCTTTATCCGGGTAGAAACGCTCGATGGCAGGCCAGATGGACCACATGAAGCCTGAAGCGCCTCCGCGAGCGCCGCCGCCGTAATGGGCAAAGACGTTGAACGAGTGGAAGAAGATGCCGCGCAGCATCTTACGGTCTTCAGCGGAAAGATCCTTAGTGGAGATGCTGATCTTCTCGCTTGCGGTATCGGTGGTACTCATGCGAAGAAATCCTCCTCTTCGAGCTCGGCGACGGACTGGGCACCAGCTGCGACGCCCGATTCGCGCAAGGCCTTAATCTGGTTGCGCAGGTCGAGATTTTCAAGGTCACGCAGGGCCGTAACGACCAAGATCACTGCACCGACGGCGGCAATTGCGACCATGGGCATGTTGAGATATTGGAAGAGCACGAAGCCGAGCAGGAAATAAATTGCAATCTTGTTATCCCAGAGCATGCGCAGAAGTAGCGCCATGCCCACGGCGGGAAGCAGGCCGGATGCAGCATTGAACCCGTTCAGGACCGCCTGCGGCACCATATTCATAAGCTGCGATGCCGGCTCGGCACCGACCCACACCGCCAAAAACGTCGGGATGGCGAATAGACCGTTCATGACTACGGCGCCGCCAAAATGGCAGATGAAGAGCTTCTTACTGTCACCCGAGTTCGCGGCCCAATCAATAACAGGAGCCCAGAAAGACATGAGCACGTTGAGAACGAGCGAGTAGATGATGTTCGCAAAAATAGCCGCAGCCACCGCGAGCGGAATCGCTACGCCCTGCTCCATGCCAGACACGACCACGAAGCACACAGCGAGCACCGTTCCTGCCACCGTATCAGCCGAAGTCGCACCGCCCACGTTGACGCTTCCGATGAAAATAGCCTGGAGCGCAGCACCGATGATAATGCCTGCGGTAACATCGCCAAAGATAATGCCCGCCACAAGACCCACGCCCAGGGGCTGGTCAATCATGGGCTGTCCAAACGTCCATTGGACGAAATAGCAGATAAAAGCTGCCAAATATGCCAAGAGCGCAGTCGTCAGCATATCAATCCCTCCTTAGAGCTTTGCCAGCAGGTCGGAAACCTTGACCTTACCGTCTGTAACGCCGACCTGATGAAACACCGGCAGATCTTGCTCACACAGCTCGCGCGCTGCAGCCACCTCGTCTGGATTGAGCGTTACACCCGTTGTCAGCAGCACCTTGGCTGCATCGTCGCTTCGATCGAAGCGGCCGACATTCGCAACGTTCACGCTGCCGATCCTACCGGGAGCCCCTTTCACTAGTTTGAGTGCATCGGCGATGTTCCCAGTAAGGGCGAAGATGCGCATCTCGCCCGCACGCGGATCGTTAGCAATCTTGATAGCGTCGTCTATTGTACGGATGAGAAGCTTCTGCCCACTCGGGCAAGCCATCTTGAGCGTCGACGACTGGGTTTCATTTTGGGCCGCAGCGTCATTCGCGACTAAAATACCCTTGGTGCTCAGCTCCTTTCCCCACATGAGCGTGACCTGTCCGTGAACCAGGCGGTCATCCACTCGCAGCTGAACGATCATTTCGTTCTCCTTTCGTCTTCGCTCCGCCCGCCAAAGCGGACCACTTCCTATCCAAAGAAATCGTCATCGGTATCTGTCGCCCCGCCTGCCCGCAGGACCACACGCCGCATGGAGGTCGATGCCTGCGCGATTACGCTGTCGATATACTCGGGCGTGAACGCCTCGCCCGTAATCAGGCATTCGAGAATTAACGCGATGTTGAAACCGGTCACATGTACGATGCCGTGCTTTTCCGGCTGCATGGCCGTAACCATGTTGCAGACGCTCCCGCCCAAAAGATCGGTAACGATCAACGCATCGTCCTCTGGCCTCACGCCATCGATAAACTCTGCGATCTGCTCATTGGGATCCGATTCGTCCACATAGCAATCAACGACGGTTATGGCGCTATCATCATGAAGCAGCACCTCAGCCACACTTTTGACGCCACTTGCTAGGCGTCCGTGGGTTGCAACTAAAATTTTCTTCATAGCACACCCCTTAAGCCAAAGGAGCCGCGCCATTGGCGAATACTCGCACGACATGCTCGAATGTGCTGCGCAGGCTCTCGAACGCGACTGCCGTCATATCGTGCCAATAGATCGGAGCATCCGGATGTCCCTCAGTCTTTTCATCAACCATGGCGCGCACGGCATCGCCGGCATATTT
Source organism: Collinsella sp. (assembly GCA_019414645.1). Classification (GTDB taxonomy): domain Bacteria; phylum Actinomycetota; class Coriobacteriia; order Coriobacteriales; family Coriobacteriaceae; genus Collinsella. The sequence continues at coordinate 11,982 of DXLP01000036.1, forward strand.
AACGCCATACGTGTAGTAGTTAATCTTGCGGATGCCGGCATTGATGGCACGAGCGTAATCCTCGTCGGAAACACCGGAGCCACCGTGCATGACAAGTGGCACGTTCACACAGCTGCGAATGTCGGTCAGAACGTCAATGTTCAAATGGGGCTCGCCCTTATACAGGCCGTGCACCGTTCCGAACGAGCAGGCCAGGATATCGAGCCCCGTGGACTCAACGAAGTCACGCGCCTGGTCAGGATCGGTATAGATGGCGCCCGCCTCTTCCGCCGTGGACCCAGCATCAGGATCGCCACCCTCACGCGACCCCATAGAACCAAGTTCGCACTCAAGGCCTGCACCAAAGTCGGCGCACATCTGGGCAGCGTACTGGGAAAGCTCAACATTACGTTCGTAGGAAAGTGCAGAACCGTCGAACATGACGCCCGTGAAACCGAGCTCCAACGCACGACGAGCATAGGATAGATTCTCACAATGATCCAGATTCAGGCAGATATGCGCACTCGAGCGCTCAGCCAGTGCTGTAACCAGCGGAGCCACCACGTCAATCGGCACCAGCGACTCGTGAACCTCGGCATGCTGGATGATAATCGGATAACCTGTTTCCTCCGCCACGTCCACAGCGGCGCGGACGGCCTCAAGACTCGCGGAATTTACTGCAGCGACCGCCATATTGTTCTGTTCGGCGATGTTGCAGATATCTCTCATACTGACGAGCATCTGTTCTCCTTTCCTCAGGCAGACCATCGCTGTTTGGCTTTCTCCAAACGCAACATTTTGCGAGTTCATTATATTGCGTTTTGTTTTGCTTTGTTTCGGAATTGACGTCTGCTACCGCGAACGGTCGAAAACCTGCCCCGAACGTTCGATATGTTTTGTTTAGAGTTGTTTTATTTCATTTCAGGAATTGTTGTTCTGGTAAAACTGAAGGTAACAAGCCTTGTCCCACAACAAGCCCTGGGAGTTCTTATGAGTGAACCGCGTCCCTATTACCTGGAAGAACGGCAGGAAGAAATACTCGACTTACTCAATGCGAACAGCACTGTTCGCATTGTTGACCTCAGCGAGCGCTTCGGTGTTTCGGAAGCGACCATTCGAAAGGATATGCGGGCTCTCGAAGGCAGAGGACTTCTCAGGCGAACCCATGGCGGCGCGATCTTACCGAACCCCAATTCTCGCGAACTTTCGTTTGAAGACGCTTCTTCGACGGCCCAAGACGAAAAACGCCGCATCGGTTACGCTGCGGCGAAAATGGTGCGCGACGGCGACACGTTCTTTCTTCAATCGGGAACAACAACGGGCTGCATGCTACGCGCTCTCAAGGGCCGCAAGAATCTCACGGTTCTCACGAACGACCTATCTCACGCGATACTTGCCGAAGAATTGCTGGTGGACAGCGAGGTCATTCTCCTGGGCGGACAACTGAGATTTGGCTATCACTACACACAGGGCAACGAGACTATCCGGCTGCTTAACGAGTACTTTGTTCCCACTGCTTTCATGGGAACCAATACCTTCTCGTTTTCAAAAGGATTTATGGCGCATCGATTGGAGCAGGCGAACATGGTGAGCGCCATCGCGAACGCTGCCGACCGACGCATAACCCTCATGGACTCATCGAAAATCGGCGTCATCGGCTTGGTTCACGCCCTTGACCTCAATGAGATTAACTGCCTGATCACCGACACCGGTGTCGATGCGGACACGAGGCAGCGACTTGCCGAGCTTGCCCCCAACTTGGAGATCATCTACGCCTAGACTGCCCGGCACATTCGACGCAGCATGAAAAAGGGGCGACGGGTAAATCCCGCCGCCCCTTTGCTTGAGCTCAGCTATTCCTCGGGCGCCTCGTATATCGGCGTCGGCGTGTTGTCGCACACGACGGTAAAACCGCCGTCCTTGTCGACATCGACCGTCACCTGATCGCCCTCGCGCACCGTACCGTCGATGATAGCGGCGGCAATGGCATCCACGACCTCGCGCTGCACGAGACGCTTGAGCGGACGGGCACCAAAGACCGGGTCCAGGCCGCCCACGGCGAGCATCTGCTTGGCCGCCGGGGTGACGGCCAGCGTCATGCGCTCCTTGGCCAGACGCGCGCGGACGTCGGCGAGCTGGATGTCGACGATCTTCTCGATCTGCGCCATGCCGAGCGGATGGAACACCACGATATCGTCGATACGGTTGAGGAACTCGGGGCGGAAGGTTTGAGCCATGGCCCCGTCAACCTGATGGCGCATCTCCTCCTCGTCCTTGCCGGACAGATCGGCGATAGCCTTGGAGCCCACGTTGGACGTCATGATGATAATCGTGTTCTTGAAGGACACTTGGCGACCCTGACCGTCGGTCAAACGGCCGTCGTCGAGCACCTGCAGCAGCACGTTAAAGACATCCGGATGAGCCTTCTCCATCTCGTCGAGCAAGATCACGGAGTAGGGACGACGGCGCACGGCCTCGGTGAGCTGGCCGCCCTCGTCATAGCCCACGTATCCCGGGGGCGCACCGATCAGACGCTGGACGCTGAACTTCTCCATATACTCGGACATGTCGATACGCACGAGCGCGCGCTCGTCATCGAACAGGCACTCGGCCAGCGCCTTGGCGAGCTCGGTCTTGCCTACGCCGGTGGGGCCCAGGAAGAAGAAGCTGCCGATGGGCTTGTCTGGGTCGGAGAGACCCGCACGGCTGCGACGCACGGCCGCGGCTACAGCGGAGACGGCCTCGTCCTGACCGATAACGCGCTTATGCAGCTCGCCCTCCAAGCCCTTCAACTTGTCGAGCTCGCCCTGCATCATCTTGGACACGGGCACGCCGGTCCAGGCGCTCACGACCTCGGCGATCTCGTCGGAGGTCACCTGTTCGTTGAGGCCCTCGCCGTCCTGCTGCTTTTGCGCCTCGAGCGCAGCCTCGGAATCCTGAATCTGCTGCTGCAGACCCGGGATCACAGAATAGCGAAGCTCGGACGCACGGCCCAGATCGCCGTTGCGCGTCGCGCGCTCCTCTTCGCTCTTGGCCGCGTCAAGCTGGCCCTTAAGCTCCTGCACGTGGTCGATGGCGTTCTTTTGGTTGAGCCAGCCGGCCTTTTGCACGTTGAGCTTTTCCTGGACTTCGGCAATCTCTTGGCGCAGAGCCTCCAAACGCTCCTTAGAGGCGTCGTCGGTCTCTTTCATGAGCGCCTGTTCCTCGATCTGCAGCTGGGTGAGCTGACGCGTGGTGGCGTCAATCTCGACCGGCATGCTGTCGAGTTCCATGCGCAGGCGGCTCGCGGCCTCATCGACCAGGTCGATAGCCTTGTCGGGCAGGAAGCGGTCGGCGATGTAGCGGTCGGAGAGGTCGGCGGCAGCCACGAGCGCGCTATCGGTGATGTGTACGCCGTGGAAGATTTCGTACTTCTCCTTCAGGCCACGCAGGATTGAAATGGTGTCCTCGACGGTAGGCTCGCTGACCATCACGGTCTGGAAACGACGGGCGAGCGCCGCGTCCTTCTCGATGTACTTGCGGTACTCGTCGAGCGTGGTCGCGCCGATCGCGTGCAGGTCGCCACGAGCGAGCGCCGGTTTGAGGATGTTGCCGGCGTCCATGGAGCCCTCGGTGGCACCCGCGCCCACGATGGTATGGAGCTCATCGATGAACAGGATGACCTTGCCTTCGGATTTTTGCACTTCCTTGAGCACGGCCTTCAAGCGGTCCTCGAACTCGCCGCGGTACTTGGCGCCGGCGACCAGCGCGCTCATGTCGAGCTCGATGAGGTCGCGGTCGCGCAGGGTGCTCGGTACGTCGCCGGCCACGATTCGCTGAGCAATGCCCTCGACGATGGCCGTCTTGCCGACGCCCGGCTCGCCGATAAGCACGGGGTTGTTCTTGGTGCGGCGGGACAGAACCTGAATAGTACGACGGATCTCGTCGGTACGGCCGATGACCGGGTCGAGCTTGCCGGCGCGAGCCAGATCGCAGATGTTGCGACCGTACTGCTCCAACGCCTCAAACTGCGTCTTGTCCTCGGCAGACGTCACGCGGTCATCGCCGCGCAGTTCCTCGTAGACTTGCTCGATGCGCTCCTTGGTCACGCCGGCGTCACGCAGCACGCGACCCGCCTCACCCTTGTCCTCGGCAAGTGCCATCAGCAGATGCTCGGTCACCACAAAGCTGTCGCCCATCTTGGTGGCCTTTTTCTCGGCCTTCTCGATCACGCGAACGAGCTCGTTGGACAGGCCCATCTGCTGACCCTCGCCCGACACCTTGGGCGCATGGTCGATGGCATCTTGTGTGGAGCGTGCGAGCTGAGCCGGGTCGGCACCGATGCGCTCGATGATCACGGAGATATTGCGCTCGCCGGCACCGAGCAGGGCAGACAGCAGGTGGATCGGCTCCACCGCGCCGGCCTGTGCATCGGCAGCCGTGCTCATGGCGGTCTGCAGCGCCTCGCGCGACGTCATTGCTAGCTTATCGATTCTCATGGAATCACCTCTCTTGGGGCGGCCGCCCTACGGGGCGGCTTCACGTTGTTCGAGAAGTATTGTTGCCAGCTTTACGCGATCTTATACACAAATCTAAGTCTCTATATATAAGATTTTCTGAGTGAATTACGGATAGGGTACTGAGATGTCAGCCCGCCGCTGCCCAGGCGCGCTACCGTCTCGATCTGTAACATCTAGCAGCCATTTTTGATCCTAGATGTTACAGATCGAGACAGACCGAAAACCACCACAAAGAGGACAGGCACCTTTGTGGTGGTCGCGGTCTCTACTCCTTCGCCGAACCCGTACTTCCCGATTCGACGGTCCAGGGCATCTCATCCTCGAACAGCCATGTACGGGCAGACCCACTATCGCGTGCAGTCTGCGGGTCAGGCAAGCAGGTCTGTTTATAGGCATCTTGGATACACTGACCCATAAAATCGTTGAGCTCGCTCTGGTCGCCCTCCATGACATAGGCGACATCGCCGTCCATGATGTAGATGCCCGGACCCTCATTGCCCTCGTAGCCCGGATCGTACGAGACATCACATAACTTTGCGCCGTTTGCAGTGTCCAGCTCGATGGACGAGTGGCATCCGCCAACCATGTCGTTCGCTTTTGCCCGATAGGACGCATATCCGTACCAACGCTTAAATGTTTTGCCCTTGAGTAGCTCGGACGCCCTATCGATCAGGCTTGTATCCGTGGTATAGCGCATGGCCCCAAGCTGAATACGCGGATAATTACTAATACCCAGCACAGCCGGCTGCTCATCAAAATCAACGGTAATGGTCTCGGGCTTGTCGTCGCCGGTCAGAAGTTCGACAGATTGAGTCACAGGCTTGACCACCGGCTCCGTCACCGCAGCAGGTAGAAATGCCATACCGACAGCGCCCGCGCCAACCACAGCGATCGCAAGCGCCAAGACAATCAATCCAATACGGGCAGAACGGCTCACGGCAAAACACCCCACAATGCAAACCTTCGCCACCTGCACTAATGATACCGCCAGCTAACACTATTACCAAAAGAAGCCGCGCGCTCCTCACCACCACAAAGGGGACAGGCACCTTTGTGGTGGTTTTCGACGCTAACGGTCGACCATCTCGCGCAATGAGATTAAACTTGAATTGCTCTCTGAACATATCCATTTCTGCCTATCCTCAACAGATCTTTGTCTCGAGGAGCGCATATGAAGCCGCCTCATTCCACCGGTCGCAACGTCATCGCCATTCTCGCCATACCCATCGTGATGCTCTTCCTTATCGTCATCACGCCCTTTTCCCTTGGTATCACCTCGCCCTTCGATTTATGCGGAATGGTCGACGCCAGCTCGCGTGCCACCTCGCTCTCCTTTATCTGTCGCGGCGTGTTTTACGAAGATGGAATTCCCACCGGAAGTTGGCAGTCAAAGTTGCCACTGCTCGGTCAGATCGACGGATGCTCCCCCTATTTCTGCCTTGGACCTCAGACGCTAAACTATCTAATCGACGACCAGCCACTCGACTTCATCACCCTCGCCTACGACTACGCACCAAACACCGATGAGCGCCACATGAACCAAGTCCTCGACAAGATGCTTGGACAGTGCGGGCTCACCGAGGAGGCCGGTCGAACCATCTATAGCAACCAGAAATAAAAGCGAACAGAACTCCGCCGTGTCGGAAAAATCAAAGGGCGAAACGGGGCCGCCTACTGGGATGCCTGGGCAACACGCGACAAGGGCGAATTCGGACACAGCACCTATATGGTCACTGTCTACACCAAAGACGGAATTAAGGACAATGTTGACGATTTCGCGTCATCCAAACTCGGCATCCCCAAAACAACCAAACCCGCCAGCCCAGATGAAATTCTGTAGAGCCGCCCATTAACATGCCGCTCAACGATCACAACAGCATCGAGCTCGTCCCCACCACCACAAAGGTGCCTGCCCCCTTTGTGGTGGTTTTCAACAAAAAGAAGCCGCCCCGATAACAGAGGCGGCATCAAGCAAGTCTATTTATTAGCGTCCCTCAAGACCCAACGAGAACGCAGAAATGTAGCCCGGGGCTTACCCTTTCCCGAACGCGGCCCTCGTGAAGCGCGTGAGCGGGCGGGAAAGGGTAAGCCCCGGGCGGACAATTAAGTGCGCTACTCGGCAGCGGCCTTGAACTTGTTGTAGTTGATCAGGCAGCCGGCCTTGACGATGGCACGCTCCTCTGCCGTCATATCGGCAATGTAGAGCTCAATCTGCTCGACCGCACCATCGGCGCGCACCACGTAGGCGGCGATGTCCTTCAGGTCGCCATCGAGCGCGGCACGGATACCCGGCACAAAGACGTAATCGCCCACCTCAAAGTTGGGCTCGGCCTCCATCTGGAAGGGCACCATGCCCCAGTTCATCACGTTGGAGCGATAGCGCTTGGTGGCGTACTCGTGGACGATGTTGGCCAGGCCGCCAATTACGCGCTGGCAGCTCGCGGCCTGCTCGCGGGCGCTGCCGTCGCCAGGCTTCTTGGCGTAAATCATGGAACCGAACTCGGTCGCCTTGGCATCGGCCGCGACACCCGCGCCGGCCAGCGCCTCAAACACACCGGCAAGCTCGGCATCGAACGCCGCCAGGTCGCCCGCGGACTCGCCGGCAACGCGACGCTTCTCCACAGCGTCGACCTCCTTGGAGCGACCCACGTAGGCCGGGTCGCGGCGGCTCAGCGTAAACTCAGCCAGGCCCAGCGGGTTGGAGCGGAAGGAGCTCGTCTCGCCCGAGGGAATGAGCTCGTCGGTCGTGGTGACCGGGTCCATGATCTTGGAGCAAACCTTGAGCAGGATGTCGTCGCCGAGCGGCTCCATCGCGGGCCACGGCTTGATGTTGGGGCCCTCAACCAGCTCGTCGGCAGGCTCCGCCTTGCCAAAGCCCCAGTACACGCGCTTCTTGTAGGGAGCGTCGTCGAAGGTGTACTCGCAGGCCTCGTCCCAAGTGTCCTCGGGCAGGTCGGTCGCCGGCGTCAGGACGCCGCCGTTGGCGGCCGTCGCCGCAATGGAACGGGCGTCCATCAGGGCCACGGCGCTCAGCTGGCCATTGCCCGGCTTGGAACCCTCGCGGTTGGGAAAGTTGCGCGTTGTGTGGCGGATGGACAGGCCGTTGTTGGCGGGCGTGTCGCCGGCGCCGAAGCACGGGCCGCAGAATGCCGTGCGCACGATCGCGCCGGCCTCCATAAGGTCGTAGATATAGCCGCGGCGTGCAAGCTCAAGTGCCACGGGCTGGCTCGTGGGATAGACCGACAGCGAGAACTCGCCGCAGCCGGTGTTGGCGCCCTTGAGCACGCGGGCAGCCTGGACCACGGAGTCATAGTTGCCGCCCGAGCAGCCGGCGATAACGCCCTGCTGCACGTGCAGCTTGCCGTCGACGATCTTGTCGAGCAGGCTAAAGTGCGTCTTGCCCTCGCCGATCTTGGCAGCCTCGAGCTCCACCTCATGCAGGATGTCCTCGAGGTTCTCGTTGAGCTCGTCAATCTCAAAGCCGTTGGAAGGATGGAACGGCAGCGCGATCATGGGCTTGATGCTCGACAGGTCGACCTCGACGCAGCCGTCATAGTAGGCGACATCGGCGGGCTTGAGCTCGCGGTAGTCGTCACCGCGGCCGTGCATGGTCAAAAACGCGTGTGTGTCCTCGTCGGTAGCCCAGATGCTCGACAGGCAGGTGGTCTCGGTGGTCATGACGTCGACGCCGTTGCGGTAATCGGTCGTCATGCTCGCGATGCCCGGGCCCACAAACTCCATGACCTTGTTCTTGACGTAGCCCTTGGCAAAGACGGCGCGGATGATAGCGAGTGCCACGTCGTGCGGGCCGACGCCGGGGCGCGGGGCACCCGTGAGGTAGATGGCGACGACGCCGGGGTAGGCTACATCGTAGGTGTCGCGCAGTAGCTGCTTGGCCAGCTCGCCGCCGCCCTCACCCACGGCCATGGTGCCCAGGGCACCGTAACGGGTGTGCGAGTCGGAACCCAGGATCATCTTGCCGCAGCCCGCGAAGTTCTCACGCATAAAGGAGTGGATAACGGCGATATGCGGCGGAACGAAGATGCCACCGTACTTCTTGGCAGCCGAGAGGCCAAAGACGTGGTCGTCCTCGTTGATGGTGCCGCCCACGGCGCACAGCGAGTTATGGCAGTTGGTGAGCACGTAAGGCAGCGGGAACTGCTCCATGCCCGAGGCGCGCGCCGTCTGGATGATGCCGACAAAGGTGATGTCATGGCTCGCCATGGCATCGAAGCGAATCTTGAGCGCCTCGGGATCTCCGGACGTATTGTGTGCCTGGAGGATCGAATACGCGATGGTGCCGCGCTTGGCATCCTCGGGTGTCTGCGTAATACCGCGCTCGGCAGCCTCGGCCGCAGGCACAACCTCGCTGCCGCCGCGCAGGTAGATGCCGTCCTCGTACAGCTTGACCATACTGTCTCCCACTCTGCCCAAACGATTTGGGCGCATAGCATACATTCGTTCAATATCGTGCCATAGAACGGTTGCGAGTGGGTTACGAATCTGCACGTTCACTTTATCTCAGTAAAGCAAAGAACGAGTTGGGTGCCGGGGGCAGACTTAGACGCCGAAATGACGAGAGTGGATAATCTCCCACTTTGAGCCTGCAAACAGGCCAAAAACGGGAGATTATCCACTCTCATTCTGCGGGCACTCATTTAAGTCTGTCC
>DXLP01000037.1 GCA_019414645.1 Collinsella sp.
CCAAAAACGGGAGATTATCCACTCTCATTCTGCGGGCACTCATTTAAGTCTGTCCCCAATGAGTGCCCGGCAGCGTCGGCGGAGCTATAGGTCGCTACCCGTACCTAGCAGCTTGCGCATGACTTGCTCGGGGTTAACCGAGCCATCGCGCGGGGCCAGGGCGGTGATCTTCTTCTGCATCTTGTACTCGTGCAGCTCATCCTCGAGCTGGCGCACGCGAGCGCGGAGCTTCTCGTTCTCGCGCTCGCGCTCCTCGGCACGCTCCTTCATATCGAGAATGCGCACCACGCCGGCAAGGTTGATACCCTCGTCAGTCAGCTGGTTGATGAGCTCCAGACGCTCGATATCGGCACGCGAATACAGGCGCGTGTTACCGCCCGAGCGCTGGGGGTTCACCAGGCCCTTAGACTCGTAGACGCGCAGAGTCTGCGGATGCATGCCGGTCAACTCGGCCGCCACGCTGATCATGTACAGCGGTTTGTTCCTATTGTCCTCGGCCATGCTACCTGACCCCTTTCCGTCTCGTTATCGTCCATCATAAGCCCGCGGGCGCGGGCGCGCGCCGCGACCTTCCTAGTACGTCGCCTTGTAACGGTTGACCTTCTCGCGATAGTCGCGCGTGTCGGCCTCGCGCAGCTTGGTCATGGCATCGCGCTCGTCATCGGATAGGTTCGTGGGGACCTGCACCTTGATCTCGACGAGCAGCGCGCCCGTACGGCCACGGTGCTTAACGTCGGGCGCTCCCATCTCCTTAAAGCGGAACTTCTTGCCCGTCTGAGTACCCGCGGGCACTTTCAAACGGACCGTCGCACCGCCGGGTGTGGGCACGTCCACCGTGCAGCCGAGCGCCGCCTCGTAGACCGAGACCGGTACCTCCATGGTCACGTCGGCGCCTTTGCGCTTGAACAGCGGGTGCTCCTCCACATGCGTGGTCACGACCAGGTCGCCGCGCTCGCCACCCGCAACGCCATACTCGCCGCGACGCTTGTAGCGTAGCTTGCCGCCATCGACCGCGCCCGCGGGCACCGAGACCGTGATGGTCTGCTGCTCGCCTGTCGAGGGAATGCGATAGGTGACCTTGTGCGTCACGCCGCGAAACGCGTCCTCGGCCGTCACATCGACGGTCAGCGATAGGTCGCCGCCCTTGCGAGCGCGGCTGCGACCCGCGCCGGCACCGGCAGCGCCCGCAGCCCCGGCAAAGCCTGAGCCCCAATCGCTACCCCAGGCGCCATTGCCGCTGAAGATGCTGTCGAAGATATCGCCCCAGCCGCTGGCGCCCGCGCCGGCACCGTAGCCGCCGCCATACGCGCCGCCCGCGCCCGGCATGCCGCCGAACATGAGCATCTGGTCGTACTCTTTGCGCTTCTTCTCGTCCGAAAGCGTCTCGTAGGCCTCGCTAATCTCCTTGAACTTGGCCTCGTCGCCTCCGGCATCGGGGTGATATTTTTGCGCGAGCTTGCGAAACGCGCTCTTGATCTCTTTGTCGGAGGCGCTCTTGGATACGCCCAGGATGTCATAGAAGGTTTTGCCTGCAGCCATCGTAGCTCCTCTCCTGTTTCATCCGCCGCCCAGCGGGCGGCGGCTCATGCTTTCATATGGCACTAGGCCAGAAAGGGCCCCGGGTGTTGCCCCGGGGCCCTTCTCAATTACTCCTCGGTGCTCTCGGCCGTATCGGCCGTAGCATCCTCGGGCGCCGCTTCGGGCTCCGGTGCGGGGCGCTTCTCGCCACCGTAGGTCACCGTCACCATCGCGGAACGCAGGATGCGATCCGCCATGCGGTAGCCCTTCTGGTACACGTCGTTGACAGTCTCGTCGTACTGCGATGCGTCCTCGACACGCCCCACGGCCTGGTGCTCGAGCGGATCGAACGCCTCGCCCTTGGGGTCGATGGGCTCAACGCCCTCGTGCGCAAACACATCGAGCAGCTTGGCATGCACCGCATCGACGCCATCGGCGAACTGCTTAAAGTCGTCGGAAAGCTCCTGGCTACGGGCATGGTCGATCGCGCGCTCGATATCGTCAATCACCGGCAACAGCGCGGTAACAAGCTTCTCGGTCGCGCGCTCGCGCTCGGCGATACGCTCATTGGCGGTGCGGCGACGGAAGTTCTCCCAGTCGGCCTGCAGACGGGCGGTACGCTCGGTGGCGTCCTTTGCCTTGTCCTCGGCGGCCTTCTGAGCCTCTGCCGCAGCATCGAGCTCATTGCGCACGTCGGCAAGCTCTTTCTGAGCCTGCTCGAACTTGAGCTTAAAGTCGTTGTCGGCGGCTTCCTCACCGGCGCGGATAGCAGCTTCCACCATCTCGTCCTCGGTCATCGTCGCCTCCTTGTTGGAATCCTCTACCTGGTTCTCGGCAGCCTCGGCGGCCGGGGCCTCGTTGGTCTCGGTATCGTCGACGGCCTCTACGGGAATCTTCACGTCCTTCTCCTCAGAGTCAACGGGGGCGGCGCCAGCGGCGGCAGCCTCCGTGCGAGCTTTACGGGCGGACATGATTACTTGTCCTCGTCGTCCACAACCTCGTAGTCGGCGTCGACAACGTCATCGTCGGCAGGCTGGGCACCGGCGGCACCGTCGGTCTGCTGCTGAGCGTCGGCGTAGACAACCTGGGCCAGCTCGTAGGCCACAGACTGCAGGGACTCGCCGGCGGCCTTGATGGCCTCGACGTCAGAGCCCTCGAGCGCCTTCTTGGCGTCGGCGATAGCGGCCTCGGCCTTAGACTTCACGTCGGCGGAAACCTTGTCGCCCAGCTCGTTGAGGGTCTGCTCGGTGGAGTAGCACAGACTGTCGGTCTGGTTGCGGACCTCGACCTCTTCCTTCTGCTTCTTGTCCTCCTCGGCATGAGCCTCGGCGTCCTTGACCATACGATCGACTTCGTCGTCGGACAGAGCGGTGGAGCCGGAGATAGTGATCTGCTGCTCCTTGCCGGTGCCCTTGTCCTTAGCGGAGACCTTGACGATGCCGTTGGCGTCGATGTCGAAGGTGACCTCGATCTGCGGCACGCCGCGACGGGCAGCCGGGATACCGGTCAGCTGGAACTTACCGAGCGACTTGTTGTCGCGGGCAAGCTCGCGCTCGCCCTGGAGCACGTTGATCTCGACGCTGGTCTGGTTGTCGGCAGCGGTGGAGTAGACCTCGGTCTTGGAAGTCGGGATCGTGGTGTTGCGGTCGATCATCTTGGTCATGATGCCGCCCATGGTCTCGACACCCAGCGACAGCGGGGTAACGTCGAGCAGCAGGATGCCCTCGACGTCGCCGGTGAGCACGCCACCCTGGACGGCAGCGCCGTCGGCAACGACCTCGTCGGGGTTCACGGACATGTTGGGCTGCTTGCCGGTCATGGTCTTGACGAGCTCCTGGACGGCGGGCATACGGGTGGAGCCGCCGACGAGGATGACCTCGGTCAGATCGGAGAGCTTAAGCTTGGCGTCGCGCAGGGCGTTGGTGACAGGCTGCTTGCAGCGCTCGAGCAGGTCGCGGGTGATCTTCTCGAACTCGGCGCGGGTCAGCGTGTAGTTGAGGTGCAGCGGGCCGGACTGGTTCATGGTAATGAACGGCAGGTTGATGGTGGTCTGCTGGGCGGCGGAGAGCTCCTTCTTGGCGTTCTCGGCGGCCTCCTTCAGACGCTGCAGGGCCATGGGGTCCTGACGCAGGTCGACACCGTTCTCCTGCTGGAACTTATCGGCCATCCAGTCGATGACGCGCTGATCCCAGTCATCGCCGCCCAGGTGGTTGTCGCCCGAGGTGGACAGAACCTCAAACACGCCGTCGGCGAGGTCGAGGATGGAGACGTCGAAGGTGCCGCCGCCCAGGTCGAAGACCAGGATGCGCTGGTCGGTGCCCTGCTTGTCCAGGCCATAGGCAAGAGCAGCAGCAGTCGGCTCGTTGACGATACGCTTGACGTTGAGGCCGGCGATCTTACCGGCGTCCTTGGTGGCCTGACGCTGGGCGTCGTTGAAGTAGGCCGGGACGGTGATGACGGCGTCGGTGACGGTCTCGCCCAGATACTTCTCGGCGTCGGCCTTCATCTTCGCGAGCGTCATGGCGCTCACCTGCTCGGCGGTGTAGTCCTTGCCCTCGATGTCGACGACGGCACGGCCACCCTGGCCCTCCTTGACCTCGTACGGCACGGTCTTGATCTCGGAGGTGCACTCGGAGTACTTGCGGCCCATGAAGCGCTTGATGGAGAACACGGTGTTCTTGGGGTTGGTGACAGCCTGGTTCTTAGCGGCCTTACCCACAACGCGGTCGCCGTCGGCACGGAAGCCCACGACGGACGGGGTGGTGCGGTCGCCCTCAGCGTTCACGATAATGGTCGGAGAACCGCCCTCGAGGACGGCCATTGCGGAGTTGGTAGTACCAAGGTCGATACCAAGAATCTTACTCATTAGAAATTCCCTCTCTCTTGTGCGTTCGCGCCGCCTCGACGGTCTGTCACGCGGCGCTTCGGCTTTCTTTCAGGATGTAGTGTATCCCCTTATGGGCCGGAATATACAAAATCTAAGTCAATTCATATAAGATTTCTTATTGCTGAGAGTTTAGGTTCTCAAATGCGCAGGTAGATGCGCTGATTGAATTCTCGACAAATCTATCGAGATCTATGTAGAGATAGCTGAGGTTTGGGTCCGGGGGTGCCTGGGGCTGCCTTGCGGAAAGCTCGTCCCGGTTTGAGCGTGGATTCCGGGTCGCAGTTTCCGTCTGAAAGCTCAACCGGAAACCATATCCCGTTTTGAGAGCTGATACCGGCTCGCATTTTCCGCTAGCGGGCCTAACCGGAAACTGCAACCCGTTTTTCGACAAAATAATGGGATGCGGTTTCCGCAAGCACGCTCAATCGCCCAATATTTCAAGTCACCTATAGCTAACATTTGCGCAGCTCATCGGCCTCACCTGCATGTTTTTTAGTAAGCCGTGGCATACTCGGCGAACGGTATGAAGATGCCGGCCAGAGGGTATTGCAAACGGTCGCTCCCGTGGTATGTTTTTGCCCGAATCAAACCGGCGCGCATCGCCTGTAGCGTCGGTCAACAGAGAGGAAACTACCATGGCTCATCCCGTAATTGATGCCGACGAGTGCATCGCTTGTGGCGTTTGCGTCGACTCCTGCCCCGCTGGCGTTCTGGAGCTCCAGGACGTCGCTACCGTCGCTGACGAGGACTCCTGCGTCGCCTGTGGCGCTTGCCAGGACGCTTGCCCCGCTGGCGCGATCACCGAGATCGTCGAGGAGTAACAACTCCCCCACTTGCACACTCAAAAGTACACCGTGCACAAAAAAGGAGGCCTCCGCATCGCCGCGGAGGCCTCCTTTTGCATTCGTCGTTACTAGGACAGGTCATCTTCGTAGGGCATCAGATCTGCCAGATAGCCCTTTTCCTTGAGCATGGCCTCGATCTCGTCAAGGGTTTGCTCGTCTTCCGCCGCGATGCGGTGGAAGTGATAGCCACTTGTCACCGTCAGCAGCGGAAAGCTCTTGCCGCTCTCGATATCGTGCAGGTAGCGCTCAACATCGCGACGATTGCGGATGTCCAGGTCGGCCGTGATCTTGCCGTACACGCGGTGGTTTACGATCACGTTGAGCACGGCGCCGCCCGCGTCGACGATGCTCGTGAGCTCATCGCCCGCCTGCTCCACGCCGTGGCGAACCTTGACCAAGCGCGTGGGAACAGCCGGGCTGCTGGGGGCCTCCTGCAGCACGTAGCCGCGATTGGTCGCCACGATATCGTGCCCGTCGGCGCGCAGCAGAGCGATGTCTTGCACGACAATCTGGCGGCTCACACCCACCTCGCGGGCAAGTGCGCTGCCCGAAACGGGCTCCTTGGCTTCCTCGAGCACGCCCATGATGGCACGGCGACGCTCGCGGGCATCCATTATTTACCGTCCAGCAGACGCAGGTGCTTGAGCGAGAGGTCGAGAATCGGCGCAGAGTGGGTCAATGCCCCCGAGCTAATAAAGTCAACGCCCAGGTCAGCGAGCGCGCGGATATTGCTGGCGTCCACGTTGCCCGAGCACTCGGTCTTGGCGCGACCGGCGATAAGCTCAATCGCGGCAGCCATATCGTCGTGGGTCATGTTGTCGAACATGATGATATCGGCGCCGGCCTCCACGGCCTCGCGTACCATGTCCAGGTTCTCGCACTCGATCTCGACCGTCGCGGTAAACGATGCATGGGCGCGCGCCATCTCGATCGCACGCGTCACGCCCCCGGCGGCATCGATGTGGTTGTCCTTGAGCATGACGGCCGTCGACAAGTTGTAACGGTGGTTGCTGCCGCCGCCGATCTCGACCGCGGCCTTCTCGAAGACGCGCATGCCCGGCGTGGTCTTGCGCGTGTCGACAAGCACGGTCTTGGTGCCCTCGAGCGCCGCGGCCATCTGGTGCGTATAGGTAGCGATACCGCTCATGCGCTGCAGGTAGTTGAGCGCCACGCGCTCGCCCGAAAGCAGCACGCGCGCATCGCCACGCACCTGTCCCACGTGGTCGCCGGCGTGAACCTCGTCACCGTCGGCAACATCAAACAGCACCGAGCTCTGCGAATCCAGCAGCTCAAAGGTGCGAGCGAACACATCCAGGCCCGCGATGATGCCATCGGCCTTGGCGATAAGCTCCACCGTGGCGGGGCGCGCCGTGGGGCACACGCTCGCCGTGCTCACGTCCTCAAAGGTAATGTCCTCGCGCAGAGCCTGCAGAATCAGATCATCGACGACGAGCTTCATGGTAATGGGATTCATGGTCTACTCCTCCACGGCCTGCGTGCCGGCGGCACGGGCCAAATCATCGATTGCCAGGGTATCGGCGCTCAGGGCGCGATGACGGCCATCGAGCGCGGGATCGCCCGCCTGCTCCACGGCCAGCGACTCGCCGGTGCGCATACGCCAAGCGGCGCGGCGACCCCAGACTAGGGACTCGAGCAGGCTGTTCGATGCGAGGCGATTCTTGCCGTGAACGCCGTTGCAAGCCGTCTCGCCCGCGGCGTACAGCTCGGGCATCGAGGTGCGGCCGTCCTTGTCGACCCACACGCCGCCCATAAAGTAGTGCTGCGTGGGCGTAACGGGGATGGGCTCGTCCAAGATGTCGCGTCCGTCCTCCAGGCAGCGTGCGCGAATGTTGGCGAAGTGCCCGGTCACCACGTCGCGCTCGACGGGGGCAAAGCTCAGCCACTCGTGCTCGGTACCGTCCTGCTTCATCTGCTCGCGAATAGCGGCGGCGACCACATCGCGCGGCTGAAGCTCGTCGGTAAAGCGCTCGCCGGCGGCGTTGAGCAAAATCGCGCCCTCGCCGCGGCAGCTCTCGCTGATCAGGAAGGTGCGGCCCGGTTGCGGCGAAAACAGACCCGTGGGGTGAATCTGCACGTAGTCCAGGTGCTCCATCTTAATGCCATGCTCCTGAGCAATGTAGCAGGCATCGCCCGTGAGCTGCGGGTAGTTGGTCGAATGGTCGTATACGCCGCCGATACCGCCCGTCGCCCACAGCGTGTGGCTGGCATGGATCTTAAACGGCTTGCCGGCATGCTCACCCTCGGCGGTATTTGTCAGCTCGTCGGCGGGACGAACCGAGTTGTCCTCGTCCACGGGAACGGCGACGACGCCGGTGCACACCGTGGCCCCATCGCGCTCGCCCGTCAGGATGTCGGTCATGGCCACGTGCTCAAGAATCTGCACGTTATCCAGCTTGCGAACGGCCTGGAGCAGCTTGGTCGTTATCTCCTTACCCGTAATATCGGCATGGAAGGCAATGCGCGGGCGGCTGTGCGCGCCCTCGCGGGTAAAGTCGAGGCTGCCGTCGGCCTTGCGCTCGAAATCCACGCCCATCGCTAGCAGGTCGTTGATGACCGAACGGCTCGAGCGGATCATAATGTCGACGCTCTCGCGGCGGTTCTCGTAGTGGCCGGCGTGCATGGTGTCCTCAAAGAAGGCATCGTAGTCCGAGCCTTCGGGCAGCACGCAGATGCCGCCCTGCGCGAGCATCGAATCGCACTCGTCGACAGTGCCCTTGGAGAGCATGATCACGCGCGTGCTCGTCGGCAGATTGAGGGCCGCGTATAGGCCCGCCACGCCGCAGCCGGCAATGACGACGTCGCACTCCATGTCGGGGTATTGCTTGGTTTCCACAGGAATCCTCTCCCTTGTAATGTGGCGTAAGGGGCTGTCCTTCATGCCACATTGGCTTAGCGCGCCGCGTACTCGAGCATGCGGTCGAGCGTGAGCTTGGCCTGATCGGCTGCCTCGTCCGACACGCCAATCTGCACCTCGCCCTCGCCCGTCTCCAGGCAGCGCACGAGCTTTTCGAGCGTGATGAGATCCATGTTGACGCAGGTGGACTGCACCGCAGGGAAGTAGAACTTTTTGCCGGTGCCCTCGCAGCGGCGCTCGAGCTCGTAGAGCACGCCGCGGACCGTCACGATGATGAACTCGTTGGCGTCCGACTCCTCGGCATACTTGATGATGCCGGCGGTGGAGCCGATGTAGTCGGCCTCGGCAAGGACGTCGGCCTTGCATTCGGGGTGCGCCAGTACGAGCGCGTTGGGATGCGCCTCCTGCGCATCGACAATCTGCTCGACGGTGATGATGTGGTGGCGCGGGCAGTAGCCCTTGTTAAGCATGACGTGCTTTTGCGGCACCTGCTCGGCTACGAAGCGGCCCAGGTTTTGATCGGGGATGAACAGGACGTGTTGCTGCGGCAGCTCGGACACGATCTTGACGGCGTTGGAGCTGGTGACACACACGTCGCTCCAACTCTTGATCTCGACCGTCGAGTTGACGTAGCAGACCACGGCAAGGTCGTCGCCGTACTCGGCGCGCGCTGCATCGACTGTCTCGCGCTTGACCATGTGAGCCATGGGGCAGTCCGCGCCCGGCTCGGGCAACAGCACGGTCTTGGTGGGATTGAGCAGCTTGGCGCTCTCGCCCATAAACTCCACGCCGCACAGCACGATGGTCTGCTGCGGCAGGCTTTTGGCGAGCTTTGCCAGGTAGAAGCTGTCGCCGACGAAATCGGCAACGGCTTGGACCTCGGGCGCCACATAATAGTGCGCCAAGATCACCGCGTCACGTTGGGTTTTTAGTTGCTGAATGGCCTCGACGAGCTCTGCGGGCACCAATGCCGCGCGCTCCGTTGCCGTCGTTGCCGATGCCAGGCCGGCCGCGATATCGCGCGCAAGCTCCGACGCATCCATGTTCGCGCTCTGTGCCATCAAGGCCCCTCTCTTTTGGCGAATCTTGGGGCTTTAGTATGACACCTAGGTTTACAGCTGACAAGACAGCTGTAAACCTAGGTGTAAAGTTGAAATAAAGATCCAATCATGCGGCAGGTTCATTTTCGAACTGGCAAGCTGAGGATAGTCGAGCTCTCGATAGCGCAGGAGGCATCTTTCGCCACCGCAATACCGCTCGGCGCGAGTTGCGCGACGTGGGGCGCAAATGGGACACGCCTCCGCGAGCGGTCCGCACCCAATGTGGCAAAATCGAACTACTAAGGGGGCTCAGAATGCTCAAGATTATTGCCTGCGACGACGACGTCGCTTTTCTAGATAGACTGCACCGGATGATCGACCGTTGGTCGAGCGAGACGGACACGGCGGTCGATGTTGCGCTCGTCACGCGCGGCGAGGACCTGCTGGCCCGCCATGCCGCATCGCGCGCCGACATCATCCTGCTCGACATGATCATGCCGCTCGTCAACGGCATGGACACCGCGCGCGAATTGCGCCAGGCCGATACCGCCGTGCGCCTGGTGTTCCTCACCTCGTCGCCCGAGTTCGCACTGGAGTCCTACGAGGTCCGTGCCTTCGACTATCTGCTCAAGCCCGTGACTTACGAACGCCTGGCGCAGTTGCTCGACGAGCTTTCGAGCATGCGCCCGGCGGCAACCGACGAGCTCGTGATCAAAACGTCCTTTGGCTACCACGCCCTGCGCCTGTCCGACATCGAATATGCCGAGGCGCGCAACAAGCACGTGGTCTTCCACCTGCGCGACGGACGCGATATCGAAGCACTCGAGTCGTTCCGCAGCGTCGAGGACCGCTTGGAGCAAAACGCAGTCTTCTTTAAATGCCACCGCAGCTACCAGGTCAACCTGCGCAATATCGATCACTTTGACCGCACGGACATCGTCATGCGCTCGGGTGCGTGCATCCCGCTTTCGCGTAGCTGCAAGCAGGGATTCCAAGACGCCTACTTTGCGGTTCGCTTTGAGGGTGGGAGACACTGATGGTCTCCTCGGTCGAAATGGTCCTTTGGGCAATCCACCACGCCACGACGCTGCTCTTTGGCGTCTTTGCCTCGGCGGCGCTGTGCGGTATCGAGATCAACCGGCGTCATGCGCTTGAACTGGTGCTGGTCGGTGCCGTAACCGGCTGCGCATTTGGCCTCGCCAATGCCGTCGGCGGCGAGCTTTTCGCCCGCCAGGTATATCCGCTCGTCGTGCATCTGCCGCTCGTCATCTATTTGTGTGCGCGCTACCGCCTGAGCCCGCTGCTTGCCGTGCTCGGCATTACGAGTGCCTATCTGAGCTGCCAGTTCAGCAATTGGATGGGCATCGCCGCATTTGCCGCAACCGATTCTCAGATCGCCTACTATCTGGCGCGCATCGCGACCACACTCGCCGTCTTTGCCGTCCTGTTGCATTGGGCCGGCGACATCGGTCCGCGCTTGGCGATTAAAAGCACCACCGAACTGGGCATCCTTTTAATCCTGCCGCTCGTCTATTACGTCTTTGACTATGCCACCAACGTCTACACCACGCTGTTCCACTCGGGCTCGGTGGTAACGGTTGAGTTTTTGGCATTTGCGCTCTGTGCCTTCTATCTTATGTTTCTTGCCGTTTACCTGCGCGAATACGAAGAAAAGGAAACCGCCGAGCGAGAGCGCTGGATGCTCGAAACCCGCGACAGCGCCGCCATCAAAGAGCTCGAGGCTTGGCGTCAATCTGGGCGCGAGCTGTCGATTCTTCGCCACGACATGCGCCACTTCCTACGCGGCCTGGCCGCTTTAATCGAAGAGGGCCACACCGACGAGGCGCTCGATCGCATCGACGAACTCTGCGAAGCCGGCGACCGCACCGCCGTACGCCGCTTCTGCGCCAACGAGACCGTAAACATCGCGCTTTCGTCATTTAACTCGGATATCAATAGAAACGGCATTACCGCCAACCTGCGCGCCGCCGTACCCGAAACCATCCACGTAGGTGACGCCGACCTGTTTAGCGTGCTCTCAAATGCCTTGGAAAACGCTATCACCGCCGCAAGCACCGCACCCCAAGGAAAGCGATTCGTCAACTTTGACCTGCGATTAGAGAACGGCCAGCTGCTGCTGTTAGTTTCCAACACGTTTGACCGCGCGCCGCGCATGGTCGACGGCATGCCCGTAGCCGGGCACACCGGACACGGCTTTGGAACCAAGAGCATTAAGCTTGCCGTCGAACGCATGAACGGCAACTGCCAGTTCCGCATTAACGGCGATCGGTTTGAGCTGCGCGCTGTGATGTAGAAGTGCGGCGCCGATCTCGAGGCGTGCCTTGCCCGCCAGACAATCGCTCGCCGGCGCCAATCCGCTACAGCGGAGCGGCTGCCGGGGTCAGCTGCTTGATGTATGCCCACATGCGCTGCTTGGCGGCTTTGTCAGTGAGCGCCGCCTCAAAACCGTCGAGCGCGAGCACGCGGCGGCCCTGCACATGGGCGACCAGGCCGGGCTTGAGCATGGCGGTGTCGAAGTCATCGATCGCCACGAGCATATCGGCGTAGGTCTCGCGCATGGCGTCAGCCGCGTTGTTGTCGAGCAGTAGCACCGCCTCGGGGTCCAAAGCCTCAAGCGCCTCACGGAACAGCTCGCACGGCAGAGTCTCGCCCACCGCGACCGCTCCGTCACCCACGCCGGCGACGCTTGCCAGCACGCAAAAATCCTCGGGCGCGTAGCCGATGGCCCCAAGCGCCTTGCGCAACGCCGCGCCATCCGGGCCGGCGGCAAGCTCGCCACCCGAACGCTCGGCCTCGTCCAAATCGCCTTTGACCAGCACGATCGGCGAGCACGCGTTGCCCGCGATACGCACGCCACGGACCGCAAGCGATGTGAGCTCCTGCTCGGCCGCCTGGGCGATGGCTTCTTTTTTCTGGCTTTGTGACGTGGACATGCGCTCTCCAATCGTTTGCGTGCCCACCATTATATAAAAGAGCTGCCCGCGAGTGGTTGCTTTGCGGGCGGCTGGGTATAAGCACGGTCGTACTGAGTTTTACGCGGCCGAGCCGCGTCGCATTATGGAGGTCACCATGGCTGACATTAATCAGATTACCCCCGAGAACTTCGATTCCATCGTTAACGACAGCCTGCCCGTGCTGGTCGATTTTTGGGCACCGTGGTGCGGGCCCTGTCGATCCCTCTCGCCCATCGTTGACGAGGTTGCCGATGAGCTGGCGGGCAAGCTCGCCGTTGCCAAGTGCAACGTCGACGACAACCAGGACCTGGCCATGAAGTATGGCGTCATGAGCATCCCCACGCTGATTGTGTTTAAGAACGGCGAGGAGATTGACCGCTCGGTTGGCGCTCTGCCCAAGGCGAGACTGCAGGCGCTGCTGGAGAAGCATCTGTAATACGCTTGTTACATGTTACCGTCTGCCTGCCGTCCATGAGCGGTTTTGCACCGCTCGCCGGACCGCCGGGTGCGGCGCGGGCGACCACGGATAGTATGGTAGTTACAAACAGCCCCCAGTGAACGGGTGCGGGTCGCACAGACTCGTACCCGTTTTCTTATGCAGCTGCGCGCAGAGCGGGCGTAGTAAAATCTGAACCACTGAACTGCCCCATACAAAAGGAGATTTCCCATGCATGACGTCGGAATGAACATGAGCCAGCTTGCCATGAGCGTCAAGCAGGTCGACGATACCATCGAGCTCGCTCACGAGTGGAGCCATCAGCTGCTGCATGCGACCGAGAATTTTGACATGGAGCGCATCGGCGCCAAGCTCGAGGCCGCCATGGCCGCGCTGCACGAGGCCCACGACGCACTCGAGGGCTACGAAGAGGCCATCGAGGCCGACCACAACTCCGTCGGCTCCGTGAAGCTGGTGTAAAGTGGCCGAACACGAGCACGGCTGCGGGTACGAGCACGAGCATCCGCACGGGGCGGACGGTGACGCGGGCTGCCACTGTAGTGGCTCCGGCTCCGAGCTGGTCCGTTTTTCGGTTACCGCACCCGACGACCTGCTGCGCCGTTTTGACGAGCAGATCGCGCGCCGCGGCGACGTGGCCAACCGCTCCGAGGCCGTGCGCGACCTGATTCGCGCCTCGATCGCCAAGGAGCAGATGCGCACGCCCGATGAGCATGTTATCGGGTCGCTCACCATGATTTACGACCACCATACCGGCGACCTGACGCGCCGTCTGGACGAAGTGCAGCACGACTACACCGACGAGATCGTATCGACGATGCACGTGCATCTGGATCACCACAACTGCCTGGAGATTCTGGCGCTCAAGGGCCGTGGCGAGCGCGTCTACGAACTAGCCGACCGCCTGCTGGGCCTGCGCGGCGTTAAGCACGGCGAGCTCACCTGCGCCGCCACCAAGCAGAGCCTGGGGCTGTAACAGCACACATTTCAACGAAGGAGGGTCGCATGCGACATGCGCATATCCATGTAACGGGCATTGTGCAGGGCGTCGGCATGCGGCCGTTTGTGTATCGCGAGGCCATGGCGCACGGCATTTGCGGCTGGGTGCTCAACGCGGGCGACGGCGTGCATATCGAGGCGCACGCCCTAAGCGAGTCGCTCGACGAATTTGTTGACGCACTTTCCGAGCATGCGCCTGCGGCGTCTCGCGTGGAGCATGTCGAGGTTGTAGACCTAGCACCCGGCAACTGGGATGCCGCTAACGAGCAGGGCTTTCGCATTGTGGCGTCGCAGGACCAGACCGCGCACACAACGCTCGTCTCGCCCGATATCGCCACCTGCAACGATTGCTTGCGCGAATTGTTCGATCCCACCGACCGACGCTATCACTACCCCTTTATCAACTGCACTAACTGCGGGCCACGCTTTACCATCATCCGATCGTTGCCTTATGACCGAGCGGCCACGTCGATGGATTGTTTTCCCATGTGTCCCAGGTGTGCCGCGGAGTATGCCGACCCACTCGACCGGCGTTTTCACGCGCAACCCGATGCCTGCTTTGATTGCGGGCCGCATATTACGTGGCGCGAGGCTGTGAACGGCGATGCGTGCGGGAATTCGTCCGCGACACCGGCCGTCGGCACCACACGCGAGGCCAGCGACGCTATCATCGAGCGCTGCGTTGAGCTGCTGGCCAGCGGTGGCATCGTCGCCATCAAGGGCCTGGGCGGATTCCATCTATCCTGTGACGCTGCCAACGAGCAGGCGGTGGCCGAGCTGCGCCGTCGCAAGCGTCGCAGCAATAAGCCGCTTGCCGTCATGGTGCGCAGTCTTGCCGATGCCGGGCGCCTGTGCCATATCGACGATGCTGAACGCGATCTGCTCGCCGGCAGTATCCGCCCCATCGTGCTGCTGCGCCGGCGGGCTGTTTGCGGGAACGACGGCGATTCTTCCGACGCCCTCGTACTCGCACCGTCCGTCGCGCGCGACCTGCCCGAGCTTGGCGTTATGCTCCCCTACACCCCGCTTCAGCATCTTCTGCTTGCAGCTGCCGCGTCACACGGTATGCACGCGCTCGTCATGACCAGCGGAAACCTGAGCGAAGAACCCATCGAGACCGACGACGACCTTGCCTGGGAACACCTCGTTGCTGCCGGCATCGCCGACGCGTTGCTCGGTAACGACCGCGCGATCCTCTCGCGCTACGACGACTCCGTGGTGCGCGTGGTCGACGGCGCCGTTATGCCCGTGCGCCGCGCTCGCGGATATGCACCCCAGCCGCTGCCGTTGCCGGCGCTCGACGGCGCTCCGTCCTTCGTGCTCGCCTGCGGGCCACAACAAAAGGCCACGATTGCGCTCACGCGTGAAGGGACGAACGGCGAGGCGACCTGTTTTGTGTCGCAGCATATCGGCGATGTTGAAAACGGCGAAACCTTCGATGCCTGGAACGCCGCGCGCACGCGCTTGGAAGATCTCTTTGACTTGGCGCCCGCCGCCTTGGCCTGCGATGTACATCCCAGCTATCTATCGGGCCAGTGGGCGCGCGAGCAGGCGCGAAAATGCAATCTGCCGCTCGTCGAGGTGCAGCACCATCATGCGCATATCGCGAGCGTAATGGCCGAGGCCATCGCCGCGGGCCAGCTTACAACCGACGCGCGCGTCCTTGGCATCGCCTTTGACGGCACCGGCGCCGGCACCGATGGGACCATTTGGGGCGGCGAGTTTCTTATTGCCAGCCTTGGCGGCTTTGAGCGCGCCGCGCATTTGCGCACCTGGGCGCTCCCCGGTGGGGCGGCCTCCGTGCGCGACGCCCGCCGCAACGCCTTTGCCCTGCTCAGCGAGCTCGGCCTGCTCGAGCACCCAGGCGCCGCTCGGCTTTTGGACAGCCTCGACGAGCAAACGCGCAGCGTGACGGCCACCATGATCGAGCGCGGCATCAACAGCCCGCGTACCAGCAGCATGGGGCGTCTCTTTGATGCCGCGGCAGCAATTCTGGGCATCTGCGACAAGGCAACCTACGAGGGCGAACCCGCCATCGAGCTTGAGGCCGCCGCCTGGCGCGCGCTCGACAACGAAATCGCCCATTTTCCCGACGACAACGCCGGCTATTTCGCATCTGGCCCATCGTGGCCGGACGGCCCCTATGTTCTGGACCAGAAAGCACTCTTTGAGGCACTTTTGGGAGGAATTGAAGCCGGAGCGCCCGCCGACAGGCTCTCACTCGACTTCCATGTCGCCGTCGCGCGCTCCTCGGCGCGCATCGCCAGCGATATCTGCGTGCACGAGGGCATCGATACCGTCGCGCTCTCGGGCGGCGTGTTCATGAACCGACTTCTGCTTCAACTCCTCACCCGCGAGCTCAAAAGCGCAGGCCTTACTGTCCTCGTCCCCCAAACCGTGCCCGTTAACGACGGCTGCATCGCCTACGGTCAGGCGGCAGTCGCACGCACCCGCCTCGCACAGGTCGCACCGCAATAGGCTGTTCGGCCAGCCCACAAGCCGCCGTCTCACAGGTGTAGCGCGTTTGCCCGCAGCGCCCGCGAGCGCTACCATCAACTGATGGATTATCGAGCGCCCGTCCAGCGCAAAGCGTATAAAAGGGGAACAATATGTGCCTTGCCGTTCCCGGTAAAGTAGTCAAACGCGACGACGACCTCAAGGCCACCGTCGACATGATGGGCATCGAGCGCCCCGTGTCGCTACGACTCGTGCCGACGGCACAGGTTGGCGACTATATTCTCGTACACGCCGGCTTTGGCATCCAGATCGTCGACGAGCAGGAAGCGCAGGAGACGCTCGAGCTCGTTAATGCCATGAGCGAACTGGTCGAAGAAGACCAACTTGCCACTAACCCGGCCGAGGCATACTAGTGGCGGCCGGACAGCCGGCTCGCTCCGGTATCGACTTTTCGGCATTTCGCGATTCCAAGCTGGCCCGCGAGCTCATCGAACGCATCCATGAACTCGTCGGCGACCGCACCATCAACCTTATGGAAGTCTGCGGCACGCACACCGTGAGCATCGGCCGCTATGGCTTTCGCTCCATTATGCCGGTCGGGCTCAAGCTGCTGAGCGGCCCGGGCTGTCCCGTCTGCGTTACCGCCAACCGCGACATCGACCACGCAATCGCGCTCGCCAACATAGACGGCGCCATCATCACCACCTTTGGCGACATGATGCGCGTGCCCGGATCGTCCACCTCGCTCGCTGCGCAAAAGGCGGCAGGGCGCGACATCCGCATCGTCTATTCCCCGCTCGATGCGCTCGACATTGCCGAGCAGAACCCCGATCGTCCGGTCATTTTTATGGGCGTGGGCTTTGAGACCACAACTCCCACCATCGCCGCCGCCATCTTGGAGGCCGAGGCGCGCGGACTTTTGAACTTCTCGGTCTATTGCGCCCACAAGACCACGCCGCCGGCGTTGCGCGCCATCGCCAACGATCCCGAGACCGCCATCGACGGCTTTATCCTGCCGGGCCACGTCGCCACCATCACGGGCTTGGCGCCCTTTAGCTTTTTGGTCGATGAGTTCGATACCCCGGGCGTGGTCACGGGATTTGAACCGGTCGATATCCTGCAGGGCATCTGCATGCTGGTCCAGATGATTGTCGAGGGCAGGCCCGCGATTGGCAACGCCTACCGCCGTGGCGTCAACGCAGACGGCAACCCCGTGGCGCGTCAGCTGGTCGAGCAGGTGTTTGAGCCGTGCGATACCACGTGGCGCGGGCTGGGGCCGATTGCCAACTCGGGCCTTTCCATCCGCCCCGAGTTCTCGCGCTTTGATGCCCGCGCTCGCTTTGACGTGCCCGTTGAGGCGACGGTCGAGCCGCGTGGATGCCGCTGCGGCGACGTGCTGCGCGGGGCCATTACGCCGAGCAGCTGCCCGCTCTTTGGCCGCACCTGCACGCCCGAGCATCCCGTCGGCCCGTGCATGGTGAGCTCCGAGGGCAGCTGCGCGGCGTACCACCGCTACCGCGACTATTAGGTTCCGCCGTTCTAACGAACGGCGGACCGGTCGACGCTGCGCCTCACCCATATAATTCCACCCACGATTGGAGTTTTCGATATGTCCCATAGCATCACCGATAGCACCGTCCTGTTGGGCCACGGCTCTGGCGGTCAGATGATGAAACGCATCATCGATGAGGTCTTTTTGGATGCCTTTGGGTCGCCCGAGCTGCTCGAAGGCAACGACGCCGGCGTCGCCGCGCTGCCCGCGAGCGGGCGCATCGCCATGTCGACCGACAGCTTTGTGGTCTCGCCGCAGTTCTTCCCCGGCGGCAATATCGGCCGCCTCGCCGTGTGCGGAACCGTCAACGACGTCGCGACCTCGGGTGCCAACGTGCGCTACCTATCGTGCGGCTTTATCCTCGAAGAGGGCTATCCCATGGATAAGCTCCGCCAGATTGTGCAGACGATGGCCGAGACGGCGCGCGAGGCGGATGTGTCCATAATCACGGGCGACACCAAGGTGGTCGAGCGCGGCGGGGCCGACGGCGTCTATATCAATACCGCCGGCGTGGGCGAGGTGCCTGCGGGCGTGGCGCTCAGCGGCGCCAACTGCCAGCCCGGCGATGTCATTCTGGTATCGGGTACGTTGGGCGACCACGGCATCGCCATCATGAGCCAGCGCGAGGGCTTGGCGTTTTCGAGCACGATCGAAAGCGACGCCGCGCCGCTCAACCACCTGATTGCCGATGTGCTTGCCGCAGCACCCGACACACGCTGCTTTCGCGACCCCACGCGCGGTGGCTTGGCGTCCACACTCAACGAGTTTGCCCAAGCCAGCGTCATTGCCATGGAGATCGACGAGAATGCTGTGCCCGTGCGTCCCGATGTGCAGGCGGCTTGCGAGATGCTCGGCTATGACGTGCTGCAGGTGGCAAATGAGGGCAAGATGGTTGCCGTCGTGCCGGCCGAGCAAGCCGATGCCGCGCTGAGCGCCATGCGCGCTGCCCGCTACGGCGAGAATGCCGCCGTCATCGGTCGCGTGCTGCCGCTTGCCGAGGGCGCCCGTCCCGCCGTGCGCGTGCGCACCGGCTGGGGTTCGACCCGCATCCTCGACATGCTTGTAGGAGAGCAGCTGCCGAGAATTTGCTAACGACAAAGGCTCAGGGCTATTAAAGATATTCAGATTCCAAACATGCCCGGCACGCATGCCCAGTATCATGGGGTGCGTTTTACAACTCAAGCGGCAGGAGCACCCATGGCAGCAGCTTTTTCCCATGTGATCTTTGACCTGGACGGAACCATCCTCAACACGCTCGAGGACCTGGCGGCCGCCGGCAACCATACCTGCGAGGCGCACGGCTGGCCCACGTTTGCCGTTGACGAGTACCGCTACAAGGTGGGAAACGGCATGCTCAAGCTGGTTGAGCGCTTTATGCCCGCCGAGTACGCAGGCGACGGCCGCATGTTTGAGCAGACGCTTGCCGAGTTTAGGGCTTACTACGGCGAGCACAAGGAAGACCACACCGCTCCCTATGCCGGCACGATCGAGACGCTCGACCGCTTGCGCGCCGCGGGCGTTCAGCTTGCCGTGCTCACTAACAAGGACCACGTCTCGGCGGCTCCGCTTATCGAGAAGTATTTTGGTTCCGAGCGCTTTGCGCTGGTACAGGGCCGTGTCGATGCGTTTCCGCCCAAGCCCGAGGCGCCTGTTACGCTGCATGTGATGGAAGAGCTGGGCGCCGACCCGGCGACCACGCTCTATGTGGGCGATTCCAATGTCGATATCCTGACCGGTCACAACGCCGGCCTTAAGAGTGCGGGCGTCAGCTGGGGCTTCCGCGGCCGCGCAGAGTTGGAGGCCGCCGGCGCCGACTACGTGGTGGACACCCAGGACGAGCTCGCAGCGCTGGTGCTGGGCGAGTAACGAGCGACACTGCTTAACGCAGCTGCGACAATTCTTCCGCGCGGAAAGCGCGTCCCGTTTTGGAGCTCCGGAATGGGATGCGCTTTCCGTTTGAGGCGCATCAGGGAAACCGCATCCCGTTTCAGAGCAATATTCCGGGTCGCACTTTCCGTAACCCACCCCATCCGGAAAATGCGACCCGCTATTCGGCCAAAAACCGGGTCGCGGTTTCCCAAGCACTCGATGCAACGCTAGCACAAGGAATGTCCATTACAGTCGAAATTGTCAGCCCGGGCCCGTCTCGGGCTACGATTGAG
>DXLP01000038.1 GCA_019414645.1 Collinsella sp.
TCAATCGTAGCCCGAGACGGGCCCGGGCTGACAATTTCGACTGTAATGGACGTTCATAAAAGACTAGTCATTTAAGTCTGTCCCCAATGACTGCGGAAACCCGGCGCTTGGGGACGTTCCTTTTAATATGAGCAGGACATTGTCAAGAGGCAAAATCGGGCCTGGCCCCAACGATATGGGGTCAGGCCCTCTCCCTATATCAACCCGTCCGCGGCGACCTCGGCGTGTCTTCCCGACGCTCGTCTTTGCAGTTTAATATCCGCCCGTGGCGATCTCTCGCTGGGCAATCCGTTGCTACGGCTGAGGCTTCTACGTCGAACCGACAGTCTGTGCACGCGTGTGGCGCCCTGGGCGCTCGCAGAAAAGGGACCTGAGGTTCGCCTCAACGGCTTCGGATCCAACCGCTTCCGGGGTGATCGGCTTATGTGCGGGGGACCGCCCCCCCCTACGCCTCCTCGGCCATGAGGCCGACCGCCCACACCCAGCAGGCGAGCTCGCGCGCCGTGGCCACGTTCGCCTTGTTGCCGTGGACCCCGCGCGCGAGCAGCGCCTCCCGCCTCTCGACCAGCCTCCGCACGCCCTTGGCGGCGTGCCTGCGGGCGCCCCGGTCCGGGGCCTGGCCCTTGGCGAGGTCCTTCGGCCGCCCCGAGCACGTCAGGTAGTGCCACGCGGCCTCGACCAGCGCCTTTCTCAGGTGCTTGTTGCCCGCCTTGGTGATCGCGCCCCTGCGGTCGCTCTCCCCGCTGGAGTGCTCGGAGGGCGTCAGGCCGACCCACGCGGCGAACGAGCGGGCGTTCCCGAACCTGGAGAACTCGCCGGCCTCGAACACGAGGTCGGCGGCCGTCGCGGTGTCGACGCCCTTGAGGCAGCGCAGGGAGTCGACCCTCCTCCTCCACCTGGGCTTGCGGGCCTCGGCCTCGACGAGCCCCTCGAGCCGCGCCTTCTCCTCCGCCGCCCGCCTGACCGCGTCGACGTAGTAGGCGAGCACGTCGTTGTCGGCCCCCTCCGCGAACCTAATCGACTCGATCCAGGACCAGTGCGCCCGGGTCCAGTTGCCCTTCCTGCGGCCGGTGGGCGTCCTCTCGTCGAAGGCGAGCCCGTGCCTGAGCAGGAACTTGGAGAGCCGCTGCTTCGCGCGCGAGAGGTCGTCCCTCGCGTCCTCGAGCGCCCTGGTCAGGTCGCGGGCGGCCTCGCACTCGTCGTCGGGGACCCACACCTCGACGACGTTGCCGACCGACAGCATGCGGGCGAGGAACTCGGCGTCGTTGCGGTCGTTCTTCCTGCGCCTGTCCGCGCTGGGCTTGATCATCTTCGAGACGGCGCCGACCACGCAGTCGACCCCCAGGCCGGAAAGCCTCTTCTGCAGGTCGAAGCCCGTGACCCCGGACTCGTACACGCACCTGGCCCTGGGGTCCACGGAACGGACCCACCCCGCGACGGCGCCGGCGTCGTAGCCGAAGGTCGCGGCACGTACCTCCCCGGTCATGACGTCGAGGGAGACTGCCTTTATCGAGCGGGCGTGGACGTCGAGGCCGACGAAGATGGTAGTATCGAGCATGGGAGCCCCTTCCATGAATGCGGCGTGGCCGCCGCGGCTGAATTAGACACTCACCATTGTCGGCCTAATCCGCGGTCTTTCATGCAGCAGGGGCTCTCAATGTTTTTATGTCCTGCTCATATCGTCTCTGCTGGCAGCTTGGAACAGTCCTTAAAGCCCGCATCAATCAACTGCGGAAAGCGCATCCCAGAATGAGCGTCCAACATGGGACATAGTTTCCCTTGAGGGCCTCAACCGGAAAATGCATCCCGGAATGTTGCCGGAAAGTGGAACGTAGTTTCCCAAACGGGCCGCTAACGGAAAGTGCATCCCGCTATTGAGCTCCAAAATGGGATGCGCTTTCCGTGTCGGCAGTTCCTGGCAGCCTGGGGCTACTCATTTAAGTCTGTCCCCAATGATTATCCCCAATGACTAGTAGTAGGCCCACATGGCTTCGGCTTCATTGAGGACCTCTACGGCGCCCCAACGGCGGGCGCTGCGGCTGGCCGAGTTGGGGTCGTAGACGCCAATCTGGTCGGCGTCGTCAATACCGTAAAGCACAATGTAGTGGCCCACGTTGGTAAAGGTGCCCGGCCGAACGGCGGCGATGACGGGCGCTCCCGAACGCAGCGCCTGAGTCATAGAGTCGCGATCGTTATGGAGCTCCGTTCCGTTAAGTCCCAACTGCCATGCGCCGCTCGTCATAAACGACCATTCGGTTGCACCGGTGGGGGCGTAATTGCCCGCCTCGGAAAGCGCGCACATATCGACGGGGGTCATATTGGTGCGTCCCGTCTTAAAGATGTAGACCATGGTGAGGCACGTGGGCCCGCAGGCATTTTGGCGGATGGTGCCGCCGGCGTAAGGCAGCTCCGACCACGCAGGGTCGATCTGATAGATATGGGGCATCGTGCCGGCTTGCCATTGCGAGCGCGGGGTCGAAAAGGCGAAAGAATAACCGGGTGCGACGGGGGCCTTGAGCAGCTTGTCCTCGGCGGTGGGCTCGAGACCGGCCGAACCGTGGGACATACAGGAGCTCATAAGCACAAAGACCAGACAGGTAAGGATAGAGCACAGTGCGAGGCGAAGTCGACGAGCCGGCAGGGCGGGGGCATTCGCGTGCGATGCCGAGCGGTAGGGCTTGCCGTCGCGTCCGCCTTGGGGATGCGAAAAGAAGCGGTTGATATGGATGCCGGGCTGACGTGCGCCGTTGCGGCGCAGTTGCGGAACCTCGGCCTGACGCTGTCGAGTGCGCGCACCCAAGCGGCCATCTTGCTGCGCGCTTGTGCCCGTGCTCAGACGGCCACTCTGCCGCGTTCTGCTTGCCTGCTGCCGAGACGAAGGCCTGGGTTGCTCTTGAGGACGTTGCGGATTGCTGTTCGTGGCACTTCTGGGCGTCGGCGTGGTACGGCCAGCAAGGCGAACGCTTTGTCGCCGTTGATCACCGTCGTTGTATCCGTATGCCATTCGTACCGCCTTGTCTCATGTATAACCTGTCCATCCTACAAAAAAGATGTGCAACAAATGGGTCTGCGCGTCAAAAGCTCGGTAAACGGTACGAAAGGCGCAAAACACACGGCCTCAAAAACAACTCTATATGCGTCCGATGAGCGTACGCCCGTCGGACGGGCGGCAACAATGAACGGCAAACCGTGCCGTTCGTCCCAAAAACGGCGCCGCTCGTTTTGCAGTTCTGCCTTCGGTCGAGCTACAAGCGGAGCTGCTGCGCCAAGGCCGTATCTTAAAGCCACGAAATAAAAGAGCGCGGCAAAACAGACCGCGCAAGGGGTGACGTCAAGGGGCGTCAAAAAGGAAAGGAGGGGAACAATGGCGGACAAGAACGCAGAAGTTGCAGTCGAGGATAACGGCGGCATGAAGAAAACGCTTTCGCTCTGGAACTTCTTCACCATCGGTTTCGGTGCCATCATCGGTACCGGTTGGGTTCTGCAGGTCGGCGACTGGATGGTCGTGGGCGGCGGTCCCGTTCCCGCTATGATTGCATTCCTCTTGGGTGCAATCTTCCTCGTGCCCGTCGGAGCTGTTTTCGGTGAGCTCACGGCTGCTATCCCCATCTCGGGCGGCATCGTCGAGTATGTCGATCGTAGCTTTGGCCGTACGCTGAGCTACATCACCGGATGGCTTTTGGCCCTGGGCAACGGCATCCTGTGCCCGTGGGAGGCCATCGCCATTTCGACC
Organism: Collinsella sp.; assembly: GCA_019414645.1. Lineage (GTDB taxonomy): Bacteria > Actinomycetota > Coriobacteriia > Coriobacteriales > Coriobacteriaceae > Collinsella. The sequence goes on from DXLP01000038.1 coordinate 3,734, forward strand.
CTCGTGTCCGAGATGTTCGGCAGTCTGCCCGGCCTTGAGTGGCTGCGCGCCGTCAAGCTCTACACCATACTGGGGGCCGACGTCTACCTGTTCCCGACGCTGATCGCGCTCGGCTTTGCAGTCTACGTCATCTTCCTCAACTTCCGCGGCGCCAGCTCGGCTGCCAAACTCCAGGCCTTCCTGACCAAGGCCCTGCTCTGCGGCATGCTGCTCGCCATGGGCGTCTCGCTGTTCACCGGCTCGCCGGACAACGCCATGCCCGTGTTCTCCCAGGTCGCCGGCGCTGGCGGCGGCAAGGCCGCTACCGAGAGCACCAGCCTGTTCGCCGGCATCGTGTCGGTCTTGGTTCTGACTCCGTTCTTCTACGCCGGCTTCGACACCATTCCTCAGCAGGCTGAGGAAGCAGCCGAGGGCCTCAACTGGAACAAGTTCGGCAAGATCATCTCCCTGGCACTGCTGGCCGCCGGCGGCTTCTACATGGTCTGTATCTACTCGTTCGGCACCATCCTCGACTGGCATGAGTTCGTTAAGAGCCCGGTTCCCGCGCTCGCCTGCCTCAAGGGCATCAACATGCTCCTGTACCTGGCCATGCTCGTCATCGCTACGCTTGGACCCATGGGTCCGATGAACTCCTTCTACGGCGCCACGAGCCGCATCATGCTCGCCATGGGCCGCAAGGGCCAGCTGCCCGAGCAGTTCGCCGAGGTCGACCCCAAGTCCGGCGCTCCCAAGCTTGCCTGCGTCGTTCTGGGCGTCATCACCGTCATCGGTCCGTTCCTGGGCAAGAACATGCTCATTCCTCTGACCAACGTGTCGGCTCTCGCCTTCATCTTCTCCTGCGGCATGGTCGCCCTCGCCTGCCTGCGCATGCGCTTCACCGAGCCCGACCTGCCTCGTCCCTACGAGGTGCCCGGCGGCAAGTTTGGCATCGGCCTCGCTATCGCTGCCTGCGCCATCATCATCGGCCTGCTCGTGATTCCGTTCTCTCCCGCCTCCCTCAACATGGTGGAGTGGAGTATCGTGATTGGCTGGCTGGCCGTCGGCCTGGCTCTCATGGCCTTCACCAATTCCCGCAAAAAGTAACGCCGAGCCGGGGCGGATCAGGTGCGCGGGCCCCTCTCTTCCGCGCACCGAACCCGGCGCCACTTGGGTAGCTTTGTGAGGCCTTAACCCAACACGGCCTCGCCCACTATATGGATCCATAAGGAGGAACCATGTCCACTAAGTATGCAATCGTTGGCGGCAAGCTCATCGACGGTACCGGTGCCGAGCCGGTCGAGAACTCCCTCGTTCTCGTCGATGACAACGGCAAGATCGAGTACGCCGGCGCCATGCAGGACCTTCCCGAGGGCGTTGAGGTCATCGACGCCGCCGGCAAGACCGTCCTTCCCGGCCTGATCGACACCCACCTGCACTTCTCGGGCAACTTGACCGACGATGACACCGACTGGGTCATGCAGCCGCTCCTCGAGAAGCAGGCCGTCGCCGTCAAGCAGGCCTACGACTGCCTCACCCACGGCCTCACCACCGTCTGCGAGATCGGCCGCTTTGGTATCCAGATCCGTGACTGCATCGACAAGGGCGTCTTTAAGGGCCCGCGCGTTCTGGCCACCGGCCTTGGCTTCTGCCGCGTTGCCGGCCACGGCGACTCCCACCACTGCAGCCAGGAGCTCAACAAGGAATCGCACCCCTGGGGCGATCAGGTCGACGGTCCTTGGGATCTGCGCAAGGCCGTCCGCCGTCGCCTGCGTGAGAACCCCGATGCCATCAAGATCTGGGCTACCGGTGGCGGCATCTGGCGCTGGGACTCCGGCCGCGACCAGCACTACTGCTCCGAGGAGATCCAGGCCGTGGTCGAAGAGGCAAAGATGGTCGGCATCCCCGTGTGGAGCCACTGCTACAACAACCACGCCGCTGCCTACGATTCCGTTCGCTTTGGCTGCGAGCAGCTGATTCACGGCTTCGATATCGATGAGCGCACCATGGACCTCATGGCCGAGCAGGGCACCTTCTTCACCCCGACGATCGCTTTCCTGCCCACCTGGTACGCCACCTATCCGCCCGTCTACGTCCCCGAGCTGCACGACAAGTACGAGGGCACCCTGGTCGAGAAGGAGCTGCAGCGCAACTACGACTGCCTGCGCGAGGCCAAGAAGCGCGGCGTCGTCATGACGATCGGCTCCGACTCCTTCTCCTTCGTCACCCCGTACGGCACCTGCTCCATCGAGGAGATGTACGAGTTCGTCGACAAGATCGGCTTCACTCCGGTCGAGACCATCACCTGCGCCACCCTCAACGGTGCCAAGATGTGCCACATCGAGGACGAGACCGGGTCCATCGAGGCCGGCAAGTGCGCCGACCTGCTGGTCGTCAACGGTGACGTCGCCGCCGACATCCACGTGCTCAACACCGACAACATGGACGTCATCATGAAGGACGGCTGGATTGTCGAGGGCGGCACCTTCGGCGAGGCAAACAAGTACAGCGCCTAAGCTACCGTTCATCGATGGCTTGATGTAAAACACAGTATTTGATTGCATAATGCAATGGAGAGGGTCGCTTGCGGCCCTCTTTATTGCTATGGGGTGCGTCGGTAAGAAGGAGATGACGGTGGATCTCAATAGGCTGATTCTGGGCAAGAGCTACAACTCTACCAAGGTCTTTCGTACCGCTCAGCATGTGGTTCAAGCCATCTTGCTCGGTATTGTCGTTCCGCTGCTTATCCTGCTGCTCATCTGGGATCTAACCGATAATCCCAATCCCGTTCCGGCCGTTGTCGTCATTGCCGGCTTGGTCATGCTGTGCTTCTTCTTCTCGTACGTCTTTGTCGTTCCCGACGACCTCACATCGAGCGCAACCGACCGCACGCTCGCCATCGCTTCAAAAATATTCGCCTACACGTCGCGCGGCCTTACGCCCGAAGCTGCCCTGGGCGCCTCTAAGATCATCCTGTCCGAAACTATCGCCTCTGCCATCTGCTTTACCGACGGCAAGCAGGTGTTGGCAAGCTGGGGCGAGGACTCGGCAAAATGCCCCGCGGGCACCCCGGTGGTGCTGCGGACTACGCTCAACGTGATCAACAGCGGTGAGCAAAGCGTGTTCTCGCGCGATGCCTCGACCGAGACAGGTGGCTACTTTCCGCGCCTGCGCGCCGGTATTGTCGCACCGCTTACCGTGCGCGGGCATTGCGTGGGCACGCTCGAGCTGTATTATCCCCGTCTGAGCAGCATCGATATGCGCCAGACGGCGCTTGCCTCGGGCTTTGCCGACCTCATTTCCACGCAGCTTGCGAGCTTTGAGCTCGAGCGCCAGGACGAGCTTACGGCCCGCGTGGAGCTGCGCGCCTTGCAATCGCAGGTCGATCCTCATTTTCTGTTTAACACCATCAGCACCATCGTGTCGCTCGTGCGTACCGAGCCGGACAAGGCCAGGTCGCTGCTGATCGACTTTTCCAATTACTACCGTCAGACGCTTTCTGATTCCGATACGCTCACCACGCTCGAGCACGAGGTGGAACAGGGCACTCGCTATATCAATCTTATGCAGGCTCGTTATGGCGACGGCCGTCTGCGCGTCTCGGTCGATATCGACTTTGAGGTGCGCGATTGCATGGTGCCGCCGTTTATCTTGCAGCCGTTGCTCGAAAACTGCATCAAGCACGCGCAGCGCGAGACCGAGCCGCTTTCTATTCATGTTAGGGCTTTCGAGACCGATGACGGTTTGGAGATCATCGTCGAGGACGATGGCATCGGTATGAGCGAAGAGGTCTGCGCGCATCTGTTTGAGCAGCATCGCTTGGAGGAGCCCGAGAGCATTACCGCCGACGGCTCCGTCAAGCGAGGTTGCGGCCTGGCGCTCTTCAACGTGCTTCAGCGCATCCATTTCTTTTACGGAGAAGATTCCGGCATGCGCGTGAAGTCCCAGGAGGGCGTGGGAACGCAGGTCATCGTCGAGCTGAACGGCGAGCCGCATGAGCCGGCGCCGTTGACGGCGTAGCACGCGGTTGGATTGAGAGAAAAAGAGGGGAAGCACATATGTCCGAAGGCTGGAACATCTTGGTGGTTGATGACGAGCCTCCAATTAGGGCTGAGCTACGCTATCTGTTGGAAAAGGATACGCGTGTGGGTCAGATTGCCGAGGCGGGCAATGTCACCGAAGCCGTGGAGTCGATTCTGTCGAACAAGCCCGACGTGTTGTTTTTAGACATTACCATGCCCGGTCGCTCGGGAATTGAGCTTGCCGAGACGCTGCAGAACCTAAAGACGCCGCCGGTGGTTGTGTTTGTGACGGCGTTTGCCGAATTTGCCGCTGATGCGTATAACCTCGATGCGGTCGACTATGTCGTCAAGCCGGTCGAGGACGCACGCCTGTCAAAGGCACTCGACAAGATCGAGGCAGCCTTGGGTGCCCGTCGTGTTATCCATGCTCCGCGCCAGCCTTTGCGTCTGACGGTGGACCGCGGGGGCAAAAAGGTGTTCATTCCCGCCGCAGACGTCTGCTACTTTGAGGCGCGCGCCGATTTTTGCAACGCCATCTGCGCCGAGGGAACGTACCTGATCAATGAGTCGATCTCTTCGCTCGAGCGTCGCTTGGACTCCGAGGGCTTTATTCGCGTTCATCGCAGCTACCTGGTCAATTTGGAAGACGTGCACAATGTTGAGATTGGCTCCACGGGGTTGATGGAGCTCAGGCTCGACCGCGTGAACTCGACGGTACCGGTGTCCCGTCGTCGTGCCGCCGAGGTCAAGTCGCACCTGGGGCTTGCGTAAGAGGCTTGCGTGCCGTCGTTTACCATCGCAGGTTTGGCATGGGCGCGCGGTGGGCATAATGGGTGGCATCGAATGAAATCGAAAGGATCATTATGCCCGCGCTTATCACCCATCATCTGTTTGGCGAGGAAAGCATCGACCGTCTTCCGCAGGGCGTCATCACGTCCGATGAAGAGCGCATTGCCTTTATCTTGGGCAACCAAGGCCCCGACCCGTTTTTCTTTCACATTCTGACACCGCGTGTTTCCGACTGCACGCTGCTGGCGCAGGTCATGCATCGGTCGCGCATGTCTCGCCAGTTCGCGTGCCTGCGCGACGGCGTGTCGCACCTGCAGCCGCGCGATGCCAGCTTGGGTCGCGCCTTTGCGTTGGGCCTGCTGTCTCATTACGTGCTCGACCGCAACGCCCATCCCTTTGTCTATGAGCAGCAGTTTGGCATCGTGGAGTCCGATTCAGAGCTTGAGGATTCGAGCAGTCAGGTCCATGCCGTGATCGAGAGCGACCTGGATGTACTGATGCTGCAGCTTAAACGCGATGGCGCTACGGTCGACGATTACCCGCCGGCGGGCGAGATCGTCACCACCGATCGCATCAATCGCGTGGCCGGCGTGCTGATGAGCTATGTTGCCGGACGCGTGTATGGCATTGACATTCCGGCGGGGGAGTACGGTGCTGCCGTTGCCAATATGCAGCGACTTTACCGCGCGATTGAGCCGGCCGGCTCCGCAAAGACGCGCGCGATCTCGCTGGTTGAGGGCTTGGTGCACGACTACTCGCTGCTCGACGGCCTTGCCCATCGCGTGACGACGGAGCTGCCCGAGCGCACCGGTAACCTGGGCCATCTGACATGGAAGAATCCCTTTACCGACGAGGTCTCGAACGAGAGTTTCCCCGAGGTCTTTGATCGCGCGCTGGTCGATTACGAGTGCACGGTCGCACGTTTTATCGAGACCGGTGACATGGATGCCGTGACCAGTCACGTCAACTACAGCGGTCGCGTGCTCAATGCCGATGAGGAGTTCGACCGCGAGGAATAGGGCTCGTGCGTGCCCCTTTGCCGAATCCTTACCGGCGGTTCTGGACAATTGGGGTACGATGAACTAACTGCATATCGGGCGAATACGAAGGGTCCCTGTCCATGAAATACACCAAGCTCGAGCGTAACTGGGTTATGTATGATGTGGGCAATTCGGCCCTCGTGCTGCTCAATACCTCGGTGGTGCCCATTTACTTTAACGCCATCAATACCGGCGCTTCTTCGGCCGACCTGGTGGTCGCCTGGGGCAATGCACAGACGATCGCCTCGCTGGTCATCGCCATGCTCATGCCCATTCTGGGCGCGCTTGCCGACTACGCCGGCAACAAGATCAAGTTCTTCTTGGGCTTCTTCCTCACGGGCCTGGTGCTTTGCCTGGCGCAGGCTATCCCAATGTCCGCCATGGCATTTTTGACCGTGTACGTGCTGTGCACCATCGGCCTTAACTCTTCTATGACGTTCTACGACGCCATGCTGCCCGACATTACCACCGACGAGCGCATGGACGCCGTGTCCAGCTCGGGCTATGCCTGGGGCTACATCGGTTCCACCGTGCCGTTCGTCATCTGCCTGGCGCTCATCATGGGTGGCCCCGCTCTTGGCGTCCCTACCATGCTGGCGACGCGTCTGTCGTTTATCATCACTGGTGCCTGGTGGCTCATCTTTACCCTGCCGCTCATTCGCACCTATAAGCAAAAGTACGGTCGCGAGCGCGGTCCCGAGGACACTATCGGCCACATCGTGGGCGGTGTGTTCTCCGAGGTCGGACACACCATGCGCGAGATCGCCCACAACAAGACCGTGCTGGTCTACATGATCGCGTTCTTCTTCTATATCGACGGTGTGCACACGGTCATTTCCATGGCCACCAGTTACGGATCGGCCTTGGGCATCGATTCGACGCAGCTGGTGCTTGCGCTGCTCGTTACGCAGTTCGTGGCCTTTCCATCCGCCATCATCTACGGCAAGCTCGCCGGACGCGTGGGCACGCTCAACATGATCTTGGTGGCGGTCGCCGCCTACATGGGCATTGTGCTGTTCGCCGCGTTCTTCCTAAAGACCGCCTTTGAATTCTGGGTGCTTGCCATTATGGTCGGCCTGTTCCAGGGTGGCGTGCAGGCGCTCAGCCGTAGCTACTTTGGCCGCATTATCCCCAAGGAAAAGTCCAACGAGTACTACGGCTTCTTTGACATCTTCGGTCGTTATGCAAGCGTTATGGGCACCTTCCTGGTGTCGGTCGTCACCTCGCTGACCGGCAACCCGTCGCTGGGCGTCCTTTCCATTGGTGTGCTGCTGGTCGTTGGCTTTATGCTGCTGGTCCGCCTGTCCCGCATGACTCGGGCGGCAGGGCATGCCGCATAGGAGCGAGCGGCTATTGTGCCTGTCCACGGTACTCTTTTGGGGTTATCCGCAATAAACATTGCGACTTGCGAGCAATGATTTGCCCAAGTGGGTATGATGGAATCAGCTAGGTCGCGGGGCGTCGCCTGTGTTTGGCGGCGTCCCGTTTTTGTGTTGCAGGGAGGGTAAGGCATGAACGCCACAGTCGTGATTCCAACGTATTGGGCGGGCGATGATACCCAAGCAAACGCTCCCGGCACCTACGATCACTCGACGTCGCTCAATGCCGCCAACTCGGAACTCGATCGCTGCCTGACTTCGCTCGAACAGGTGCGCGACATTCCGCGCATCATTCTCTTGGTGGTCTGTCCGGTTTCTGCCACGGCCGACGTATCCCATCGCGTGCACGAAATCGTTAATGCGCATCCCTCACTTAAGGTCACCATCGTTACCAATACTCAGGCTTCGCGTGTTGCCGACCGCGTGGCGCAGATTGCGCCCAAAGGCTCGGGCGAGTGCGTGAGCCTGCGCGGCTACGGCGCCATCCGCAACATGGGTCTTGCTTGCGCGGCGGTGCTGGGGCACGACGCGGTTGTGTTTTTGGATGACGACGAGACCGTCATCGATGCCGACTTTATGAAGCGTGCGACCTATGCACTGGGCCAACAGACGCGTCAGGGCCTGCCGATTTTAGTCAAGAGCGGATACTTTTACGATCGCGACGGGTCGCCGCTGGCTCCCACGGACAAAGCGGGCATTTGCCATCGCTGGTGGACCAAGCGTATCGAGTTCAATCGCTGGATGAAAAAGGCGCTCTCGGGCACCCGCATCTCGCGTTCCAATTACGTGTGCGGCGGCCTGATGGCCCTGCATGCCCGTGCGTTTACCCGCGTGGCGTTCGACCCGTTTATTACCCGCGGCGAGGATCTGGACTATCTCTTTAACATGCGCATGTTTGGCTACGACGTGTGGTTCGACAACGAGTGGACCGTGCGCCACCTGCCGCCCGAGTCCGAGAAGCGCTCGCCGCGCTTTATGCAGGACGTGTACCGTTGGTACTACGAGCGGGCCAAGCTGACGTTCGCTGCGCACCAAAAGGAGCTCATTCCGGTTACGGCCGCATCACTCATGCCCTATCCGGGTCCGTGGATCTCGCGCGAGCTCGACGACCGCGTGCGCAAGACCGCCATGGTTCGCAGTATGTTTACCCGCGAGCACGAGGGATATCTGCGCATCTGGCGTCATGGTATTGACGAGGCCAAGACCTATGCCCGCCAAAACGCCGCAAGCTACCTGCGTTTTCAGAGTTTCTGGCCCAAGATCATGGACGAACTTTGGCGCGACGCACAACTGATTAGCATCCTGGAGGGGCTGAATGATCGACCGCCGCGCCCAGCGCGATAATTCAATTTCAATCTTTCGCATCATCGCCGTTGTCTGCGCCGTTTGCGTGTTGGTGTACTTTATCTTTGCCCTGGCGACTGGCATTGAGCCGATTGCCACGGTGATCGCCTGTGCGCTGCTGTGCATCTTCCTGTGCATCTTTATCTATTTGACGCTCAATCCCGATTCGGTACGCTCCCAGTACACCGAGGAGACGCTCTCGGTTGCCTCGGCCATGCTCGAGGACATTAAGGGCGGCCTGACGCAGGAATCGGCGCTTTTGGTGTGCCGGCGTATCCTGCCCGAGACACGTGCCATGACCGTTGCCATCACCGATGAGAGCAACGTGCTGGCCTGCGCGGGCGAGTTCGAGGAAAAGCTGCTGCCCGATTCGCCCATCCATACGCTTGCCACGCGCTACGTCATTGAGCACGGCATCGTGCAGTCGTTCAACCGCGTAGTGGACGTGGTGGGTTCGGATGGCTCGCACAACCATGTTCCCGCCGGCATCATCGCGCCCATCAAGGTGGGCGACCGCACCGTCGGCACGCTCAAGTTCTACTACAAGACCCCGCGTGCTGTCGACCGTACCCAGTATGCGCTCGCCTCGGGTTTTGCCGAGATCCTGTCCACGCAGCTCGCCATCCACGAGCTCGAGGTGCAAAAGGAACTGACGGCACGTGCCGAGGTGCGTGCCCTGCAGGCGCAGATCAACCCGCACTTTCTGTTCAACACGCTCAACACCATCGCGTCGTTTACGCGTACCGACCCGCTGCGTGCCCGCGAGCTGCTGCGCGAGTTCTCCTCGTTCTATCGCGCCACGCTCGACAACTCGGGGTCGCTTATCCCGGTCTCGCGCGAGGTTGCCCAGACCAAGCGCTACCTGACGTTTGAGAAGGCGCGTTTTGGCGAGGACCGCGTACTGGCGACCTTCGATGTCTCCGAGGATGTCGAGGACACGTTGGTCCCGGCCTTTGTAATCCAGCCCATTGTCGAGAACGCCGTGCGGCATGGCATGGGCGATGGCGATGCCCTGCAGATCGATGTGACCGTCCATCAAGACGGCGACGACGCAATCCTGATTGCCGTGGCCGACAACGGCGTGGGCATGGACGAGGGCACCGCCGCCAGGCTGTTTGATGAGCGCTCCGCCCGCCCCGATGCCAGTTCCCCGCAAGGCGGCGGCGCCGGCGTGGCCATGCACAATATTTCTGAGCGCATCCATCGCTTTTATGGACCGCACTCTTATACGCGCGTCGAATCGGCGCCGGGCAAGGGCACCAAAGTGCTCCTGCATCTTGATTTGTCAGAGAGCATCTTTGACATTCAAGAGTAAAATAAAAGGCTATGGGCTCAACGCCGAGCGGCGGATGCCCAGCGTAGTTTGTTGACGAAAGGTTTAATCCCTATGCTGCGTGCGATGATTGTGGATGATGAGGCCCCGGCCCGTTCGGAACTTCGCTTCTTGCTCGAGCAGACGGGCAAGATCGGCACGATCACTGAGGCGTCGAGCGTCCGCTCCGCCATTGAGATGTTGATGGAAAGCCGCGTCGATGTCGTATTTCTCGATATCTCGATGCCCGGTGCTTCTGGTCTGCAGCTTGCCGAGGCGCTGCATAAGCTTAAGAATCCGCCGGCGATTGTGTTTGTGACCGCGTATAGCGATCATGCCGTCGAGGCGTTCGACGTAGATGCCGTCGATTACCTCATGAAGCCGGTTGAGGAGGCACGCCTGGATCGCGCGATCGAGAAGGTCATGCAGCACGCCAAGCCCGTCACGGACAGCAAAGCCACCATCGAGCGCATTCCGGTGGAAAAGGGCGGCCGCAAGGTCCTCATCCCCGTGGATGACATTCGCTTCATCATGGCCAAGGACGATTACTCCTGTATCTATACCGTCGATGATCGTTTTCTTTCGACGACTTCGCTGGCGCAGTTCGAGGCCAAGCTTTGCGACTTTGGCTTCTTTCGCGTTCATCGCCGCTATATCGTCAACTTGGCGTGCGTCACAGATGTCGAGACGGTGCCCTCGGGCGCTATCCAACTGGGCATTACAGGCGTCGACGAACGCGTGCCGGTCTCGCGCCGCCGCGTTGTGCCGCTCAAGAAGGCCCTGAGTCTCTAGCACACTGGCCCCGCAGCCCTGTAGACCAATTGTCTGCGGAGCCGTGGGGCTTTTTGTATATACGTCGAATCGGTTTTGCAGAAGGGATCCCATGAACAGTGCAAGCGCCAAGCGCATCGACATCATCTCGGACACCCACGGCTATCTTTCGCCCACGCTTCTGGACGAGCTCAAGGGCGCAGATCTGATCATCCACGCCGGAGACCTCACCTCAGAGATGGATTACGAGCATCTATGCACCATCGCCCCCGTGCGAGCGGTCCTAGGAAACAACGACTACTACCGCGACTACGGCCCGGATGTAGACCGTCTGGCCATCTTCACCTACGAAGGCCTCAAATTCGCCGTAGCCCACTACCGTGAAGATCTGCCCGTGGGATCCGTAGACGTAGCCATCAACGGTCACACCCACGTAACCAAAGAAGCCCAAGTAGGCCGCTGCCTAGTCCTCAATCCTGGCAGCGCCAGCTACCCCAGAGGCACCCGAGGCCCCACCATGGCCAGAATGCTCGTCAAGGAAGGCAAGATCCTGAGCACCAAATTTATTGACTTAGACTAACCGCAACAAAAACGGGGGATGCAGATGCGTCCCCCGTTTTCTTTGAGCCAAAGGTCAAAGTTCAACAAAATCCATCAGACCAATCCCGCCGAGGAGCACGCGGGCTAGCCGCGCAGCGGCGCACGCCCGCAAAACTGGTTGAATAATGTTACGGCAGGGAGGGTCTCCGGGGCTGAGGGCGGGGGTTAAGTTTGTCGCGAGTTCCGCACGCAAAGGAAAGCACTTAATGTGCTTTCCGTCTTGCGCAGGACTGTAGAGCAGCAAACTTAACCCCCGCCCTCAGCCCCGGAGACCCTCCCGGACAGCCAAAAAATTTTTTCAAAAAAGTTGTTGCGCGGCGGACAGACTTCTGTGTATACTAATCCCCGCAGCGCACGCGAGCGGAAACAAACGCGAACGTCTGCCTGGGGAGTTAGCTCAGTTTGGTTAGAGCGCCGGCCTGTCACGTCGGAGGTCGCGGGTTCGAGCCCCGTACTTCCCGCCAACGTAATTAAAGCCACGTCTTCGGATGTGGCTTTTTGCGTTTGATAGGACCTTGATCCCATCGGTACCTTTCGCCCAAAACCAAATCCTTCCAATTCCCGGACAAGCTCCGTTTAAGACATGTGCTCAAACAAGACGTTTGTTGCGCAACACCTGTTCAACGAAGCAGGGGGTTAGGTTATACTGAATTGCACTGTGGGCCGTTTTTGATGCAAGAGGCTTCAAACGCGGCATTCAGTGGACACCCGTTTTGCTATTTGGGCGTCCATACGGTCATTGACGTCTCGACGTAAGCTCGGCCCCGGAGCTCGTTCGAGCTGTTCCTATTCCTTGAAAGGGGAAAAATGGACATATCGAGGAAGACTGATTACGCCCTTCGTATGTTGGCGATGCTTGCCGAGGATCCGGAGCGTTTGCTTTCTGTTCGCACCGCTGCCGAAGAGGTCAATGTCCCGTATTCGTTTGCCCGCTCGATTCAGCACGGTTTGGTCCAGGCCGGTATTGTGGAGAGCCTGCGTGGCGTTCACGGTGGCATGCGTCTCAAGGTCAGTCCGGACGATGTCACCATCCGCCAGGTCGTCGAGGCTGTTCAGGGCCCCATGGTTATGAACGACTGCACCGCGCCTGACGGCGACTGTGCGCGCATGGGCACGTGCTGCTATCATCCCCTGTGGGCCGGAGCCCAGGCGTTGATGCGCGACTATCTCGATTCCGTTTCGCTCGGCGATATTGTCGCCCATCGCCAGTTCCCGGCTGTTGATCCCAAGTTCGCCGACCGCGATGCGTTTCCCGAGTACGCCACCTGCGCGTGCGCTTGCCGGGAGGAATAGCGCAGCATAAGGAGCATTGCCATGATTCAGGACCCCTTTCGTTCGATGATTCGTTCGGAAGGGGTCCTGCGTTATCGCGACCTTCCGTGGCGCCGCACGCGCGACCCGTATATCATCTGGCTTTCCGAGGTCATGCTGCAACAGACGCAGGTGCCGCGCGTGGAGACGCGCATGCCGGCGTGGCTCGATCGCTTTCCGACCGTTCTGGCGCTCGCTCAGGCCGCTCCTTCCGATGTTTTGGACGCTTGGCAGGGGATGGGCTACAACCGACGCGCTCTGGCGCTCCACAAGGCCGCTCAGCGCGTTGTAGAGGACTGGGACGGGGAGTTTCCGCGTGAGACGCGTGACTTGGTCGCTCTTCCTGGTATTGGCCCGGCGACGGCGCAGGGCATCCGTGCGTTTGCGTTTGATCTTCCGGGTGTGTATCTGGAGACCAACGTGCGCACGGTCTTTCTGCATCATTTCTTTCCCGACGTGCCGGCTGTTCCCGATCGCGAGCTGGTGCCGCTGATTCAGGCGGCCTGTCCGGCGGCCCCCGGTGCGTCGGCGGACGAGATCGCTCCCTTTGCCGTGCCGCTCGATGATGCCGACACGCCGCGCGCGTGGTATTACGCGTTGCTAGATTACGGCGCATATCTAAAAAAGACGTTGCCCAATCCGTCCAGGCGGTCGGCGGGCTATAGCCGTCAGTCCAAGTTTGAGGGCTCGCGTCGCCAAAAGCGCGCCCACATCGTGCGCATGCTGCTGGCGGCGCGCGATGGACAACCGGCAGGTATTACGCTCGATGAAGCCGTTGCAGGCGTTAACGAGATGGAGACGGCAGCCGGCCGAGAGCCGGTCGAGCGCGAGCTGGTCGCAAGCATTCTTGCCGATCTGGAGCGCGAGGGCTTTTGCGGCTCCGAGGGCGATCGTTGGCTGAGTGTGTAGCTCACTCGAATCTGAAGAACGGGATTGTAAGGTTTAAATTCTCGGCATGAGGGCATCCTTAAAGCAAGGCCGCTCAAAGTCTGTGGGCGGCATGCGTTGAAGGGAAGTACACCTATGGATTTTGAGAATTCCCAAACCAAGAAGAACCTCGAGACCGCTTTTGCCGGTGAGTCCCAGGCACACACCAAGTATCGCTACTATGCATCCAAGGCCAAAAAGGACGGCTACGTTCAGATCTCGAATATTTTTGCCGAGACGGCGGGCAACGAGTCCGAGCACGCCAAGCTGTGGTTTAAGTATCTGCACGACGGCGCCGTTCCGGGCACTCTGGACAACCTGCGCGACGCCGCTGCGGGCGAGAACTACGAGTGGACCACGATGTACGACGAGTTCGCCAAGACCGCCGAGGAGGAGGGCTTTGTCGAGATCGCCGAGAAGTTCCGTGGCGTCGCCGCCGTCGAGAAGGCCCACGAGGAGCGCTACAACAAACTCGTCGAGCGCATCGAGTCGGGCGAGGTGTTTGAGCGTGAGGGCGTGAAGGTGTGGAAGTGCCTGAACTGCGGGCACCTGCACGTTGGTGCCGAGGCGCCTGAGGTGTGCCCGGTGTGTAACCACCCGAAGGCGTACTTTGAGGAGCAGGTGGTGAACTACTAGCGCCGATACGAACGTGGACTGCGGGGCGCAGGGCGGGGAAATACCTTTCCCTCTCGCTCACGGCTCCGCAGGGTCGCGCGAGGCAAAGGTATTTCCCCGCCCTGCGCCCCGGCGTTGGGTCGTTGCGTGCTCGCTACAGAAAAGCTGATATTAAAGTTTGTGTGCCGCCCCTTTTGGGGCGGCACGTTTTGTGTGGGGATTGGTTGGGACGGTACCGTTCTTGGGTGGGGTACACTAGGTAGCGTTGGCTATTCGTTTCCTCTTGTGAGGTGTTGGTTATGGGTAAGAAGTCTCGGGCTCGGGTTGCTGCGGCGGGGACTCGCAAGGATCCTGGTCGTCGGGTCCCTGAGGGCAAAAAGGCCGATCGTGCCGAGAAGGACAAGAAGGTCGGCGCACATGCTCATCCTGAGTGGGCGCCTCATTTGAATACGGCGAGCGAAGACCTGACTGCCAAACTGTTTACGATGGTCGAGGTCATCTTGGGCGTGGTGCCTGTTGTAGTCATTGGTCTGTTCCTGGCCTCTAAGGATGCCACGAGTGTGGATAAGCTCACCGATGTCTTTTCTCAAGACCCCTCGATGGTGGTTGCGTTTATCTCTGCGTGCCTACAGCCGTTTGTGGCGTACATGCTGTACATGATTTATCGCAAATACTGCGAGGGCGATGCGGGCTTTGCCACCGGCAACCTGATCGGCCTCTTGTGCTCCGAGATTTTGTTGCTCAATATCCCGGGCGTTATCGGCATGGGCATCTTGCTGTGGCGTGTTTGGCGCAATGTCGTCCCGCACTTTGAGAGCTGGCTGTTTGAGCGTCGTTTTACGGGCGTGGTGGCCGACATTGCCGGTTCGCTCGTGATTCTAGTCTTGGCGTTTTTGTGTGCCACCGCTGCTCGCGGTCTTTCGGGCATGTAATCTGCCCCCACCGACCACGGAGCGCAGGGCAACTGCCGGCCTTACCGCTCCGGGCGTCAGACCCGCGGCGCATCCCTTTCCCTCTCGCTCACGGCTTCGCAGAGTCGCGCGAGGCAAAGGCATACGCCGCGGGTCTGACGGCGCGGGCTTGCCAGCGAGTTTTGGCTCATAGATTGGTTTGTGTGCCGCCCCTTATGGGGCGGCACGTTTTGTTGCTCAAGACTTTAGTCTGCTGGCCGCGCAGCGGCCAGCTTTAAACCACCCGCTACGC
>DXLP01000039.1 GCA_019414645.1 Collinsella sp.
GCCCGTGGGTTATACCCTAAGAGCAAACCACCCTTTTTAAGGGTGGTTCTGATTTTGGCGATTACTCAAACAATTCGAGGTTCATTGTACAGGTAATCGGGTTGAGGAGAAATGGGGGCATACAGCGGCTCTCAGAGCGCCTGCCGCACTTCCCCGCCATTACCTTTGCGGCATCCTCGTATGGAGTCCATCCTGGTTGGCGTTTTGTTGTAACCGCTCACTTGTCCACAGATCAAGTGAACTGCTGGAATAAATACAGCGACACACTAGTTCGTTACAGTCGCCATATCTGCGTAAATCGCCGCGATAAATACAGCCTGTACTCGTCTGTATACCAGCTACGCGTATGTAGATTCATGTCGCGTTAATAAATCGGCTCAAGCGCGTGCAAAACGCGCAAGTAACCGCAAAAAGCGATTATCGCGCAGGTAGATTTTTGGCACCCTGTTGCTTAATCAAAATTAAGCAATTGCTTAAAACAAAAAAGGTCAGGCACTAGGTGCCTGACCTACAAACTTCTGGTCGGGACGACTGGATTCGAACCAGCGACCCCTTGACCCCCAGTCAAGTGCGCTACCAAGCTGCGCCACGTCCCGAAGCTTTTGTTTGTTGCTCTGCTCTCGCTCGCAACAGGGAGTATAATAACCCGAAACTTTGCCCTTGCGCAAGAACTTTTTTAAATATTTTGAAGCAAGTCCAAAATTGTATCTGCGAGCTGGGGTTTTGTTAGTACGGGAAGTTCTTGCGTACCCGCTGTGCTCACGATCCAGGCCTTGTTGGTATCGGTTCCAAAACCCGAATCGGCACGCGAGACATCGTTGGCGATAATGGCATCGCAACCCTTGCGGGCGAGCTTGCGCTGCGCGTACTCCACGACGTTATCGGTCTCGGCCGCAAAGCCGATTACACAGCGCTCTTCCTTTTGGCGCGAGAGCTCGGCCAAGATATCGACTGTCTCGACCAGTTCGATGCGATCCAGGCGCTCGTTGGCCTTTTTGAGCTTATGGTCGGCAGGGGCCGCGGGCGTGTAGTCGGCGACGGCGGCCGCACAAATGGCCGCATCGGCCGTCTGGAAGGCTTTCAGCGCCGCCTGCAGCATCTCTGCGGCGGTTTGCACGCGCACGCACTCCAAGCCGTGGGGAACATCGAGCGATGTCGGGCCCAACACAAGCGTGACCGCAGCACCGCGGCGAGCGGCCTCCCCCGCCAGGGAGATGCCCATCTTGCCCGACGACCGGTTGCCGATGAAGCGCACAGGGTCGATCGGTTCGTGCGTGGGGCCGGCAGTGATTACGATGCGCTTGCCCGCCAGGTCTTGCGGGACGGGGTTCAGCACCTCGCAGACGGCCTCGACGATGTCCTCGGACTCGCTCATGCGTCCCGTGTCCACGTCGCCGCAGGCAAGGTAGCCGTTACCGGGTCCCACCACATGGACGCCACGGTCGCGCAATGTGGCCATATTGGCCTGCGTGGCCGGCGCCTTCCACATGCCATTGTTCATGGCCGGAGCGATCACGATGGGTCGCGGCGTGGCAAGCAGCGTGGTGGAGATGAGGTCATCGGCGATACCGCTTGCCATCTTAGCGATGATATTGGCCGTCGCGGGCGCCACGACCACCAAGTCGGGCTCCTGCGCCAACGAAATGTGGTGGATGGGGTCGGAGGGATCGTCGAATAGGCCCACGGCAACGGACTCGTTTGTGAGCGCACGGAAGGTAAGTGGTCCCACAAACTCGGTGGCATGCTCGCTCATGACGACCTTGACGCGTGCACCGCGCTTTTGCAGCAGGCGCACGATATTGCACGACTTATAGGCGGCGATCCCGCCGGTAATGCCCAGCAGGATCGTTTTTCCCTCAAGTTGCATTGAATTGTTGGGTGCCGCCGTCATCATTTAGGCTTCCTTGCTGGGAAGCACCAGCAGACGGTGGCAATACGGGCAGTGCGCGATCTCGCTACCGTCGTGGTTGAGGTCGCTCATGGACGATGCCTGCAGTGCGGTGTGGCAGATGGTGGGAATGTTGCCCTTGATGGTCTCGACGGCCAGGCCGCGGAACTGCTTGAGCAGGCGCTCGTAGTCGGTGAGCACGTCGGTCGGCAGCGTGGCAGCCAGCGCAGTGCGCTCCTTGGTGGCGGCGTCAATCTGTGCCTGGAGGTCGGCGGCCTTGGCGCGGGCGGCCTTGGTGTCGGCCTTCACGCCTTCCTCAAACTTGGCGATGATGGCCTGCGCGCGAGCCTCGCGGTCGAGCGCCTCCTTGTGGGCGATGACGACGTCCTTGCGGGTATGCTCGATCTTGTCCAGACGCTTGGCCAGGGTGGCGAGCTCGTTCTCCAGGTCCTGAACCTCGCGGTAGTCAGAGCCGTCAACGTGACGCTTCTTGGCGGCCTCGATGGCGTTATTGGTCTGGATCTCGGTAGTGTTGAGGTCGTCGAGCTCAATGTCCAGATCCTTGCGCTGGGCGTAGAGCTTGGTCATCTCGGACTTGAGCTTAACGTAGGTCTTGCGCTTGGAAGCGAGCTCCTTGAGCTCCGGCATATTGGCAAGTTCGCTCTTGTTGCGGGCGAGCTCCAAATCGATCTGTTGCAGCTTGAGTAGCGTAGCGCCGGCGCTCATAAGTTCTCTCCTTTTGTCACAGTCCACCATTGGCAAGGGTTCAGTATTTTAATCGCATGACGGGGGTCGATCCCGGCATCAACTGCAGAGTTCATCAATATATCAACGAACGGCTCCTCGGAGCGGTCGTGGCCGAGCAAGATCACCGGCAGCCCGCGTAAAGCAAGGTCTTGCGTCACGTGGTATCCCGCCTCGCCCGTCACGACAACGTCCGCGCCCGCGGCGATGGCGAGCTCTCCAAAGTCGCCCAGGGAGCCGCCCAAAATGGCGACGGTGCGGCACGGGCGATCGGCTTCGCCCCACACACGCGGGTCGCTGCCGAAGGCCGTGGCAGCACGGGTGGCAAGATCGCGCAGGCTGCAGGGGTCGTTGAGTGTCGCGAGTGCGCCCAGACCGGTGGCCTCGGGGTCGTCCAAGTGCTCCAGTGAGCTCACGGGTGTGGCACCCAGCAGCTCGCTCAGGCAGACGCGGGCTTCGTGCGACCGGTCCAGGTTAGTGTGGAGCGAGATAATGCTCACGCCGCAACGCGCTGCCTCGTAGAGCGCCGCGCTGCATTGGGGGCGTGCGGAATCCGACGGACAAAACGCCTCGGGCGCCTTGATATAGATGGGATGATGCGTCAGCAGCATGTTGGCGCCGGCTTCTTGGGCGCGGCGAACATTAGTCTCGGTCGCATCGAGCGCGCAGGCGACGCAGGTAATCTCCGCGGCAGGGTTGCCGACGGAGAGTCCTACATGGTCCCAACTCTCGGCATCGGTCTCGGGATAGCGTGCCAGCAGCGCGCGCTCAAGCTCGGCGACGATCATGCGGCACCCACGATCGAGAGCAGCGTCTGGGCAAACTCGTCCAGGTCGGCTGGGTTCACGCGGTCATCGAAAGAAATGCGCAGTGCACCCAGGGCCTGTTCGCGGCCAATACCCATGGCGCTGAGCACATGGCTCGGGTCCATGCTTCCGCTCGAGCAGGCAGATCCGGCCGAAACCTCAAAGCCAGCGGCATCGAGTTTGATGATGAGCTCCTCGGAATCCATGCCGTCAATGTAGATCGACACCATGCCGGGCAGACGGTCAGCCTGCGTGTAGTCGCCCATGGTGGCGTGGATGCGCGGGTGGGCCGTAAGCGTGGCGTAGAGCTTGTCGGAAAGGCCTTGCAGCGTCGCGCGCTCCTGAGCCACGTTGGGTGCCAGTGTGCTGGCAGCAGCGGCAAAGGCAAGCTGCGTGCGCAGGTCCTGCGTACCGGCACGACGTCCTGCCTCCTGTCCTCCGCCAAAGATGCGGGGACGCAGCGGCGTGCGGGTCTTTACGTAGAGCGCGCCGGAGGCTACGGGGCCGCCAATCTTGTGCGCAGCGACGGACATGGCATCGACGGCCAGTTCGGAGACATCGAGCGGAATATGCAGATAGCCCTGGATGGCATCGGTATGGAACAAGGCGCCCGCAGCGTGTGCGGCTGCGGCAAGCTCGCGAATGGGCTGTACCACGCCGGTCTCGTTGTTGGCGATCATAATGCTCACGAGTGCCACGTCATCACCAAGCAGCTCGACAAGCGCGGCAGGCTCAATGTAGCCAGAACGGCAGGGCTGCACCAGGTCGACGGTAAAGCCGGCGGCACGCAGCAGCGGCAGGTTGTCCAGAATCGAATCGTGCTCGATGGCCGAAACGATTACACGATCGCGCTTGCGATCGCGCTGACGAGCGCCCTCGGCAAGTCCGAGGAGCGCCAGCTGGTTTGCTTCGGTACCGCCGTTGGTCAAGATAACCTCGGACGGACGGACGCGTGCGCCAAAGCTACGGGCGATCTCGCGACGGGCGATTTCCAGACGTGCGTCGGCCTTGCGGCCAAGCGAGTGCAGCGAGTTGGGGTTGACGCCGGCAAGCTCGCTGTCGTCGTACTCGCGCTGCGCAAGGAGCGCCTCGGCGCGCATGGGCGTCGAGGCGGCATAGTCAAGATTCACGGGTATGCGGTTTTGACCTGCGGTCATAAGGGTTTATGCCTCCTGTGCGGCCTCGTTGCCCAGCTTTTGCAGCAGCGCAACCTCGGCGGCGGGATCTTCGGACTTAAATACGGCAGAGCCGGCTACGAGCACGTTGGCGCCGGCCTTGACGACCTCGGCGATGTTCTTGGAAGAGATGCCGCCGTCGACCTCGATGAGGGGCGAAACGCCGTGGCGCTCGCACATGGCCTTGAGCTCGTGGATCTTTGCGATGGTGCCCGGGATAAAGCTCTGGCCGCCAAAGCCGGGGTTCACGCTCATCAGCAGCACCATATCGACGACGTCAATGATGCTCTCGAGTACGCAGACGGGCGTGGCGGGGTTGAGCACCACGCCGGCCTTGACGCCGCGTTGCTGCAGATGGGTGAGCGTGCGGTGCAGGTGCGTGGAAGCCTCGTAGTGCACGGTGATCATGTCGGCACCGGCATCGGCGTACCAATCGATGGTCTCGTCGGGGTTTGACACCATCAGGTGCGCATCGACCGGCACGTCGGTGGAGCGCTTGACGGCCTTGAGGATGTCAACGCCAAAGGTGAGGTTGCCGGTAAAGTGACCGTCCATAACGTCGAAATGCACGTAGTCGGCGCCTGCGATCTTGTCGAGCTCGCCCTTGAGGTTGGCCATGTCGGCCGAAAGGACGGACGGAGCGATTTTGATGGAACCCATGGTAGAAGCCTTTCTGCGCTAGTCGGTGAGTCCGTAGAACTCTTGGGAGGGGACGCGGTCGGTGAGAATCTCGAGCGCCCTATCCAAAGTAACACCGTTGTAGAGCGTTTGCTCCACGGCAAAGGTGAGCGGAATGTCTACGCCCAGTGAACGGGCAAGCTCGCTGACGCTGCGGGCCGCGACGGCGCCCTCGACCACCATATGCGTGCGCGTCTGATACTCGTCGAGCGATACGCCGTGGGCAAATTCGTAGCCAAAGGTGCGGTTGCGCGAATGCTCCGAGGTGCAGGTGGCAATGAGGTCGCCCATGCCGGCGAGTCCCATGCAGGTCATAGCTTGACCGCCGCGGGCGTGCACCAGTCGGCTGATCTCTGCTAGGCCGCGCGTCATGATAAGGGCAAGCGTGTTGTCGCCCGCACCGGTGCCGGCGGAGATGCCGCATACGATCGCGATGACATTTTTCATGGCGCCGCAGACCTCGACACCGGTCATGTCTTGCGACAGATAAATGCGGAAGGCCGTGGACAGGAGCAGGTCCTTAAAGGTCTCCCCTATCTGCGGATCTTTGCTGGCGATGACGGCGGCAGAAAGCCCGCCGCGGCAGATCTCCTCGGCATGGTTGGGGCCCGAGAGCGCCGCCACGCGCGCCTCGTTGCCGATCTCGCTGGCGATGACCTCGCTCATGAGCAGGTCGGACTCGGGCTCAATGCCCTTGGTGAGGCAGAGCACCGGGGTATTGGCTGCGATAAAGGGCGCGGCCTGGTGGCACACGCTGCGAAGGTGCGTCGAAGGAACGGCGAAGATGATGGCCTCGGCGCCGTCGAGCGCCTGTACCAGGTCCGTGGTGGCGACGACGTTGCCGGGCAGCTCGTAGCTCATCAAATACCGGGGGTTGCGGTGCTCGCCATTGATGCCGGCGGCCGTCTGCTCGCTGTGGGCCCACATGGTCACGCGCTCGGCTCGCGCGGCGGCAAGGCCGGCGACGGCGGTTCCCCAGGAGCCGGAGCCAATCAGCGCAACATTCATGACTCTCTCCTACTTATCGTCGGGCTCGGTGACGCGCTTGGTAAACGAGAGCTTGGACTCCTTACCGGTCATGAGCTTTTTGATGTTCGCACGATGGGCCCACACCACGGTGATGCCGATCATCGCCATGCAAAACTTAAGTCCCAGGCTGCTGTACGGAAAGACCGCGCAGGCAGCGATGGGAAGACCGATGGCAGCGGCAAGCGAGCCCACCGACACAAACTTGGTGATGGCGACGGCCACGATAAACATGCCCAGCAGCGACAGGCCAATAGGCCAGTACCAGGCGAGGATGACACCCAGACCAACTGCGATACCCTTGCCGCCGTGGAAGTTGAGGTAAGGCGAGAAGATGTGGCCCCACACGGCTGCCAGGCAGATGACGCCGAGCATCCAGTCGCCAGCGGCGCCGGGGGCCATAATGCTCGGCGGAAATCCATAGCCCACGCTCGCGATGAGCGGACGCGCGATAAGGACGCAAATGGCGCCCTTAAGGCAGTCGAGCAGCAGCGTGAGCGCGGCCACCTTGGGGCCGGCCACACGCAGGGCGTTGGTGGTGCCGATGTTGCCGGAGCCCGCCTTGCGAATGTCGGTGTGGTTGAACACGCGGCCCAAGATCAGGCCAAACGGAATCGCCCCGATAAAGAACGAGATCACGGCGCAGATGGCGGTCAGAAGAATCGGATTATGCATCCTTTTGCTCCTTCTTCCTAAAGAAGAGTCGAATGGGCGTGCCGGCAAAGTCGAAGGTCGAGCGCATGCGGTTCTCTACGTAGCGCTGGTAGGTGTCGTTGACCAGGTCGCTGTGGTTGACGAAGAACGTGAACGTCGGCGGGTTGACGCCCGTCTGGGTCACGTAGTGCATACGCAGGCGGCGCTTGCCGTCCACCACGGTATGACCGAACTCGCGCAGGTCGGTGAGGAACGTGTTGAGGCGTGAGGTGCTAATCTTCTGCGAGCGCGTCTTCTCGGCAGCGTCTACCATTGCCCAGATCTTCTCTACGCTGCGGCCAGTGAGGGCAGAGATGCGCAGGTACTGGGCCCAGGGAGCCATGACGCCCAGACGGCGGTCGATGGTCTCCATGCAGGCCTCGCGCTTACGGTCGTCGTCGAGCAGGTCCCACTTGTTGAGCAGCACCACGATGGCGCAACCGCGCTCGATGGCAAGGCCCATGACCTTCTGGTCCTGCTCGGTAACGCCCACGGAGGCGTCAACGACGAGCAGCGCCACGTCGGCGCGGTCGATGGCGCGCAGGCCGCGGACCATCGAGTAGTACTCGATGTTTTCGTACACGGTGCTCTTCTTGCGAATGCCCGCGGTGTCGACCATGCGGTAGTGTTTGCCGTTGCGCTCCACGACGGTGTCGATGGCGTCGCGCGTCGTGCCGGCAATGTTGGACACGATAGAGCGGTCGGCGCCCAGGATGCGGTTGAACAGCGAAGACTTACCGGCGTTGGGGCGGCCGATGATTGCGACGTTCAGCGCGTCGGGGAACTCATCGGCGACCTCGTCCTCTTCCTTTGGAAGCAGGGCCACGATGTCATCGAGCAGGTCGCCCGTGCCGTGGCCATGCAGGGCCGAGAGCGGCGTGGGCTCGCCGATGCCGAGCGAATAGAACTCCCAGATGCTGTCGTTTTCGCGATCGGGGTTGTCGAGCTTGTTCACCAGTAGAAAGACCGGCTTGTCGCAGCGCTTGAGCATGCGGGCGACCGACTCATCCTCCTCGGTGACGCCGGTGCGGCCGTCGACCACAAACAGGATGACGGCGGCTTCCTCGGCGGCGGCGAGCGCCTGGTCGCGGATGGACGTGGCAAACACGTCATCGCTCTTGAGCGGCTCGATGCCGCCCGTGTCGACGATGGTGAACTCGCGGCCGTTCCAATCGGCCGTGTGGTACGAGCGGTCGCGCGTGACGCCGCGAGACTCGTGGACGATGGCGTCCGAGGTCTGGGCCAGGCGGTTAACGAGCGTGGACTTGCCCACGTTGGGGCGTCCGACGACGGCGACGATAGGTTTCATCTGCTCTCCTTTAATGGGTAGGGTCAGTGGAAGTGTTAGAGTCTGCGGGCACAATGCCAAGGATGTGTTCCAGGGTATCGAGCAGCTCATGCGGCATGGTCGACACCACATGAACCTCGGCGCCGCGACTGGTAAGGCTTGCGAGTAAATCGTCACGATGATACTCGTCAAGCGTCATGCCGTCAGCGTTGAACATGAGCTTAGGCACAAAGAGCATAACCCCCGACAGGTCTTGGGGCAGCTGCTCCAAGATGTCACACGCGACGATGAGGCCGGTCACGTCCACATTGCCGCCAAAGTAGCGGTTCTTGATGGCTGTGACGGTGCCGGCGAGACCATACGGCGACTCCACAAAGCGCGCCACGGTGTCGCGTGCGCTGGCGCCTGAGAGACATAGAAGCCGCTGGTTGCGGGCGGCGACGGCCTCGCGGACGCGGGCCAGACGCTCGGCGTCGGTAGTCAGCACGTCGTCGGTCTCGTCCAGATACGAGCGGATCATGCCGATGCCGTCGTAGTACTGCGGGTAACCGTCGTAAAAGTCTGCCTCGGGAGGATCGATGCCGGCGTCCAGATAGAACTCGTCGCTCATCTGGAAGGTGTGGCGGCCAAAGCGTTCGTAGGCACGATCCTGGTAGGGACGGATCATGGCAATGGTCTCGCGTGCTAGCTCGGGCTTGTCGCTGTAGGACCAGCTAAAACGGTTCTGATGCTTGGTAAAACCGAGCGGCACAATGCCCAGGCTTGTGATTTGCTCGTGCTCCTCGCAAAAGCGCAGGGTCTTTTCCAGCTCCTCGCCGTCGTTCATGCCGGGGCACAACACGATCTGCGCGTGAATCTCGATGCCGGCGGCCATGATGGCCTCGAGCACATCCATGCCGCGCTGGGCGTTGCGGCCCATCATGCGTCGGCGGACATCGGGGCTCACGGCGTGGACCGACACGTTCATGGGGCTCATGTTGCGTTGGATGACGTTTTGCACGTCCTCGTCGGTAAGGTTCGTGAGCGTGACAAAGTTGCCCTGCAAAAAGCTCAGGCGGTAGTCGTCGTCGCGAATGTAGAGCGTGGAGCGGCCGCCCTTGGGCAGCATCGTCATAAAACAGAACACGCAGGCGTTTACACAGGTGCGCATGCCGTCGAAGATGGGGCCATCGAACTCAAGGCCCCAGTCCTCTCCCGGGAAGCGGTCGAGCTCGACGGGGGTGACGCTGTTGTCGCGCGGGTCGAAAACCTCGAGGTCGACGGTGTCGTCGTCTGCCTCCCAGAGCCACACGATCATGTCGGTGAGCTGCTCGCCGTTGACCGTGAGCACGCGCATGCCCGGCTCGATACCCACATCCCATGCGGGCGATTCGGGACGCACGTTCTTTACGAGCGCGCCCTCACCCGGCTCGGGGTCGCGGCTGCGCCCGTAATCGGCCACCTCGGCGGCGTATGCGGGTACGGTCTGGTCCATGGTTAGCGGTAAAGCTCCTTGATGCGCTCGACGGCGCGCTCGATGTGTTCTTGCGGGGTGGAGGCTCCGGCGGTGATGCCGATGTGGTGAGCGTCGGTAAACCACGCGCCCTGGAGCTCGGAAGCTTCCTCGATGTGATGCGTGTGCTCGCAGGCGTCTGCGCAAATTTGAGCCAGGCGGCGGGTGTTGCCCGAGTTCTTGCCGCCCACGACGACCATGCAGTCGCAGCGGTTGGCAAGTGTGGCTGCTGCCTGTTGACGCTCACTCGTGGCGGCGCAGATGGTGTTGATCACACGCAGCTCCTGCACGCGCGGGGTGATAGCCGCCACGACCTCGGCGAGGTTCTGCGCGGTCTGGGTGGTCTGCACGACGAGGCCTACCTTGCCCTTGAGCGACAAGGCGTTGGCGTCAGCGGCACAGCTCACGACCTGCGCATCGTCGCCTGCGTGGCCTAGAATGCCCTCGACCTCGGGGTGCCCCGGCTCGCCCACGACGATCACACGGTAGCCCTCGCGCACCAGGCGCTCGGCCGCCACATGGACCTTCTTCACGTAGGGGCAGGTGGCATCGACCACGTTGAGGCCGCGCTTGCGGGCAGCATCGATCACCTGCGGCACTACGCCGTGTGCGCGGATGATCACGGTACCCGATGCTGCGTCGTCCAGGGTCTCGGCCAGGCCAACGCCTGCCTCAGCAAGCTCGCGCACCACGATGGGGTTATGGATGAGCGGACCCAAGGTATGGACCTGAGTGCTCTCCCCTGCCTGCGGCGCGGCGGCCAGCGCCATGTCGAGCGCGCGCTGTACGCCGTAGCAAGTGCCGGCGTGGGCTGCAATCTCGATGGTAGTCGCTGTTGCCTGGTCGGACGCGGTCGCGGCAGTGTTCGTAACGTTCTCGCTCATGGCTAGAACCTGCCCGGATGCTCGGCGCACAGCTCGTCTCGCATAGCGTAGACGCGGTTCATGGCCTCGGACTCAAACCATTCCAGGCGCTCCGTGCGCTTAAGCCCAGCCGGAGCGTCGGAAAGCGAGACGGCCTTGCCGGCGCGGATCCAGCACTTCTTGGGACGCATGAGCTTTTTGCCTGCGGGCGTGATGTCGGACCAGCCGCAGATGGCGAGCGGGTTGACGGGCGCCTTGCCCATCTGGGCGATGAGCGCAAAGCCGCCGTGGACCTCGGGCTTGATCTCGCGCGAGCGGATGCGTGTGCCCTCGGGGAAGATCAGGACGTCCTCGCCGCGCTGCAGCGCATGCTGGGCGGCGCGCAGGCACTTCATATCGGCAGTTCCACGCTCGACGGGGATGCCGCCAACGCGGCTAAAGGCCCAGCGCACAATCTTGCTCTTGGCGAACTCGGACTTAAAGATGGGACGAATGCGGCGGCCCCCAAAGAACAGCGCCGTCTCCACGGCCAAGAGCTCGGCCATCGAGGTGTGGTTGCAGATGACCACGCTGCCGCGGCCTTCCTGGCGCTCAAACAGAAGATCGGCGTCCTCGACCTTCCAGCGCCACATGAGCTTGGAGAAGGCCCAAAGGATGGCCATGACTACGACGACGGTGCCGCGGATGAGCGCTGGAAACTCGGCGTAGGGGGCGTTGTAATAGTCCTCGGGCGTCTGCTGAAACAGGCGCATGGGCTACCTCCTTTGGTTGATAAGGTCCTCGATTATCGAGACGACCTCGTCGATGGTGTGGGCGGTGGAGTCGACGTGCACGGCGTCCTCGGCGGGCACGAGCGGGGCGACCTCGCGGCTGCTGTCAAGCTTGTCGCGCTGCTTAAGGGCGTCGAGGGTCTCGTCGACCTCGGCTTCGAGCTGCTCGGACGTGAGCGGCTGAGCATCGTTTTGGTGACGCTGCAGCACGCGGCGGCGGGCGCGCTCGCGCGGGTCGGCGGTCAGGAAGACCTTGACCTGCGCGTTAGGGAACACGACGGTTCCAATGTCGCGACCCTCGGCGACGATATCGCGGTCCTCGGCGGCGCGGCGCTGGTGGATGAGCATGGCGGCGCGCACGCCCGGGTAGGCCGAGACCTTGGACACGTTGGCGTCGACCTGCGGGGTGCGGATGGCGGCCGAAGCGTCCTGGCCGTCAATGGTCAGGCGCGTGTCCTCGCCGGTGCCGTTGGTAAAGCGGATCTCGATCTGCTCGGCGAGGGCGTCGATGGCCGCCTCGTCGTCCAGGTCGATGCCGCGGTCGAGCGCGGCGAAGGTGACGGCGCGGTACATAGCGCCCGTGTCGAGCTTGTTAAAGCCCAGCTGGCGGGCGATCTCCTTGGCGATGGTGGACTTGCCGGATCCGGCGGGGCCGTCGATGGCGACGATCATGCAATGCTTCCTTTCGATGATTGACGTGCTGGTATGGTTCGCGGGCTTTGGGGCGCGGCGGGTTGCCTAGCCCGTGTATCGCTCGCGGTAGGTGTTGCGCTTGGGTGCGGAGCCGTGGCTGCCGTGGTGACGCGTGCGGCTGGCGGGCGTGTCTTGGGGCTTGTCGCCGTTGCGCTTTGCGCTCGCCTGTTTGGGCGGGATGCCACCGCTTTTGAGGATCTGCACCTCGCGGTCGGTGAGCTCGCGCCACGAGCCCTTGGCCACGTCCTTGAGCTCCAGGCCGGCAAAGTTGCAGCGGTGCAGACGGATCACCGGATGATGAATCTTGCTCAGCATGCGCTTGACCTGATTCTTGCGTCCCTCGCGGATGATGACCTCGACGGCAGTGGTGCCGGGCTTGACGCCTTGCGGCGCCACTGCCTCGGCCTCGCGCGCGTTAATGACACGGCAGATTGCCGGCTGGCACAGGCCGTCGTCGAGCTCGATGCCACGGCGGAGCGGTTCTAGATCGCGGTCGGTCAGTCGCCCGTCCACGAGCGCCTGGTAGGTCTTGTAGACGTGTTTGCTGGGGTGCAGCAGGTCCTGCGACAGGTCGCCGTCAGTGGTAAAGAGCAACAGGCCCGTGGTGTCGCGGTCCAGGCGGCCCACCGGGAAAAGCCCCGGAAAACGGTCGCGGGGGACCAGGTCGGCCACGCAGGGACGCTCCTGCGGGTCGCTCATGGTGGTGAGGTA
The DNA here is from genome assembly GCA_019414645.1 of Collinsella sp. GTDB lineage: Bacteria > Actinomycetota > Coriobacteriia > Coriobacteriales > Coriobacteriaceae > Collinsella. Next base: position 12,828 of record DXLP01000039.1, read on the forward strand.
GCCGGTCGGCTTGTAGAGCATCAGGTACACAGCGCCCTGGTTGAGTTTGACGGGCATGCCGTCGACCTCGATGTGGTCGCGGTCGACATCGACCTTGGTGCCCAGCTCGGTCGCGACTTCGCCGTTGACGGTCACACGGCCGGCGGTCATCAGATCCTCCGAGCCGCGGCGGCTCGCCACGCCCGCGCGCGCCAAAAAGCGCTGCAGGCGCATGGTGTGCGGGTAGACGGACACCGCGTCGCCTACGGGCGCTGCGGTGTCCGTGGCGCTTGCGACGCGCGTCTCCCCTGCTTCGTTAGTCCTCGTCATGTATATCCTCCGAGGTAGCACCTGTGAGCAGAAGCTCCTCTTCATCGGTGTCCTCAACATCGGTATCGATCAGTTCGCGCTCTTCGTCCAGATCTTCGGCCTGTTCCTCGAGCGTAGACTGAATGCTGCGGCCGCTCAGGCGCTCGCGGATAAACTGGCGCGACTGCTCGTCGGGGGCAAACTGCTCCAGATCGGGCAGGTCGCGGGTGGAGCGCAGACCGAACTTTTCCAAGAAGGCGTTGGTCGTGCCGTAAATGATGGCCTGACCGCGCTTGGGGTCACGGCCGAGCTCGCGCACCAGACCCTTGTCCACGAGCGACGCGATGACGCCGTCTGAGTTGACGCCGCGGATGCCCTTGACCACCTCGCGCGTTACGGGCTGGTGGTATGCGATGACGGCCAGGGTTTCGAGCGCCGCCTGGGACAGCTTTTGCGTGTCCCAGCTCAACACATAGGCTTCGACCACGTCGTGGTAAGCGGGGTGCGTGAACAGGCGCCAGCCGCCGGCGACCTCGCGCAGCTGAAAGCCGCGGTTGGCCTCCTCGTACTCAACCTTGAGCTCGGCGAGCAGCGATGCGCACTCGCCGGGGGCGATATCCAGTGCGCCGGCCAGCGCGGGCGCACTCACCGGGTCGCTCGACACCAGCAGCAGCGCCTCGAGGGCGCCTTTGAGGCTGTTTGCCTCCAGCGTGGAAAGGGTTGACATGGTTGCGGCTCCTATTCGGTGAGCTCGGGGCCCTCGCCGGGCACGTAGGCCTCGGCCCCCTCGACTCGGTTGATGCTGATGGTTCCGAAGATCTCGTCCTGGCTCAGCGTGAGCGAGCCGCGCTTGGCAAGCTCAAGCATGGCCAGGAAGGTGACGACGAGCTGCTCGGTGGAAGCGTCGCCTTCCAGTAGCTCGCGGAAGGTGCAGGTTTGGTGCGCCATGGTAAAGCGGTCGACTGAGGCCACGGTCAGGTCGAGCGGCACGCGATGCGGCGCCACATGCTCGGCCTCTAGCAGGAAGGTCTGGCGCTTGCCGTCCAGGTCGGCACAGATGACGGCGAGACCGCGCAGCGTGATACCGGCAAGGTAGTCGGGCATAAGGCCTAGGAACTCGGGGTCGGGGCCGGCCACGCGCGGATGCATGCGGCTTTCGGCCTGCATGCGGGCACCGAGGGCCGCAGCCGCGCCCTTAAACTGCTTGTAGGCAATCAGGCGCTGGATCAGGACCTCGCGCAGGGCGTCGCCGTCGAGCGTGCTGAGTTCCTCGAGGTCTTCGTCGAACTCGTCATCGTCGTCACCGACTTTGCGCGGTGCCTCCTGCGGTACCAGAGAGGCGGCTTTGATGTCTAAAAGGGTTGCCGCGACCAGCAAAAAGTCGCTCGCCACGTCCAGGTCCAGCGCCTCGATGCGCTCGGCCTCGGCAAGGTACTGCTCGGCCACCTCACTGATAGAAATGGCGCCGATATCTACTTTTTGGCGGGTTACCAGCTGCAGCAGCAGGTCGAACGGTCCGCTGTAGACCTGCGTCGACACGCGATACGACATCTTCGACCTCCTTTGACGGCGCCTTCGCGGCGCGGTTTGGGTGCATGTTACGACCGTTTTGCACGGTCGACCTGTAAGTTTACCTTAGATGCCGGCGATTGCGAAGTTAAGCAGCTGCTCAGCGAGCGGATACACGGTAACGTCGAAATAGCGACCGATCACGTCGATGCCGGTCCACATGGGCAGCAGGTACAGTACCAGGATGAGGATGGGCATGGCGTATTGCTGCAGGCGGTAGTAGTTGGCGAGCGCCTTGCCCTTGAGGAAGGGCACGATGATCGACGAGCCATCGAGCGGCGGAATCGGGATGAGGTTAAAGAACGCGAGCGACAGGTTGACCACGATAAACGTGGCGCCGAAGTTCATGATCTGTGATGCCACGGCAAAGGACATGCTGGTGTAGAGGCTGCCGTACGTTGCGCGCATGAGGACCGCGGCAAGACACGCGAGTGCGATGTTCGACGCGGGGCCGGCCACGCTCACCAGGACCTCGTCGCGCTTGGGGTGCTTGAGGTTGTTGAGGTAGACAGGCACGGGCTTGGCAAAGGCGAACACCGGGCCACCGGCTGCGAGCATGAGCAGCGGCAGGATGATGGTGCCAAACGGGTCGATATGGTTGAGCGGGTTGAGCGAGACGCGGCCGCGCGAGCGAGCCGTTTTGTCGCCGAGCGCCCAGGCTGCGGCGGCGTGCGCGCTCTCGTGGATCACGATGCCCAAGATGACGGCGACCGCGCTGGCGAGCAGGTTCATGAAGTAGCTGCTGGACATAACGATCCCCTAGCGGACGCGGCGCGAGGCGCGCGTGAGCAGGTAATCGGCCACAAATAGAATCACGGCCACGATGGCGTAATCCAGGCGGAACACGCCGCCAAAGGGAGAAGTGATGACGCCGTAGCCGGCGATGGCGCTCGGCAGTGCGCGCGAAAGCTCGACGACAAAGCCCACAATCTGCAACTTGGCGGTGAGGCCGCTAAAGCACAGCAGCACGGTCATCGCGCTCATAAAGATGCCGCAGATGCGACAGGCAATGGCGATGATGCTCATCGCCACGGCAGCGGCCTTACGAGAGTTCACGCGCGGTCTCCTCTTCGATCTGGGTGGAAAGCTCCAGCCATTCATCCTCGAGCTTGGGTAGCTCTTGCTTAAGGCCGTTATATTCCCCCAGCGCGGCGTTGAACTTATCCTGATCGGCATAAAGCTCTTCGCTTGCCATCAATTCCATAAGCTCGTCATAGCGGGCACGCTTTTTGTCGAGCTCCGTCTCGATCTTCTTAAGCTGGTTGCGCACGCCTTTGAGCTTTTTATTGAGCGCTGCGCGGGCTTGGGCCTCAGCGCGCTTTTGCTCCTTGGTCTTTTTGCCCTCGGCAGGCTTGGGGGCAGCTGCGGGGGTGTCGGCCTGGGCGGCGCAGGCTTTGGTGGACTTGGCCGTGGCCGGTGCACTCTCCCCTGCCGCCTCGGCGGCGGCGCGGGCTGCGAGGTCCTCGCGCTTGTAGAGGTAGTAGTCGTAGTCGCCGTCGTAGACCGTGACCTTGCCATCGCGGATGTCTATGACGCGGTTGGCAACGGCGCGTACCAGGTGCTCGTCGTGGCTGATCAGCACGATGGTGCCGGGGAAGTTTTGCAGGGCGTTCTCGAGCATGTCTACCGAGTCGATGTCCAGGTGGTTGGTGGGCTCGTCCAGGCACAGGAGCGCCTCGGGGGCCACGAGCATCTTGGCCAGGGCCAGGCGCGCCTTTTCGCCACCGGAGAGGACGCGAACCTGCTTCTCGATGGAATCGTTGTCGCTAAACAGGAAGGCGCCCAGCAGGCTGCGCTGCTGCGGCACGGTCCACTTGGGCGTGACGGTGTCGATCTCTTGCAGGACGGTATTGGACTCGGTCATGCCCTCGAGCGCGTGCTGGGCGTAATAGGCCACACCCACGTTGGTGCCCAGGTCGCGCGTGCCGGTAGTGGGCGGCTCCAGGCCGGCGAGAATCTTCATGAGCGTGGACTTGCCGGCGCCGTTGGGGCCGACGAGTGCCACGTGCTCGCCGCGGTAGAGCTTGAGGTCGATGTCGCTGTAGATGTGCTTGTTGCCGTAGGACTTGGACACGCCCTCCAGGCCGACGACCATGTCGCCGGAGCGCGGCGGGTCAGGGAACTTAAAGTCGATGTGCTTGTGGCCCTCGGGCAGGATGACAAGTTCCTTTTTAATCTGCTCGATCTTACGGATGCGCTCCTGCGCCTGGGCGGCCTTGGTGGGCTTATAGCGGAATTTGTCAACGAAGACCTGCATGTGGGCGATGTCGCGCTCCTGGGCGGCTCGCTTGGCGCGCATCTGTTCCAGGTTGTCCTCGCGCTGCTTGAGGTAGCTGCTGTAGTTGCCGGTGTAGGTGGTCACGCGACGGTTTTCGAGAGCGGCGACGTGGTCGACGCAGGCGTCCATGAAGGCACGGTCGTGACTGACGATGAGGACGGCGCCGTCGTAGTTGGCGATAAAGCCGCGCAGCCACTGGACGCTTTCGAGGTCCAGGTGGTTAGTAGGCTCGTCCAGAAGCAGCAGGTCGGGGTGGCGCAGGAAGAGCTTGGCAAGCGCGATGCGCATCTGCCAGCCGCCCGAGAACTCGGAGCACGGGCGCTCAAAGTCGGTGACCTTAAAGCCCAGGCCGGACAGGATTTTGCGGGCGTTGCTCTCGAGCTCGTAGCCGCCCAGGTGCTCAAAGCGGTCCTGGACCTGGCCGTACTCGTTAAGGAGCGCGTTGACGTCCTTGCCCTGTTCCGAGAGCTCGGTGATCTGGGCCTGAAGTTCGTTGGCGCGCTCGCCCATGCGGCGAATTTCCTTGGCGGCGGCCATGACCTCGGCGAGGATGGTGGTGTCCTTTTGCTCCAGGTTGGTTTCTTGCTCTAGATAGCCCACCTGGCAGTCCTTGGCGTACTGGACCTGGCCGGCGTCGGGGCTATCGATGCCCATGATGATCTTGAGCATGGTGGTTTTGCCGGCGCCGTTGGGGCCCACGAGCGCGAAGCGCTCGCCGGGGTTGATCTGGAAGGACGCGCCGCTAAAGAGGACGCGCGCGCCGAAGCTTTTTTCGATCTTGTCGACCAGGAGGATCATGGTGCCGCCTTTGACCTTGTGTGCCTATATGAAAAAAGGCCCCAACTTGCGTTGGAGCCTCATTCAATGCTCGGGTGGAGACGAGGGGGATCGAACCCCTGACCTCTTGACTGCCAGTCAAGCGCTCTCCCAGCTGAGCTACGCCCCCGTGCGAAGAAGTACTATACGGGAACTCCCCCGCCGATGCAAGGACATTTTTGGAAAAACTTTCCGGGGGCGGGCGCCGGAGTCGCGCGGGGCCGGGCCAGCCTGCGGAGCGCCTGGCCCCCGCACGGCCCCTACGCCGGCCGACTTGGCGCGCGGAACGCGACCCTCTCCGCGCAACCGGATTTCCTATGCGTCGCCAGTCCCATTATCGAGTCCGATTGCGAACCGTCCCTCATCTGCGCCTCAGAACTATGCCGGTTTACTACGATGTATCTGTAATGTTCGACCACGCACGCCTTTTCGTGTAACCGTCGGACTCTCTACCTGCGGTTTTGCAAACTGAGAACACGCGGTGGTCGAAGGTCGCCGATCCGTCGTAGTAAACGGGCATGGTTTTGAAATGGCATCAGGTTGATTTCACGCTGAAATGTCTTGAAGCCCTGAATTTAAGGCCTTAACTTTTTATAAAACACTCCTTATCTGCGACGGGCCTAGATTAGCTGTTGTTTAGCATCGAACTTGATCTTGCGTTGTGCGACTTGCTCGTGCATGGTAGTATTTCACGACGTGAAGCGAAGAAATTAGGCCTGAGTTGCCTTTGCTAGAATTGCATTCACCGTTCATAAGGGCTCTTGGCGCAACGGTTAGCGCAGGGGACTCATAATCCCTGGGTTCTGGGTTCGAATCCCGGAGGGCCCACCA
>DXLP01000004.1 GCA_019414645.1 Collinsella sp.
GTACCGCCTCGCGGTGACATCGTTTTTATGTCAACCTTGGTCTAACAGAGCCTTTATTTTTGCGCATTCAAAGAAGGCGCTAACAGCAGAAGCTGTCAAAGACGGCGCAAATGTTTCGCAGGCAACATACACCGGTTCAAATCTTCAGCATTGGAAGCTATTAAAACATAATAACGGATTCACCGTACAACTAGCTGGATCAAATGAATACTTAAACGTAAGACTTGCAACGGCGAGAGATGGAGCAAATGTTCAAACTTGGTCAAACGGCGGATCAATGGAGACGCTATTTATATTTGAAATGAGATAGTTATTTCATTATTACGAAACGCATTTTTAGAGTGATGCACACATGATATGACCCGCCGTGACGCAATCGTGGCGGGTCATATTTCACCGATTCAGTAAGAACAAATTAAATCAATGTCAATAATTTTTTATCGTGCAAATTACATCATGGGACGCTCGCCCCATACATGCGGAATTAGCATTGAAAAGCTAATTATAGAATATCCATTTTCTAACAATTATCCCTTGTTGGTCCTTTGATTGCCCAAAGGCCCAACAGGGGATTACGATTGAGCAATGAGACAAACTCGAATAAGAATGCAACTATTTACTAAGAGCTTTCTTGAGTACGTTGATCGCTGACGCAGGCAAAACGGCCCGCAAGGCTTTCTTGGCATAAAATACAACGCCGCGTTCACGTTTCTTGTAGAGTCGCACCACAGTACTCCAGCCGCCATTGGCATATGCGTCAACATACAGCCGCCTATCCTTGGGAAGAACGCTCGGATGACGTAGCTGATCGTTGCCCTTAGCGATGTCGTCAAATTCAACGGGGTACAAGTCCAGAGCGTTGCTTGATTCGATGAACTCCCTACCGCGGTCGTTATTCACCAGCAAGCAGGAAACACCCTTCATCTGATTAAACTTCTCGGCGTCCTTCAGAACGTCAGGCCTGTTTACACCGACACCCCAAAAGTCGCCGATGGTAAGGTCGCCGGCACGAAACCTGCCTGCATAGGGGCACTCATAGCAGCTGTTGCGAAGCGTCTTGAGGTTCAAGAACATGTCATAATAGAGAGATTTCGACGCAGGAATGGTGACCTCTCTTCCGTCCTCAAGAAGAAGAAGAAGAAGAGAGTGCCCCCAGCCCTCGCGCTTACACCTAAACCGGAAATCGACCACGGGAGACCCAAGCTGTTCGCCATAGTCCTCAACACAGTCCGCGAACATGCGACCGGAGGGGACACCGTGGCAGACAAGGTCAATAGTCGTCAGGCCCTCATAATCGCGCACGAGGAAACCCCTGAGGCCAGCGACCTGGCAAGGCGTTCCGCAAAATAGGACACGCGTCCCCTCGCTCAGGTCCGTCCTGATGTCGGCGAAACAAGATCCGGCGTCACTCTGGACATATTTAGAGTTAAGAAGTGGGCGAAGCTCATCGACGCTCGACGCACGACGATGCCGCACCCGAAGCGAACCCCCCTCGCGCTCATAGGCGGCGCCATATGCAACGCCGCCAGCAGAAATAAACTCACGCGCGACGGCGCCAAAAACACCACCGGAAGCGGACTCCGAAACATCGTCCCTACCGGCGGCGGCATAGAACGGCCCAACGGAATTAGAGCCTATCCCCCGGTTGAGACCGCAAGCCCTAGTGCACGCGCCGCAACCGATGCAGAGATCGCTGTCAATCATAGGAAGAACAAACCCGTCCTTACCCTCGGACATGGCAATGGCGCCTTTCGGGCAAACGGCAGCACACGCCCCGCATCCGCAGCAATGCGTTGGCGACTCAAATAGTGTGGGAACCTCGCCCCTTTTCACAGCAGACATGCAGATATCTCCCTATTTGCAAGCCGAAAGTAGCTTACGCAGAATATCGGCGTTCATATAGACGGAAAAAGCCAGCGCAATTGCAAGGCATGCAATGGTGCTCAGAATGCCCGCGCCGTAGGCCGACAGATAATAGAAAACGAACACGCCCAGAACTGATGCCAAGATCAAAGCCTGCTCGCCTCGATCTTCGGCAAGCTTTGTAAACTTGGCGACTTTAATCCTACGGTACTCATTGACCACAACCATCGCCAAAAGCGTAGCAACCGATGCGCCATAAAGGCCAAAGTGCGGAATCATCACGATGCACAGCACCGCGCAGAGGATAGCGGATACGACTGTGGTGGTTCCCATAATCCCGGTCTCCTTGTGTGCAGTGAAAATACCGCCGTAGAAGCCGGAAATATTGCTAAAGTACGTTGCCAGAAGCAAGATTGGGACATAGAGCAGGCCCTCTCCGAAAGACCCCTTAATCAGCACGCCGTAGACAACAGGCATGAGTGCCGACATGAGTAGCACGACGCTCATCATGAAACGTCGCAAAGCTCGGTACACAGAATTATAGAAAGCCGACTCGTCCTCATCGGAGATAAGGGCTCGAGCCGAGCTCTCCTTCCACGATTGATAGAAAAAGCCATATACCTGGTCCATGACACCGGGGAACTTGTACGACACGGCATACACACCGGCGGCGGAGGCCCCGAGCGTGTTCATGATAATGAGCCTGTCCAGCAGGTTATTGATAGTCCAGGAAACCTTGTTGGGGATGAGCGGAAATGAATACCGTAGAAGGTCGCGAGCGTAGGAAATGGAGAAGGTCGACGGATCGATATAGCGCCAGAGCTTCCGCATGACCATGAACACGAGGGCAACACCGCCCTGAGCAATGACCGTAGCAGAGAGCATGCCAACCACCCCCCAACGAAGAATGGCGATGAAGAGAACGTTGAGCAAGATGGTAAGGGCACTCGCGGTGAAGTTCATAACGGAGTAACCCACGGTATCCCCGAAACCACGTAAGACAGCAGAAGCCATCTGCAGAAGCGCACCGGCAACAACAAGCCCCACAACCCAGCCAGCATTTTCGGGCTTAAAGAGCAGCCATACCAGAATCGCCAAGACCGTAAAGGATACACATCCGGCAAGAAGAACAACGCATGACGCCGTCACAGCTTTAGCCCGACCCTCGTCTGTACGACAGTCGATGAGAAATCGAAACAGCGCTTCGTCCATAAGCAGGGAAACGGCAGGGACGCAAAATAGGGCAATCGTGTTGATGTAGTCAACGGTGCCGTAATCTGCCGTGGAGAGGACGGAGGTATATAGAGGCAGAAGAAGAAACTGCACAAGCTTCGTCGCCATGCCGCCGACGGCAATAATTCCCGTATTTTTAATAAGTCGGCGTGTCTCCCCCATTACGAAAGTGCCTTTCTCAGATATTGCCAAGAATGCTCCCGAAGGCCGCCAAGGGCCAAATCTACCTTGCCCCAGTCAACCGGAGCAATGCCATCGGCGCAAACCAAGGAGACGCAGCGCTCGCTGATCCCCAGGTTATACAGCAAATCCCTCATGCGCGCACCGCTTTTGTCAGTAGCGAAGACTCTGAAGGGCTTATGGAAAAGCACCGAAAACACAGTCGCATGAAAAGAGTTGGTCAGTACGAGTGAGGCATGAGCAATAAGCGAGATGAATTCGCGCGGCCCGATCCCGAATAGGTTGATCGAGTTAGGAATGGGTAGGTCCCTATCCGAAACATACGCGAATCGCACTCCCGAATCGAGCGCCATTCGACAGGCACTTTCGATAAGCTCAGAACAGTCACGCAGTAGATAAAGAAAAGCGTACTCTCCGTCAACGACTGCTTTAACGCTCATGTCCGCATAATCCGAAACACCAAGCAACAGCGTGGGGTCTAAAACAACATCTATGGGTTTATCCACTAGCGGCTGAAATAAAGGAAGCGTTTCCTCCTCACGAACGGAAAGATAATCGAATTTGGACAGAAGAGACGCAACTTTTTCTTGATCGAAATTCTCGGGCTTGAAAGACGTGTGGGCGAGGCTAGGAGCATAGGCGATACGCCGTTTATCTCCCGCAAAAGAGAGAAAGAAGGGCTCGACCACACCGCGAGTACAATCGAGATTCCAAATCTGATCACTACCGCAAATAAAGCAATCGAACTCAGCGGCTAATTCGGCCAAAGCACCTTCTTCATTAGATGAATAAGCCTTATCAGTTAGGGAGAAATAGTCATTTGCGAAAGAGTTAAACGCAGACCACCTAGAGTGAAAAGATTTCCAGTGAGTTAGCGTTCTCAATAGCTTTCTCGGATGACGAACCTGAATTAAGCTGTATTGTTCGTAGTCTAATGCTCTGTAATTTATTATTCTGACTTTATGACCTTCATTTACAAGGGCAGTCCTCAAAGCATAAGCCTGAAGCGCTGATCCGAAATTCAACGCGCCATGGAAAGTAATAATACCGATATTCATCTTCCAACCGTTCTTTAATTACTTCCTCGCTCTTGGTTAACGAGGTTTAATTATTTTTCATTAAAACAGAGGAGCCTAGACTGACTTTCTTGAACTTGCCAGTAAGACAGGCAAGCAAATTAAAAATCACAGGGAAATAAACTGCTAGATAATACTTAACCTTAAGGCCTGCCTTGAGTAACTTGGCATAATGTCTATAACTAACTAGACGTTTTCTCACGATGCGATAGCCATCATCGTCATAAACGCCATGACGAGCAAGCAGCGAGAGAACACCCAGGGAATGACTGGCAAATAGTTCAAACGCCGGCATAACACGCCCCATAGATTCTTCGTTGTCTAGTATGGCGGCATTAACTGCCGTCGCTTCTACGTATTTTGACACAGCTGCAGAGTTGACAGCTGAATCCGAGCGAGTAATCAAATACCGATATAAAGGCTTATCAATAACAGCAATATCTCCAGCCGCGATCCACCAGAGTCTATATAAGAAATCCCTATCTTCAAGCAAAGATAACGACGTATCAAACCTCGTCGAACCAATCACGTCTCTCCTAATTACATGAGCATAGGGATAAAGAAGGTCGCCACATTGCAATGGACCAAGAGACTTATCTTTGCTTACGACGGGTGCTGGAATTTGACCAAGAACGTTACCGCTCTCGTCAACTTGATCAACAGGGAAAACAAGCATACTGGCACGCGTTGAAGCAATGCAGTTTACTAACAATCGTACTGAATCGGATAAAACCGTATCATCGCTGTCGCAGAACCAAATATATTCGCCGTGAGATAATTCAATGCCAGCATTTCGCGCAGCCGAAACACCGGAGTTCTTCTGATGAAGGGCTATAACTCTCTCATCTGCCGATGCATAGTCATCGCAAACGGCAGCAGAGCCGTCAGTCGATCCATCATCGATTAAAATCAACTCAAAAATGGTGCTATTCTGCTCAAGGATAGAGTCTATGCATTTCGGCAAATACTCTTTTGTATTGTAAACGGGGACAATAATAGAAATTAGAGGCATCATTACTTTAAAACCTCCACCAAATGAACGACGAAGCTAGCCAAACTTCTCCAGTTATGCTCCAGAGCGATGGCTAACAAACGATTATCAAATCTCAGTCTCTCCCTACGAGCGCGTGAAAAAACATATTCTTGTGACATGGCCGCAGATATTGATGAGAAATTGGCCTCTTTTTCACGATCATCCGAGTCAGAAAGCTCACTAAGCTTCAGAACATAGAAATACTGATTCGTTTCACCCAAAATAGCCATGGAACGACAAGCATCGCCCCATCTAGCGGCATACTCAGCAAGCCTACGATTGACCTGTACAATATCCTCTAGCTGAGAAGACTTGTAACATGCTGTACTTGCGGATTCATTAGGACGATAGTAGTAGAGAACGTCGTCGAGCTGAGCAAGAGAGGCGCAGGAATCGACAATCGGGAGCAACTGAAGTAAATCCTCGCCGTGCATAAGGCCTTTATACGCCCCATATGTTGCATCAAGATCTATGCAGCTAAGTCGAATGGCTTTGCCACACAGATTATTAAAGCGACCCTTGCAGACAAATTCCTTTACCAGTTCAAACTGAGCCCCATTGTATAAACCCTCAGGCAATTTATCACGGTTAAACCCATTGCCACTAAAATCCTTCTCACGGCTAAACAAAAAGGAAACAATGTCAGCATCGGTTTTTTTGATGGCTTTATCTAAAATTTCAAGTGCATCATAACGAAGGCAGTCGTCCGCATCAAGAAAAACAACGTATTCACCTTTAGCATGTAGAAGCCCTCTTCGTCTTGCAAGAAGAAGACCCTGATTTTCTCCGGTCAGAACAGTGGCGTTATTTGCTCTCAAAGCGAAGTCTTCAACAAGCGATAGCGTCGAATCAGTCGACCCATCATCTATAAGGATAACCTCATAATTATCAAAAGACTGAAGGGACACAGAAGAAAGGCATTCGCTAAGGTAACGCTCGGCATTATATGCAGGAATGATAATAGAAAAACGCATTAGTTAATTCCCAATAAGATTGAGGTGTATGGATATACTTCGTTACCGCCGTTGATCACAATCGTTTGAATAAAGTAAGCAATAAGTAAACAAATCAGAAGTAATGCGCTGAAAGGAATATTCCCTTCGTCTTCTTTTGCAAGCTCTGATCCAAAAAGCGGAAAGAACGAAATTAGATAATAAGAGAAACGCATAAGGCTATCAGCAATAATATTCAGCTGCATCGCCAAGACGCCAACAATCGAAATAATTGCAAATATAGATTCAAAACCGACCGACATCGCCTTATTCAAGCGTGATCTCCGATTAAATAAATATATCAAAATAGTTCCACAAAGTAACACCAATGAGGAGTAGTTAAGCCTCGTGCCAGAAGCATTGACCTGATAAGAGTAAGAGTCTTTGAGACTCGAGAAAAGCATAATCAAGCGATTTCCAAAGACAAACGCGGAACCAAAAATTAATGCCACAGCTAAAAAAACAGCGAACCCCTGAGCTTTTCCAAAGAAGGCAGCCTTACCACCAATCGAACGAACTGATTGAACAGCTGGCCAATAAAATAGTGCAACAACTGCAGTTTGATGAAACAGAATTGCAGATGCCATCACAACCGAAAGAAATATCAAAGGCTTCCTTTTTTCAATAAATATAAATGCCGGAACGCAAAGCGCCACGGCAATCATTTGCTTCATAGCGTTAAGTGAAATTGGAAACAGCAGAAGCATATATACGGCAACAGCAGCCCAAGAGGAATCCGGATACATTTTTTTTGCAAAGCAACATATCGGAAAAACGGTAAACGCTTGGATTAATCCTAAATAAATCTCAAATGTTCCCAACTTGGCAATAATCCAACTGAGCAAATTAAAGCCAAATGCCGAAAGCGACGAATATTCAGCCAAGAATAATCCCAGACTAGCATTCTTGGCGCTATAAAATGTCCAATAGGCATAGGTCATTACATCGGTTCCAACGGATGTATCTCGAACTGCCGCAAATAAGCAGGGAACAAGCAATGCGGCGACAAATAAACCAATTGAAAGGCAACCGCGTGAACGATCTGATAGAAAGGCTAGTATTACCGGTAATCCTAAAATAGCGAAGTAAATCATTGCATCAGTCCCACGAAACGGCAAATCGAGCAAAAGAACGTAAAGGGAATTCGTCCCAAGCATGAAATGGCTGCGGCAAAACGCTCGCGCTTACGAGCAAAGGGATCTAAAAGAACTGTGGTTCGATATCTTTTGATTACATTCCACAGCTTTTCGGAGTCAACGGAATTTGTGTCAGCTTCACTTGTGGAAAAACAGTTATTAGCCTGCGCGAACACCATCCTGCAAACAGAGAAACAACGAGAGGCCGCGGCTGCTTTTAAATCGGGATACCAATTGCTTATGTCTCGATACAACTGATCAACGATACTAAGTGCAGAATGTCCCTTAATATGCTTATATTCCTGTCGAATAATGCTATCGCCCCTCATGCGATATGCATATAACTCACGGCAATCAACAACTGCTACAGAATCGACCTTATGAATAATTTTATAAATGCTGGCAAGATCCTCGTAATAAAGCCCTTTAGGGAAAGGATCTATGCCCAGTGGCGCCTTTGCGTAAAGGCGCCACTGGGCACCGGTGTCCAGCGCCTGATATAACATCAGACGCTGGACATCGGGCGAAGGCAGAGCCTTCGCAGGCGCCACGGGGCCAAGCGACTTAATCAACGAGCAAGCATCACCGTCATTGAACGATTTACCAAACGGAACAGCAGATATCTGACACCTCGTATCAAGACAGGCGTTTAGAAGGATCTCGATAAAAACGGGAGAAATGTAGTCGTCGCTGTCAACGAAGGAAATCCAATCCCCCCGAGCAATGCGCAGTCCCGCATTACGAGCGTCAGAAAGGCCACCGTTTTCCTTATGCAAAACGGTAGTTCGATCATCTTTCGTCGCAAGAACGTCACAAAGCTCGCCAGATCCATCAGTCGAGCCGTCATCGACGAGAATAATCTCGATGTTTTGATAGCTTTGACGGCAAATGCTATCAAAACACTCCTGCAAATAAGACTTAACGTTATATACCGGCACAATCACCGATACTAAGTTGCTGTTTGGCATCTAATTCCTTGAATAGAGATCTAAGTATTTCTGAGTTAATCGTTTACCTTGCAAGTCAATGTTGTAATCAGCGAAAAGCCCGCATGAGATAGAAATTCGACTTTCATACGAGAATGGCGAGAGTGAATTGATCTCATTGGCCCACACAGTAGGATTGTCAATCGGCAGGAATTTGCACTCCCCCGTCACGTCCACTTCACGCGTAATCGCATCACTAAGCAGACACGGCAGACCAGACACCTGTGCCTCGACACCGACGAGGCACAGGCCTTCGTAAAGGCTTGGCAGAACGAACGCATCAAAAGCCTGGTACAAACGATTGACATCATTTCTCTGCCCCAAAAACTTAACGTGCTCGGTAAGGCCGCGTTCGTCCACCAAAGCCTTTACGGAGGCCCCGGCTTCGCCGGTGCCGACAAGCAACAGAACAGCATCATCGCGGCGTTTTGCGACCTCAGTAAAAATGTCGATCAAAAACGCATGGTTCTTCTGAGCAGTAAAACGTCCCACATGCCCAATGGCAAACTGGTTGCCAACGAGGCCCAGATCGGCTCGCGCTTGCGCGCGAGCCTCAGCATTGAAGCGGAAGCGGTCCAAATCAATTGCGTTGTATACGACCTCAAAGTGCGCGGCTTTACCAAAAAGCCATTCACCGGCGAATTGACTGCATGCAAATCGGTGTGTTGGATACCGATTCGATTGCGTTTTCAGCACGGCCTTCAGGGCATTCTTGGCATACTCCCCCTTACCACTCGTAGAATGGCTATGGGCGATACGCACGGGAACGCCCGCCTTCTTCGCGGCACGAAGTGGAAAGACCGAAAGCGCGTTAATGTGACTGTGGACAATCTTCCAGCCCTCTTGTTTAAAGAGGCGCTGAAGCTCTCGCTGATATTCAACAACGTGCTGGTAGGGCGGAATCTCAAAGACCCTGCCACCGAGCGATTCGATTTCTTCACGGGGAACAAGCGTCGAATCGGAATCAACAAGAAAGTCAAACTGCACTTTACCGCGATCGATGTGGCGATAGTAATTCATAACGACAGCTTCGACGCCGCCGCCAACCATCTTGCCAACAACCTGAGCCACCCTAACCGGTTCAGTCATTTAGCAAGCACCTCCACCGGTAAAGACCTCAACGACCGTGAGGAGAACAATCTTCAGGTCCGTGATTGGGCCGCGCTTGGCGATGTACTCCAAATCACGGCGAACCATCCCGTCGAAGTCGGTGTCGTTGCGGTCTGTGACTTGCCACCATCCGGTGATGCCGGGCTTCACGGCCAGGCGCTGCAGGTCATACTCGGTGTACTGCTCCACCTCGCGCGGCAGCGGCGGGCGCGGGCCCACGACGGACATCTGGCCCAGGAATACGTTGAGGAACTGCGGGAACTCGTCGATGGAGTGCTTGCGGATGAACTTCCCGATCTTGGTGACGCGGGGGTCCTCCTTCATCTTGAACATCGCGCCGGCGATCTCGTTCTGCCCCTTGAGCTCGGCGAGGCGTTCGTCGGCGTCCCTGTACATGGAGCGGAACTTCCACATGCGGAAGGTGGTCAGGCTGCCATCGGGGCGGGTCTGACCCACTCGGATCTGGCTGTAGAACGGGTTGCCCTCGCTCTCCAGGCGGATGGCCACGGCCAGTACCAGGCTGGGTACGGCGATGACGGCCAGCACGCAGCCGCTGAACACGATGTCGAACGCGCGCTTGACGGCGCGATAGGCCAGGCGCGAGTTGTCCCAGTCCATGATGGATTGCACGGCCTTGTAGCGACCGGCGCCCTCACGCCGGCCCATAGCCTGAGCAATCAGCGCCGCGCCCGCAGGCGCATTGCTCTCTGTCACTTCTTTAGCAGTCACGATAAAACTTACGTCCCTGTCCCCAGGAACCCCCCCCCCGTCCATGAATCAAAATGCGAACGAATTGCCGGTGCAACGTCTCCCTTACGTTTTGCTGGGCACGTCGAGCGGAAGTAACTCCCTAAATGCGGAGTCGCCTTCGCCCACGTCCACCAGGCACCAGCGTTTGCGACGATCGATCTTGTGCACGCGGGCCTCTTGCCCCACCAAGGGCCCTTGTTCTATGTGCAACACGCCGTCTTCTATGCGCGCAACGCTGTTACGCACCACGCCGTCGTCATCGAGCACGCTGCGGTACCAGTCCTGCGCATCGTCCGGCATGGGCATGTACGCCCGTTCCCTACTGCCGGCGATGCGGCAGCCAAAGCTCAACTGGGCCAAAGCCTTATCGAGCATGGCGGCATCGCGCGTGGCGACGAAGAAGTATTCCTTGTACATGGGTTTGGTTTGGAGCGACCAGGCGCCGTCCCGCTTAAACCAGAACTCCTTTTGCATCACAAAAGCGTCCTGCATCAGCTCGTGCGGGATAATGCGGCGAACCTTTTCGCAGGTTTCGCGCTCTTTTCCATTAGGGGTGTGAACCAGATACCAGCGGACGCGGCCGTGCTGGCTGTTGGTGATGACGCCGTTAAATGCGCCAGGCAGCTGCTTTTGGCGCCGTGCCGTCTGTTCCATGTTCTCGCCCCCTCTTTTGGCTTTGCGATGCACGCAAATGCAGGGGCGTTTAGAACAGGCTTCTCGCTCGCAGCTAGGCGCAGTCGCAAAAGTACAGGTTTTTGTATCTTTCGACAGACGACATTATACGAGCAATTAATCAGCGTTTGCCCAGATTACGCAAAATGTACTGCTAGTAGGTACATCTCCATACCCCTCTACATAAACCTGTACCTTTTTGTGCAACAAAAAAGCCGCTCAACCAGCGGCTTTTCTTATTTTGGCACGAAAAAAGCGACCGCCCAATGTGGACGGTCGCCTTTATTAATTGTTGTGAAGTTTGCCTTAGGCGCGGGTCTTGATCTCCTCGAGCACCTTGGCAACAAACTCGTCGACGCTCATCTGAACGGTCTCGTTGGAGCGATCGCGGACGGAGATGTTGCCGGCCTCGACCTCCTTCTCGCCCAGGATGAGCATGTAGGGCACGCGGTCGATACTGCGGGCCTCGCGGATCTTGTAGCCGATCTTCTCGTCGCGGTCGTCGCAGACCACGCGAATGCCGGCGTCCTCCAGCTTGGCGCACACCTCGTGGGCGTAGTCGCGACTCTTCTCGGAGACGGGAAGCGCCTTGACCTGCACGGGAGCCAGCCAAGTGGGGAACTTGCCCGCAAAGTGCTCAATCAGAATACCGATGAAGCGCTCGATGGAGCCAAAGCACACGCGATGCAGCATGATGGGGCGCTTCTTGGTGCCGTCGGCGTCAACGTACTCCAGGTCAAAGTTGAGCGGCATCTGGAAGTCGAGCTGCACAGTACCGCACTGCCAGGTACGGCCGAGCGAGTCCTCCAGATGGAAGTCGATCTTGGGGCCGTAGAAGGCGCCGTCGCCCTCGTTGACTTCGTAGTCCATGCCCAGCTTCTCCAGAGCGGTGCGCAGACCCTCCTCGGCGCGAGCCCAGTCCTCGTCCGAACCCATGGAGTCCTCGGGGCGGGTGGAAAGCTCAACGTGATACTTAAAGCCAAACTTCTGGTACACGGAGTCGATAAGGTTGACCACGCCCACGATCTCGTCGGTCAGCTGGTCGGGACGCACAAACAGGTGGGCGTCGTCCTGGTTAAAGCAGCGCACGCGGAACAGGCCGTGCAGGGCGCCGCGCAGCTCGTGGCGGTGCACCAGGCCAATCTCGCCGGCGCGGATGGGCAGCTCGCGATAGGAGTGCGGCTTGGAGGCGTACACCAGCACGCCGCCCGGGCAGTTCATGGGCTTAATGCAGTACTCTTCGTCGTCGATGACGGTGGAGTACATGTTGTCCTTGTAGTGGTCCCAGTGACCCGAGGTCTTCCACAGCTGCTTGTTCATGATGAGCGGCGTGGAGATCTCCACGTAGCCGGCCTTGTGGTGGATCTCGCGCCAGTAGTCCAGCAGCGTGTTCTTAAGGATCATGCCGTTGGGCAGGAAGAACGGGAAGCCGGGGGCCTCGTCGCGCATCATAAAGAGGTCCATCTCGCGGCCGATCTTGCGGTGGTCGCGCTTCTTGGCTTCCTCCAGCATGTGCATGTGCTCGTCGAGCTCTTCCTTGGTGGCAAAGGCGACGCCGTTGATGCGGGTGAGCATCTTGTTGTCCTTGTCGCCCTTCCAGTAGGCGCCCGAGACGCCGGTGAGCTTAAAGGCCTTAAGGGCCTTGGTGTAGCAGATGTGGGGGCCGACGCACATGTCGATGTAGTCGCCCTGCTGGTAGAAGGTGATGCGGGCGTCGTCGTCCAGGTCGCCGATGTGCTCGACCTTGTACTTCTCGCCGCGCTCCTCCATAAGGGCGATGGCCTCGGCGCGGGGCTTCTCAAAGACGGTGAACTTGAGGTTCTCCTTGACGATCTTTTTCATCTCGGCCTCGATCGCAGGGAAGTCGTCCTCGCTGATCTTGACGCCCTCGGGCAGGTCGACGTCGTAGTAGAAGCCGTTGTCGGTCGCGGGGCCGTAGGCAAAATCGGCCTGGGGGTACAGGCGCTTGATGGCCTGCGCCATGATGTGCGCGGCGGAGTGGCGGATGACGTGCGTGACTTCGTCCTGCGGGAGCTCGGCCACCGAACCGTCATTGTAGAGTGCCTTCATGGGTATGTTTTCTCCTCTCGGATGCCTGATGCAAGTGCGCGCAATGCGCTCGGCGATTTAACTTGCATCATTATAGGCAGGTTGCCTTGGTATACAAGCGCCCGCCGCACCTTAATGGCACGGCGGGCGATTTTCTACGCATGCTTCATCGTGTGGGGCGGGGTGAGGGGCGCGCGTGGCTTGCGGCGTGTCCGTGGCTTGCGGCCGGCCCGGCGATGGATGCGTTACTGGATGCGAGTTCGGCAGTAGGGGCAGACCTTCCAGTGCGCGTCGAGCGGGCGATGGCAGCTGGGGCAGACGTTGCGAACCTGGGTATCGCACACCGGGCAAACCACAAAGTCCTTCTCGATGGGTGCGCCGCACTGCGGGCAGGTGCCGTACTGGGCAAGCTGACGCTCGCGCAGGGCCATGTCCAGC
Organism: Collinsella sp.; assembly: GCA_019414645.1. Lineage (GTDB taxonomy): Bacteria > Actinomycetota > Coriobacteriia > Coriobacteriales > Coriobacteriaceae > Collinsella. The sequence continues at coordinate 13,519 of DXLP01000004.1, forward strand.
TCCTGCTCCTCGCGGTCGGACGCGTAGGAATGCGGGCGCAGGACCAGGTAGGCGATGAGGCCCACAAACGGGATGAGGGCGATGATGCCCCATGCCACGTAGGCGCTGGCGCCGCGGCGGCGAGCGTCGATGAACACATAGACGACCGACAGCACATACAGGGCGATGATAAAGCCGACGAAGGCATAGACGACGCCCATAAGCTGCGGCGACATGAGCTCGGAGATGTACTTGGACATTACGGGTACCTTTCGGAATATTAACAGTTCGGTCAAGTTTACCACGGGGTTTGTTTATATGGGACCACGGCTAGGGGCGGGGCTGGCGCGGACACAAACATCTCAATCTGTAACAGGTGGGAGTGGAATCCGGGTCTAGATGTTACAGATCGAGACGAACGGGTGCGCCGCCGAGCAAACGTCTCGATCTGTAACAACTGGGACCAAATATCCCATCTTGCTGTTACAGATTGAGACACAGGGATCCCTCCCCGATTTCAATCTCGATCTGTAACATCTTGGGCCCCAAAACCCCTCTTACTGTTACAGATCGAGACATTCAAAATCCGTCGGAAGGTTTGTCTCGATCTGTAAAATCTGCAACCCAAATCATCGGCTAACTGTTACAGATTGAGACAAAAGAAAACGTCCAGGCCGAATGTCTCAATCTGTAACAGTTACTCGGCAAAGACAGTCCCAGATGTTACAGATTTAGACAAACTATTCTTTCCCCGACTTAAATCTCAATCTGTAACAACAACTCGGTAAATACAGGTCTTACCGTTACAGATTTGGACATTCGAAACCGACTGATAGGTTCATCTAAATCTGTAACACATGGAACCGATTTTCTCCTCTTGCTGTTACAGATCAAGACAAACGGAGGGCCCGCCTGGCAAACGTCTCGATCTGTAACATCTGGAACCCAGTTCTTCTGCTTACTGTTACAGAACGAGACAAACCTCTGACACCAGGAGCGACAGACAAGGTCACCGATGGTCCTGAGTCTCCCATCGCCTGCCGTTGGCGGATACAGCGGGGCTGTTCGCCGCATTGCCGCCGCACCGGGGGTGTGCAGACCGTAGGATAGTCCTATTGACAGCCTGTCAACTTGTCTGGGAGGCACCGTGGCAGAAACGTTTGATATCGCAATTGTGGGCGCGGGCATCACCGGGTGCGCCATCGCGCGGCAGCTCGCGCGCTATGACCTGTCCATTTGCGTGGTCGAAGCGGCCAACGACATCGCCCTGGGCGCGTCGAAGGCCAACGGCGGCCTGGTGCACGCCGGCTACGATCCGGCTCCGGGCACGGTAAAGGCGCAGGTCAACGCCCGCGGCTGTGAGCTATATGGCACGTGGGCCCAGGAGCTAGGCTTTTTGTTCCGCCGCACCGGGTCGATGGTGCTGGGCTTTAACGACGAAGACCGCGCACACCTGGAGAAGCTGCGCCAGAATGGCCTGGCCAACGGCGTACCCGAACTGGCGATCATTGGCCCCGAGCGCATCCACGAGCTGGAGCCGCGCGCGAGTGCCAAGGCAACCTGCGCGCTGTGGTGCCCCTCGACCGGTTACGTCGACCCATTTGAAGTGGCCATCGCCGCGCTGGAGAACGCGGTCGCCAACGGCGTGACGTTTATGCGCTCCGCACCGGTTGAGGCCATTGAGGTTGCTGGCTCGCACGACGAGGACGTTTCAGCCGACGGCAAGGTCCGCGCACGCTTTACGCTGGTGACGCCCGCCGGCGATGTGCGCTGCCGCTATCTGATCAACGCCGCGGGCAACGGTGCCGCGAACATCTCGCATATGGCCGGCGCCGAGGAGTTTCAGATGGTCTGGCGCCAGGGAAACATCGTGGTGCTGGACAAGGAGCCGCGCGCGCTCATGCCGCTCTACCCCGTGCCCACGCCGGTGTCCAAGGGCGTTATCGTCACGGGCACGGTCCACGGCAACACCGTGATCACCGCGACCGCCGCCGTGCGCGAGCCGGGCGACACACAGACCTACGCCGCCGATGTCAACGCGCTGTTAGCGGGCGCGCGCAAACTGGTGCCCGATCTGGACACGCGCCGCGTGGTGCGCGCGTTTGCCGGCGGACGTCCGGTCATTCAGGGGACCAACGACTTCTTTATTGGGCAGTCGGCCGTGGTGCCGGGGCTGTTCCAGGCGGCGGGCATTCAGTCGCCGGGCGTGGCGAGCGCGCCGGCCATTGCCGAGCGCATGGAGCACGTGATGCGCGAGGCGGGCGTTGCTTTGCGCGAACGGGCCGATTGGGATCCGATTCGCCGCGCGCCGGACGACTTCGACCGCGCGCCGCTTGCGCGCAAGGAGGAGCTCATTGAGTCCGGCCCTGCATGGGGGCAGATCGTCTGCCGCTGCGAGACTGTACCCGAGGCCGAGATTGTGGCCGCGATTCGACGCCGCCCGGGTGCGGTTTCGGTCGAGGGTGTCAAGCGCCGCTGCCGCGCGGGCATGGGCCGCTGCCAGAGCGGCTTTTGCCAGAGCCGCGTGGTGGCGATTCTGGCGCGCGAGCTGGGCTGCGACCCCAGCGAGGTGCTGTTGGAGGACACTGGCTCGTGGCTCGTTGAGGGACCTTTGAAGGGGGTGCGCTAGGATGGCGGAATTCAAATCGAGCGTGATTGATACCGATGCCGTTGAGGCAGTACCTACGCAGGCCTTCGACGTGGTCGTTATCGGCGGCGGACCTGCCGGCATGGCGGCCGCACTTGCCGCGCACAAGGCCGGCGCGCGCGTGGCCATCGTGGAGCGCGAGCAACACTTGGGCGGCATCCTGCGCCAGTGCATTCACCCCGGCTTTGGCCTTTCGCACTTTAAGCAGGAGCTCACCGGCCCCGAGTATGCACAGCGCTTTATTGACCAGGTGCGCGCGACCGACATTGCGCTGTTCTTGGGCAGTATGGTGCTTGGGATCGATTCGGGCGAGTCCACGGAAGACGACGCACTCCACACCGTCATGCTCATGAGCCCCACCGGCATGCTGCAGCTCACCGGGCGCGCGGTCGTCCTTGCCATGGGTTGCCGCGAGCGCACCCGCAGCGAGATCAAGATTCCCGGCAGCCGACCTGCCGGCGTGTTTACGGCCGGCTTGGCGCAGCGATACATCAATGTCGAGAACCTCAAACCCGGCTCGCGCGCCGTCATTTTGGGCTCGGGTGACATCGGGCTGATCATGGCGCGCCGCTGCACGCTCGAGGGGATTTCGGTCGAGGGCGTGTACGAGCTCATGCCGTACGCCAACGGCCTGCGCCGCAATGTGAAAAACTGCCTGGACGACTTTGGCATTCCGCTGCACCTGTCCACCACCGTCACACGCGTGATCGGGCACGACCGCGTTGAGGCCGTCGAGGTGAGTCAGGTCGACGAGCACCTGGCACCCATTCCGGGGACCGAGCGCATTGTTCCGTGCGACACGCTGCTGCTTTCGGTGGGTCTGATTCCCGAGAACGAGCTTTCGGTTGCCGCGGGCGTGGAGCTGGATCCCCGCACGCGCGGTGCCGTGGTGGACCAGAACCTGCAGACAGGCGTTCCGGGCATCTTTGCCTGCGGCAACGTGCTGCACGTGCACGACCTGGCCGACAACGTGACGACCGAGTCCGAACGCGCCGGTGCAGCCGCGGCGACTTACGCGCTGGGTGGCACCGCGGCGGGAGTGGCGAGCGCGGGCTGCCAGCTCACGGTCTCCCCCGCCGGCATCGCAGGCTACGCACTGCCGGGCCGCATTACGACCGTCGGGCTCACTAAGCTCAACTTCCGCGTACGCCGACCGGTCGATGCCGCCCGCGTACGTATCCTGGCAGGCGACGAGGAGCTGTTTGCAGGCAAGGTCCGCCCGTTTAAACCGAGCGTAATGGAGAGCTTCCCGCTGCCGACAAAGGTGATTCAACGCGCACTCGACCTGGGTGTCAGCGAGATTGTCCTGTCCGTCGATCCCGTCGAGGAGGCGTAGGCCCATGAGCACGAACGCGATCGAAACGCTGCAGTTCAACTGCACCACCTGCCCCTCCGAGTGCCTCCTGACTGTGGAGGTAAAGCGCGGCGCAGACGGCGCCGTGGCAGAGGTGTACTCCGTAGCCGGCAACAGCTGCCCACGTGGCGATAAGTTCGCGCATCAGGAGCTCACCTGCCCCATGCGCGTGCTCACCACCACCGTAGCCGTATCCGGCGGCGACGAGGCGCTGCTGCCCGTGCGCACGGCCGATGCCATCCCGCTGGCACTCCACGCCCAGGCCATGGACCTCATCCGCGGCTTGGTCATCGAAGCCCCCATCCGCATGGGCGACGTCGTTCTGGAAGACCTCCTCAACACGGGCATCAACCTCATCGCCAGCATGGACATCGACCCAGCCTAAGCAGCTCATTTGGGACGCGACTCTTTTGGCTACCCCGCCATCCACCCCGCCCCTCCTCAATTGCGGTGAAATAGTTCCTGATTTCCGCCAAACCCCGGCATCCAGGAACTATTCCACCGCAACTTGCCTTGGGATCGGTATTTATCTTGTGCCTACTTTAGTGTCATTTCAAAACTATGCCGGATTACGGGGCTGATTCGGAGACCCCCATCCATACCGGCAATTTTCGATTTTTGATAAGCCTTCTACCTGCGGTTTTAACTTCGCGATTTTTCCTATGGTCATGTAATACAGGTCCAGCCCCGTAATCCGCCATGCTTTTGAAACCAGCCCATTTGGGACGGGCCTCTTTTGACTCCTTTTTCCTGCACGCTTGCCAGGCTGGCCATGCCAAGGAATGTCCTAAAGTGCCGGCATAAAAGGAACGTCCATATCTGCCGGGCATGGGATACCATGGTGGCACCCTAGCGAAAGGATGTTTCATGGCGCATGTCGATAACCAGCGTGTGGCGCGCGTGCTCGATGCGCTCGAGGCTCAGCACCCCGGCGCGCAGCTGCTCGTAAACGACCCGTGGTCGATTTATTACCTGACCGGCTTTTATGCCGATATGTTCGAGCGTTTTTGCGGCGTGCTGCTCGCACGCGGTAGCGAGCCCGTGATCCTGGTCAACGCCCTGCATCAGCTGCCCGAGTACGACAATGCCCGCGTGGCCTACCACACCGATACCGACGTCGTGACCGACGCCATCGCTCGCGAGGTCGATCCGACCAAACCGCTCGGCATCGACACCGTCATGCGCTCCGGCTTTTTGATGCCCCTTATGGATTGTCACGCCGCAAGCGAGTTTTTCCTGGGCGACTTTGCCGTCACCGCCGCACGCACCCACAAGGATGCCGCCGAGCAGGAGCTGATGCGCGCGTCCTCGGCCGCCAACGACGCCGTGATGGCCGACGCCATCAAACTCGTTCACGAGGGCGTGACGGAGCGCGAAATTGCCGACCAGATGCTCGGTCTGTATCGCAAGCACGGCTGCGAGGGCTTTAGCTTTCCGCCCATCGTGAGCTTTGGCGCCAACGCCGGCGACCCGCATCACGAGCCCGACGACACCGTGCTCAAGCGTGGCGACGTGGTACTTTTCGACATTGGCGGACGCCGCTGCAACTACTGCTCGGACATGACACGCACGTTCTTTTGGGGCGAGCCGGACGAGGAGACGGCACGCATCTACGACATCGTGCGCCGCGCCAACGAGGCCGCCGAGGCGCTCATAGCACCAGGCGTGCGCATGTGCGACCTGGACCGTGCTGCGCGCGACGTGATTGAGGGCGCGGGCTATGGGCAGTACTTTACGCACCGCCTGGGCCACTCGATCGGTCTGCAGGACCACGAGCCGGGCGACGTCTCGCTTGTCAACAAACAGGTCGTAGAGCCGGGCATAACGTTCTCTATCGAGCCGGGCATCTACCTCCCCGGCCGCACCGGCGTCCGCATCGAGGACCTTGCCCTGGTTACCGAGTCCGGCGTCGAGATTCTCAACGCCTACCCCCACGACCCAGTCCGCCTAGACTAGCCCCTTCCCAATAGCCCTTCAATAAGTTGCGGTGGAATAGTTCCTGGATGGGCTGCTAGAACCCAAAAATAGGAACTATTTCACCGCAACTGACGAGGGGATGGGTTAACGAAGCAGGGCAGGCTAGCGCAGCAGCCCCGCTACTTCGCCGGCCAGGGTGATGGTGCCGGCTGCTACGAAGGGCTCACGCGCGGCATCGAGGGCCGCGAGGGCCTCGGAAACGCTGGGGTACACGCCCACTAACTTGTCAGCGTCCACAAGGGCGGCGAGCTCCTCCGCCGGCAGGGCGCGATCGGAATCGGTCTGAGTCACGACCACGCGCGGGAAGGCTGGAATCAGCACGTCGACGATACCCGCCACGTCCTTGTCAGCCAATGCGGCGCAAAGCAGCGTGGGGCGATTCTCTACGCACGGATCAATCTCGTCCAGTGCGCTCACAAAGTTCTCGCAGCTCTGGGGGTTATGGCAGGCGTCAATCAGCTTGAGTGGATCGGTTCCCAGCACATCAAAGCGACCCGGCGTGGGGCAGCCCATAAGCGAAGCGTCGAGCGCATCGTGGTCGAGCTCGCGGCCCAGATACCCCTCGCACAGCATAATCGCGCACGCGGCATTCTGCGGCTGATACGCCGGTTTAACCATCCTCGACGTATAGATCGCGCGCGGCGTGGTGCAGCTGAACTCAACCGTGTCGCCCACATGCGCCGGCACCTTAGTCGTGACATGGTTCACCACGAGCGGCACCACACCGCATTCGCGGCAACGGGCATCCATCACGCGCTGAACGCTCGCCTCGTGCGTGCCCTCGCCCAAAACAACCAAGCGCCCGGGTTTGATAACCGCAGCCTTCTCACCCGCAATGGCCTCGAGCGTGTCGCCCAAAATACGTGTGTGATCGAGCCCAATGCCCGTAATAGCAACGGCGACGGGATCGGTCGCGCTCGTAGCATCCCAGCGTCCGCCCATGCCAACCTCGAGCACGGCAACATCCACCGCGGCCTCGGCAAACACGACAAGTGCGGCAGCCGTCAGCAGGTCAAACGGCGTGATGGAATAGGCGCGCTCCCCCGCCGCCACACGGCGCGCATTCACGCGATGTCCCGCCTCAACAGCGGCAGAAACGCCACGGGCAAACGCCTCATCGCTCACGACGCGCCCGTCAACCTCCATGCGCTCGGGATAGCGAACCAGCTGCGGCGACGTATACAGCGCGGTCTTGAGCCCCTCACCACGAAGAATGGCAGCCGAAAAACGCGTAGTCGAAGTCTTGCCATTGGTACCGGCAACCTGAATGCAATCAAAATACTCATCCGGACGCCCCAGCTCATCGAGCATATCGACAACCGTCTCGAGCAGAGGACCAGCATCCCCAGAAATCCGCCCCGTATCAGCAGCCAACCCAACAGCCTCATCAAACGAAAGCAACTCAAACGAGAAAGGAACGACATACGACCCAGAACGCTTAGCCATAACCCAAAGTCCCCTCAACATAAAAAGAGGCCCGTACTAAACAACGAGCCCCTCCCATTCAAAATATCAGCCAAACACCGCTTGCAGCGGAATCAAGGCCACAACCCAGCGGTCCTAACAGGCAGATGCAAACAACCACGTAACCGCTATGGGAGCGGTTTGGGGCTTTGCTCGATACAAGTTCCGCACGAGCCGAAGGCCACTTAATGTGGCCTTCGTGCGAGCAGGACTGTCCGCAGTAGCGAGCAATGCCCCAAACCGCGTCCCCCAGTAACGCCTACGAGAAGTCAGCAACCTGTGCAGTCAGCGCCGCCAGGATCTCCTTGAGCTCAGCTGCACGGTCCCTCTTCTTCTGGACCACCGCGGGCGCGGCCTTGGCCACAAAACCCTCGTTGGCGAGCGTCTTCTCGCAGCCGGCGAGCTCCTTCTGGGCCGCGGCAATCTCCTTCTCCAGGCGTGTCTTCTCGGCCGAAAGGTCAACCTTGCCCTCGAGCACCACAAAGACCTCGACGCCGCTGTCGACCACGGCAATGCTCGCGGCCGGCTTCTCGACGTCGGTACCCATGACCAGCGAGGCGGTGTTGGCCAGCGGCTCGATGGTCGAGCGCAGGCTCTCGAGCTTCTCGATATCCTCGGCACCGGCGCGCACGACCACGTCGAGTTCGGCCTTGGGGCTCAAGCGATAACGCGAACGCGTGGCACGGGCGGCGGAAACGACGGCGCGGCACAGCTCAAACGCGCGCTCGGCGTCCTCGTCAACATACTTAGCGTAGTCGGCGGGCTCGGGCCACTTGGCAATCATGAGCGCCTCGGCGCGGTCAACGTTACCCTCGGCATCCAGGTCGAGCACGCTCGCCGGCATGTTGTCCCAGATCTCCTCGGTGACAAACGGCATGAGCGGGTGCATCAGGCGAATGGAGGTATCGAGCACAAAGATCAGGTTGCGCTGAGCCTGCAGACGGCCCTCGCCCTTCAGGCGGGCCTTGGTGACCTCGACGTACCAGTCGCAGACCTCGTTCCAGAAGAACTGCTGCACGCCGCGAGCCATGTCGCCAAAGGTGTAGTTCTCAATACCCTCGGTGACCATCTTGACGGCCTTGGCCAGGCGGCTGAACATCCAAGCGTCGGCCGGCGTCTCAACGACGGGCTCGCCGGGCGTGTAGCCCTCCATGTTCATGAGCAGGAAGCGGCTGGCGTTCCAGATCTTGGTGACAAAGCTCTTGGCCTGGTCGGTACGCGGGCTGTCGATAAGCTTCTTGGTCTTCTTGTCGATGTTCGCGTCGAACTTGACGTCCTGATTGTTGGTGCACAGCGTGAGCAAGTTGAAGCGCATGGCGTCGGCGCCGTACATGCCAATGAGGTCCATGGGGTCAACGCCGTTGCCCTTGGACTTGGACATGCGGCTGCCGTCCTTGGCCAGAATCGTCGGGTAGATGACGACGTCCTTAAACGGCACCTCGTCCAGGAAGTACAGCGAGCTCATGACCATGCGGGCGACCCACAGCGCGATGATGTCGCGCGCGGTGACGAGCGCCGTCGTGGGGTGATGGCCCTCGAGCAGCTCCGGCTTTTGCGGCCAGCCCTGCGTGGCGAAGGTCCACAGCTGCGAGCTGAACCAGGTGTCCAGCACGTTCTCGTCCTGATGCACGTGATGGCCGCCGCACTTGGGGCACACGTCGGTGTCCACGGTAAGAGCGTCCTCCCAGCCGCAATCCTCGCAGTAGAACACGGGGATGCGGTGGCCCCACCACAGCTGGCGGCTGATGCACCAGTCCTTGAGGTTCTCCATCCAGGTGGTGTAGGTCTGCGTCCAGCGCGCGGGGTGGAAGGTGACCTTGCCGGAGTTGACGGCGTCGAGCGCCGGCCCCTTGAGCTTGTCAACGGCCACGAACCACTGCTCGGACAGCCACGGCTCAAGCGCGGCGTCGCAGCGGTAGCAGTGCATGACGGAGTGATCGAGGTCCTCGACGTGATCGAGCAGGTCGTGCTCCTCGAACCACTTGATGACGGCCTCGCGGCACTCGTCGCGGTTCATGCCGGTGAACTCGCCATAGCCCTCGACGACCACCGCGTGCTCGTCGAAAATGTTGATCTGCGGCAGGTCGTGGGCCTGACCCATGGCGTAGTCGTTGGGGTCGTGGGCCGGGGTGACCTTGACGAAGCCGGAGCCAAAGTTGGCGTCGACATGCCAATCCTCAAAGATGGGGATCTCGCGGTTGACGATGGGGAGCTTGACGGTCTTACCCACAAAGGCGGCCTTCTCGGGGTCCTTCGGGGAGACGGCGACGCCCGTGTCGCCGAGCATGGTCTCGGGGCGCGTGGTGGCGACGACGATGTAGTCCTGGCCGTTGACCGGCTCGGTCAGCGGGTAGCGCAGGTGCCACAGGTGGCCTTTCTCATCCTTATACTCGGCCTCGTCGTCCGAGATGGCGGTGGTGCAGTTGGGGCACCAGTTGACGATACGCTTGCCGCGGTAGATCAGGCCGTCGTGGTACCAGTCGCAGAAGACCTTGCGCACAGCCTGCGCGTAATCCTCGTCCATGGTAAAGCGCTCGTTATCGAAGTCGACGGAGCAGCCCATGCGCTTAATCTGCTCGACGATGATGCCGCCGTACTCGTGGGTCCAATCCCAGCAAGCGTCGACAAACTTATCGCGACCGATCTCCAGGCGGCTGATGCCCTCGCTCTTGAGCTTCTTATCGACCTTGGTCTGCGTGGCGATACCGGCGTGATCGGTGCCGAGCACCCAACGCGTGGACTTGCCGCGCATGCGGGCCATACGGACGATGGCGTCCTGAATAGAGTCGTCGGTGGCGTGACCCATGTGGAGCTTACCAGTAACGTTGGGAGGCGGAATGGTGACGGTGCAGTCGCCCACGCCCTCACGGCGCTTATAGTAGCCGCCGTCGAGCCACTTCTGCAGGATCGCCGGCTCGTTGGTCGACGGATCGTAGTTCTTGGGCATTTCTTCCATATATTTCTCCCTTGCCCGTCGGCGTGTCCGCCTGCTTGGTTTTCGCTCGGTCAGGTCCTGACTCGCGCGAAGAGCACATTAAGTGCTCTTCGGCTCGTGCGGAATCTACGAAAACCAAGCAGGCGGACACGCCTTAGGTATCGATTACTTCAGTCTGAAGGTACTAACTTGACAATCTCACAGAATAGCACAGGCATACCTGCCGAAAAGGGACAGGTTTATTTTGGTAGGTTTTATCAGGGGAAACGACATTTGCCCATATAAAACCGACCAAAATAAACCTGTCCCTAAATGGCAGGCCCCGCGGTGGTTGCCGCGGGGCATGGATTCAAGCTATTTAACCGTAGATGCGTTGGGGCTGCTCTTCGCCCTTTACGGAGGCTTCGGTCACGATGACCTTGGAAACACCCTCCTCGCTGGGGAGGTCGAACATCGTCTGCTGCAGCACGTCCTCACAGATGGAACGCAGGCCGCGGGCGCCGGTCTTGCGGGCAAGCGCCATGCGGGCGATCTCGTGCAGAGCGGCGTTCTCAAACTCAAGCTCAACGTCCTCGAGCTGGAACATCTTACGGTACTGACGCACCACGGCGTTCTTGGGCTCGGTCAGGATCGACACCAGGTCGTCCTCATCAAGCGCCTGCGTCTGGGTGACGACGGGCGTACGGCCCACGAACTCGGGAATCATGCCAAAGGCGTTAAGGTCCTGCGGGAGCACCTGGCGCAGCAGGTCGTTCTCGTCGACCGAGGTGGGGCCGGCGATCTCGGAGTTAAAGCCCACGCCCTTGTTGCCCACACGGTCGGCAATGATCTTGTCCAGACCCACAAAGGCACCGCCGCAGATGAACAGAATGTTGGTCGTGTCAATCTGCAGCAGCTCCTGCTGGGGATGCTTGCGGCCGCCGGTGGGCGGAACGCTTGCCACCGTGCCCTCAAGAATCTTAAGCAGCGCCTGCTGAACGCCCTCGCCCGAAACGTCGCGGGTAATGGAGAGGTTCTCGGCCTTGCGGGCGATCTTGTCGATCTCGTCCACGTAGATAATGCCGACCTGCGCGCGCTCGATATCGCCATCGGCGGCGTTGATGAGCTTGAGCAGGATGTTCTCCACGTCCTCGCCCACATAGCCGGCCTCGGTAAGCGCGGTGGCGTCGGCGATGGCAAACGGCACCTCGAGGATGCGCGCGAGCGTCTGGGCGAGCAGGGTCTTACCGGTACCGGTGGGACCGAGCAGCAAAATGTTGGACTTGGCGAGCTCCACCTCGTCCATGTCATCGTCGAGCTGCGAGTCCAAGCCGTCGTCAAAGGCCGAAAGCGCAGCGCCACCCTCGATCACGCGGCGGTAATGGTTGTACACGGCAACCGACATGGCGCGCTTGGCGTCCTCCTGGCCCATGACATAGGCCGAAAGCTCGTCATAGATCTCGTGCGGCGTCGGCACGTGCGTAATAACCTGACGGGCGTCGTCCTCCAGCTCAAAACCCTCGGCCTCAGGATCTACAGCAGGCTGACCGGCAGCCTGGCCGTGGTCGTTGAGAAAGCCCGGCAGCTTGCCGTTACGGGCGGCGTCCATAAAGTCCGAAGCCAGCGACTCCTCCAAGATCTCGGAGCAGGCAGCGACGCACTCGTCGCAGATAAAGATATTGGTCGGGCCCTTCACCAGGCGGCGAACCTGACCCTGCTCTTTTCCGCAGAAGGAGCAGCGGATGGGGTTGCCGTTCTCGTCGAAGCCGTCCTGCATGTTACCGGCCATCCTAGGCGTCCTTCGCGGCGAGGTCGCGCGAGGTGACGATGCGGTCGATTAGACCGTAGTCAAGGGCCTCGGCAGCCGTGAGGTAGTTGTCGCGCTCGGTATCGGCCTGGACCTTCTCGATGGGCTGACCCGAGGCGTCGGACAGAATCTGGTTGAGCTCGCGACGGGTCTTCTTGATCTCCTCGGCCACGATCTCGATCTCGGTCTGCTGGCCCTGCGCACCGCCGCTGGGCTGGTGAATCATGACCTTAGAGTGCGGCAGGCAGAAGCGCTTGCCCTTGGCGCCGGCCGAAAGCAGCACGGCGGCCATGGACGCGGCCATACCGACGCAGATGGTGGAGACCTGCGGCTTGATGAAGTTCATGGTGTCCAGAATCGCCAGGCCGGAGTAGACCTCACCACCGGGCGAATTGATGTAGAGCGAGATATCCTTCTCGGCATCCTGGCTCTCAAGATGCAGCAGCTGGGCAACGACCAGGTTGGCGCTGACGGAGTTGATCTCCTCGCCCAAGAAGATGATGCGGTCGTTGAGCAGGCGCGAATAGATATCGTAGCTGCGCTCGCCGCGCGGCGTCTGCTCGATAACGTATGGCACGAGGGCGGAATCGAACTTAGCGATCATACGCATCTCCATTTCTCTTACGGACCAATAGTGGTTCTAGATAAACGTACGGTGCCCGCATGCTATGCATTGGCTGGCACCGTACGAAGCAACCGGATAACCGGTGTATAACTTTACCCCATCACGGGCGCATGCATGCGCTCGCGGGCAAGGTGGCGAGAATTACTCGGCGTCCTTGGCGGTCTCGTCGACCTCGGTCACCTTGGCGTTCTCGACCAGGTGGTCGACAGCCTTGGAGCGACGGATGGACTCGCGGACAGCAGGCATACGGCCATCGGCGATGAACTCGGCCTTGGAAGCCTCGACGTCCTTGACGCCAGCCTTCTCGAACTCGGCGTTGATGTCGTCCTCGGTGACCTCAATCTTGAGCTCGCGGGCGAGGGCATCGAGCGCCAGGGACTCACGGGCGACGTCGTTGGCCTGCTTGTGCAGGTCGCCGATGAACTGCTCCATGGTCAGGCCGGAAGCGGGCAGCCAGGTGTCCAGCGTCATGCCGCGGGCAGCGAGGTTGGACAGGAAGTTCTGGCCAAGCTCCTCAAAGACGGACTGCTCGTAGTCGGCGTCCATCTCGTCGAGCTGCAGACGCTCGGCGAGAGCGGAGACGCAACGGTTCTCCTTCTCGGCCGGGAGACGGGAAGCCTTGTCCTGCTCGATCTCGATCTTAATGGCGTCGCGCATAGCGTCGATGCTGTCGAAGCCAAAGTCGGACTTGACGAGCTCGTCGGTGAGCTCGGGGGTGTTGCGGACCTTGATGCCCTTAACGGTGACCTCGACGGTGTGGGTCTCGGCCTCCTCGCCCTCCTCGGCCTCGTCGGTCCAGGTGACGGACTTGACGTCGCCAACGTTAGCGCCGATCAGGGCTTCGTTGAACTCCTTGGGGTTGCTGTCGCTACCGGCGATGAGCATGCGGCCCTCGGCGGCGAAGTTGTCGGCGTTCTCGACGGCCTTAAGGTCGACGGTCACATAGTCCTCGGCCTCGACGGCGCGACCCTCGACGTCCTCGAAGGTGGCACGGTAGTTGAGGAGCATCTCGACCTGGTTGTTGATCTCGGACTCGGTGACCTCCGCAGGGGGCATCTCGATCTCGACGGCGTCGAAGGAGGAGAGCTCAGCGGCGGGACGCAGGGAGAACTCGACGGTGTAGGTGTAGTCCTCGTGATCCTTGGCGAGGTCGAGGTCCTTGTAGTCACCATTCTTGGTGGGGACGATGTCCAGCTCGTTGAGGACGGCGGGCTCGTTGGCAGCGATCAGGTCGTTGGTGGCCTGAGCGAGGGTAGCCTCGGCGCCAAGAGCGGAGTCGATGACCGGACGGGGAGCCTTACCGGCACGGAAGCCCGGGAAGCGGTACTTCTTGGCGGTCTCCTTGTAGGCCTTCTTGATCGCGGCGTCGACGTCGGCGGCCGGGATGGTGACCGTAGCGGTGAGCTTGGCGTCCTTGACGTCAGAAGCGGTGATGTTCAACACGTTCCTCCTCATACTGCCCAGCTTATCTGAGGTGCTGGTACCTTTATGCAACAAGCGTCGCGAGGGCATAAGCCGACGCGGGTGCGTTGGTGCGGGCGAAAGGACTCGAACCTTCACGGGAATCCCACCAGAACCTAAATCTGGCGCGTCTACCAATTCCGCCACGCCCGCATGAGCGCACAGATTAGGAATGATAGCAGATACGAGCGACAAGCGCACGCACACGTTTTACAGGCTCACGACCTCACCACGAGTGCAAAAGGCGGGGCGAGTTGCCCCGCCCCGCCAATTACGACTTGTTCGATGACCCGCTACTCCCCCAGCAGGGCCTTCTCGGGCGTGATGGGCAGCGAGCGAACCTGATGTCCAGTGGCGTGTGCCACGGCTGAGGCCACGGCGGCGAGCGGCGTGTTGATAACGACCTCGCCGATCGACTTGGCGCCAAACGGACCCGTCGGCTCGTAGCTCGGCTCAAAGGCCACGCGAATGCTGCCGATATCCAGACGCGTGGGCAGCTTGTAGCTCATAAAGTTGCCGGTGCGCAGGCGGCCGCGCTCATCGTGCTCGACGATCTCGTAGAGCGCGTGGCCGATGCCCTGGGCAATGCCACCCTCGGCCTGGACGCGCGCGAGTGCCTCGTTGATCACGGTGCCGCAGTCAACGGCCGCCGCATAGTCCACCACAGTCACCTTGCCGGTGGCCTTGTCGACCTCGACCTCGGCAATGCCGGCCATAAACGGCGGAGGCGAAACGGGCAGGCAGGCAGAGGCATGCGAGGTGAGCGCGTCGCCGCCCGCGATGTTCTTGACGCACAGGTTGGCAAAGTCGCGCAGCGTGAGGTAGCGGTTCTGCTCGCGCGCAACACGCTCGTCGGACAGGCGCACGTACTGGCCATCAAAGACCACATCGGCGGCGTCCACGTCCCACATCTGGGCTGCCTTGGCGCAAATCTTCTCACGGAGCTCGGTCGCGGCGTTCTTGGCGGCAAGGCCCGTCACGTACGTACCCGAGCTCGCGTACGAGCCGGCATCGAACGGCGACACATCGGTGTCCACGCCGCGCACCACGATCATCGAACTCTCAACGCCCAGCTCCTCGGCGGCAATCTGCGCCAGGATCGTGTCGACGCCCATGCCGTTATCGGTGGCGCCGGTGCCGATGGTAATGAATCCATCCTCTTCCAGGCGCATATCGATGCCGGCGATGTCCACGTTGGAGATGCCCGAGCCCTGCATGGTGAGCGCGCAGCCAAGAGCACGCACGCGATCGCCCAGGTCAACGGCCAGCGGCTTGTCGCGCCAGCCGATCATGTCCATTGCGCGCAGCAGGCAGCGGTCGAGCGCGCAGGCGTTGAGTTTCTCGTTGTAGTACTGCGGCATGACCTCGCCCTCGCGCACGATGTTCTTAAGGCGCAGGTCGGCAGGGTCCATGTGCAGCATGTCGGCGAGCTCGTTGACGGCGCTCTCCACGGCAAACTGGCCCTGGGTGGCGCCGTAGCCGCGATACGCGCCGCCGCGGTTGGTATTGGTGTAGACGGCGTCCCAGCTAAAGCGGCTCGCCTTCACGTGGTTGTAGATGGGCAGGCTCTTGTGGCCCGAAAGGCCGATCGTCGTGGTAGCGTGCTCGCCATAAGCACCGGCGTTGGACAGCGTATGCAGGTCGATGGCCGTGATGGTGCCGTCGTTCATGGCGCCCAGCTTAACGGTCATCTGCATCTGGTGGCGCGAGTTGCCCGCAGTGATGGTCTCCTCGCGGGTGTAGCAGCAATAGCTCGGACGGCCGGTCTGCTGCGTCACGAACGCCACGAAGATCTCGCAGCAGCCCGTCTGCTTGGAGCCAAAGCCGCCACCGATGCGCGGCTTAATGACCTGCACCTGTGACTGCGGAATGTCGAGCGACTGCGCGACCATGCGGCGCACGTGGAAGGGCACCTGCGTCGAGGTGGTCACCGAGATGCGGCCGAACGCATCAGTCGTCGCGAAGGCGCGGAAGGTCTCCATGGGCGCGGTCTGCGTGGCCTGGCTCGTGTAGGTGCGCTCAAAGACGATGTCGCTCTGGGCGAATGCCTCGTCGAGGTCGCCAAAATCGCTGGTACCGCTGCACACCAGGTTGCGAGCAACGTCGCCGCCCTGCGGGAACATAAAGGTCACGTCGCCCTCGGGGTGGACCACGATGTCGTTATCGAGCGCCTGGGTAAAGTCGAGCAGGGGCTCGAGCACCTCGTAGTCGACCTTGATGAGCTTGAGCGCCTTGTCGGCGGCCTCCTCGGTCTCGGCGGCGACGATCGCCACCTCTTCGTTTTGGTAACGGACGAGGTTCTCGAGGATCAGGCGGTCGTAGGGACTCGGTTGCGGATAGCTCTGGCCGGCGATGGTAAAGCGGCGCTTGGGCACGTCCTCGTAGGTGTAGACGCCCACCACGCCGGGCACCTTCAGGGCGCGCGATGTATCGATGGAGCGGATCTTGGCGCGCGCATACGGGCTGCGCTTGAGCTTGACAATCAGGGCGCCGGCGGGCACCAGGTCGCCCGTGTAGACGGGACGGCCCTCGAGCAGCGCCTTCGAATCCTTCTTGGGCTGCTTGTGGGTAATCTGCTTGTACGCGACACCGTCGGAGCTCGTGTCGTTGACGGGCAGCTCGGGCATCTCAAAGCCCACCTGCACGCCGGACTCGTTGAGGAAGCGCACGATGGCGCGCAGCTGGCTCTCGTAGCCGCTGCAGCGGCAGAGGTTACCGGCGAGCTGGCGCGAGAGCTCTTCGCGTGTGGCGACGAGGCTCGGGTCCTCCTTGGCGGCGCGGGCGAGCGCCAGCACGTTCATGATAAGACCGGGGGCGCAAAAACCGCACTGCTCGGCGCCTTCGGCAGCCATCGCACGGGCCAGTGCCTCGGACTCGGCCTTGAGGCCCTCGAGCGTGGTAATGGAGCGGCCCTCAACACGGGCGGCAGGAACCGAGCAGCTCAGCACCGGGTCGCCGTCGAGCCACACCGTGCACAGACCGCAGTTGGTGGTTTCGCAGGCGCAGCGCACCGACGCGCAGCCCTGCTCACGCAAAAGCGAAAAGAGCATGGTGTCAGGAGCAATTTGAACCTTGACCTTGCGGCCGTTGAGCGTAAAGGAAAGATCGATGAGTTTGGCAGCCATTAGCGCACCTCGTTAGAATCGACGCCGGGCACGCGGCGGCAGGAATACTCGTCCGTGGCAAACTTTGGCACTTGCACGGTCTCGAGCTCGCGGGCAAGCGCGGCCGAAAGCTCGATGCCGGCAGCGCGACGCACAGCATGAATCGCCAGCGGGGCCGAGATGCGACGGCGGTAGTCGGCCGAGCCCCACAGGTTGGTGCCATAGCTCAGCGCGCGTACGGACGCGGCCAGGGCGCGAAGCTCGTCCTCGGAAGGCTGCTCGGCGGTAAGGCCGCACGCCTCGCCCTGCAGCAGGGTCGCGCGCAGCGGGCGGGCACCCACAGTGACATGCCAGCTGTTGTTCCACCAGGCAGCGGTAACGTTCAGCGAGGGAAAGTCGGTCGCGGCCTTGCGCACGGCCTCGTAGCTCGCACGGTAATCGTGCTTGACGACCACGATGTGCTCGATCACGTCGCGCACGTAACCCATGTCAACAAACTCGGCGAGCGGCACGCGACCGGCGCCCGTCAGCTCAACATAGGAATCGAGCGCCAGGAAAGCCGAGAGCACGTCCGAGAAGCCAAAGCGGCCGTAGATGCTGCCGCCCACCGTGGCGGTATTGCGCAGCTGCACGCCCACGATATCGTGGACGGCGAACTCAAAGACATTGTTGACAAGCGCGTTGAGCTCGACATGGCGCTCGAGCTGGCGCAGGGTGCACATGGCTCCGATGCGAAACTCGGTCTCGGTCTCCTCGATCTGATCGAGTCCGCAGGCCGAAAGGTCAATCGCCGTCGCCACGCGACGCGAGCCCAGGCGCATCCAGATGCCGCCGCCCACAATCTTGTTGTTGCGGTTCTTCTGTAAGAGCTCATAGGCTTCGGCCGCGCTTCCAACACGGACGTAGGTACCGAACTTGAGCACGTTCTCCCCCATCTCTTCACTTGTCCAGTACTTTTAAGTGTACCAAACGAAGGGCCGCGACCTTCCACAGCACAAAAACCTCCCTCCCATCCATAACTTGCGGTGAAATACGGACTATTTGTCGGGCCTAGGGCGCCCAACAGTCCGTATTTCACCGCAACTTAAGGGGCGGTCGGCAGAGGGCCGAGGGAAATGATCCGTTTTCCTCCGTCCCATGCGGATCAAAAAAGGCTCCCAGCCAAGATGGCTGGGAGCCTTCTGCGATGCTATGTCGAGCGAAGATTTAGCAGACGCCCTGGGCGAGCATAGCGTCGGCGACCTTCAGGAAGCCGGCGATGTTGGCGCCCATGACGAAGTTGCCCTCCTGGCCGTACTCCTTGGCGGTGTCGTCCACGTTGTGGAACATGCCGCGCATGAGCTGCTCGAGCTTGCCGTCGACCTCCTCGAAGGTCCAGGACAGGTGCTCGGCGTTCTGGCTCATCTCCAGGCCGGACACGAGCACGCCGCCGGCGTTGGCAGCCTTACCGGGCATAAAGGCAACGCCGTTCTCCTGGAAGTAAGTCGTGGCCTCGATGGTCGTGGGCATGTTCGCGCCCTCGCCGACCACCTTGCAGCCGTTGGCGACGAGCGCCTGGGCGTCCTCGAGCAGCAGCGTGTTCTCGCGAGCGCAGGGCAGCGCGATGTCGCAGGGCAGCTGCCAAACGCCGCGGCCGTCGCCCTCGTGCCACACGGCGTTGGGCTTCTCGTCAACGTACATGGCGAGCGTAACGCCCTTGTCGTGGCCGGAGCGCTTCTTGTTGTAGACGTGCTCGAGCACGGTGTAGTCGATGCCGTCGGGATCCTCGACCCAGCCGTGGGTATCGGAGCAGGCCAGCACCTTGCCGCCGAGCTGGGAGACCTTCTGGACGGCGTAGATGGCGACGTTACCGGAGCCGTGAACGACGACGTTCTTGCCCTCGAAGGAGTCGCCGCGGCTCTTGAGGTACTCGTCCACAAAGTAGGCCAGGCCGTAGCCGGTGGCCTCGGTACGGGCGAGCGAGCCGCCAAAGGAGAGGCCCTTGCCGGTAAGGACGCCGGTCCACTCGTTGGTCAGGCGCTTGTACTGACCGAACAGGTAGGCAACCTCGCGGCCGCCAACGCCCAGGTCGCCGGCGGGAACGTCGGTGTTGGGGCCGATGTGGCGATAGAGCTCGGTCATGAAGGACTGGCAGAAGTGCATGATCTCGTTGTTGGACTTGCCCTTGGGGTCAAAGTCGGAGCCGCCCTTGCCGCCGCCCATGGGAAGGGTGGTCAGGCTGTTCTTGAGGATCTGCTCCAGACCCAGGAACTTGAGCATACCCAGGGTGACCGTCGGGTTAAAGCGCAGGCCGCCCTTGTAGGGTCCAATGGCAGAGTTGAACTCGACGCGATAGCCGCGGTTGACCTGAACCTTGCCCTGGTCGTCGACCCAGGGAACACGGAACATGACGATGCGCTCGGGCTCGACGAGGCGCTCCAGCAGGGCGGCCTCCTCGTACTCGGGGTGGGCGTCGAGCGCCGGCTGGATGGTGCCGAGGATCTCGGTCGCGGCCTGGATGAACTCAGGCTGCTCGGGATAGCGGGCCTTGAGCTCTTCGAGAACTTTCTGCGTGTAGCTCATGCTTCCTCCAATGATGGGAAACGAAAAGTGTCGGTCGCGGCACCCCATGCGCCGCGAGCTTTATCGTGTATGGATAATATCGCACTGTTGCGGCAAAGTTACGGATAAGATCGCGGGCGGATGTTTCATTTTGATTACGATGCAGGTAGATGCGTTTTTGAGCGCCTGACGTGCAAGTTGCGTGTTTCGAAGCTGTTTCTCGCACGTTTCGAAACCACCACAAAGGGGACAGGCACCTTTGTGGTGGTTTTGACGAAATGCGTTGGCGGGAACGTATGTGAATCGAACACATCCAAGACGTTTTGCACGCCTCGCAACGGTTTTGAGGACCGCGGGGCCCACCGGAGCCCATCCGCTCCCAAACGTGGCGGTATTTTACCAAACTAGCAATACGACGACCCCTAGCGCAGGGATCTGAGGCCGCCGGCCTCTTTGTCGAGCGTCGTAAAACGCACCGCATCCAGGTGCTCCAAGATGCTAATGGCTCGTTTGCGCGACACGCCTAGGGCCTCGCGCAGCACACTCGTGGTGGCAGCGCCGCCGGCAGCCTCGATAGCCGCGGCGACGACCTCACGCGCATGGGCCTCGGCGGCGGCAGACAAGGCAACGTCGCGTTCGATCTTAACGATCGCGCGGTTGAGCGAAAGCTCGCGCAGGGCACGCGTCATGGCGTCGCGATCGAGTTGCAGCTGCTCACCCACCTCGGGCAGCGTCGCCGCACCGAGACCCGCCTCGTCGAGGGCGGCCACGATACGCTGGCTCGCCTCGCGCACCACGCGTATCGCCGCGGCGGCAGAGTGCGGGTCGAACACCTCGGACGCCTCCTGGGAGCAGATGCCGCGCGCACAGCCCTCGAGGACGAGCGCGGACGCTACGTCTTCGCCCGCTGTCGGCCAGGCGGCATGCGCGACCTCGCCCGGTGTGAAACCCGTCTGCTTGGGCGCGGCCCCGTGCATAGCGGCCAGCGCGTCGGAGAGCGCGGCGAGGGCGGCATCGAGCACAGCGGGGACGGCATAAAGCTCCTCGGTCGAGCGCTCGACATGAAGCGCCACGGCGTCGCCCAAGGAAACCGCCCCGTGCAGGAGCGCGGCCGCCTCGACGCCCGAAAGATCGAGAGCACGGGCTGCAGCCGCGGCGGGCACGGGCAGGCGCTGCAGCCCCAACCATGCGGCAACGGCAGCAGCGCGGTCGCCGGCATCCAGGGCCCCGAGCAGCGCGCGCTCGCCCGCGGAGAGGTCACGCGAGCGGCGGCACCGCGAAAGAAGAACGCGACCGCCGCCAAGTAGCGAAATCGGAGAGTGCGACAGGATGACGGCATGATCGCCGGCGCGCAACGGCAACGGCCGCTCCAAGCGCACCTGCACCACACGCGTCTCGCCGACCGCGAGGGGCGGCTCATCGTCCAAAAGCATAATGCGACCGAGCACCTCGGCCGTGCCCGCCATCACGTGCACGCGCGTGCCCGAGGCAAGAACGCCGGATCGCGCGCCGTCGTGCCCCACATATGTCAGCCGCATCAAAAAGCGCAGCGTCTGCCCCACGCAACCCTCGACGCCGAGCATCTCACCGCGCTTGAGGTGCGCCACGCCATCACCCACCAGGTTCAGGGCGACACGCTGACCCGGAACCGCGCGCTGGGTATCCCCGTGAACTTGCATGCCACGCACGCGACAGTGCGTTCGCGACGGCAGTGCGACAAGCTCGTCGCCAACCGATACAGGCCCGTCGTGCAGCGTGCCCGTCACGACGGTTCCGGTGCCGCGGATACTAAAGCAGCGGTCGATAGGGAGACGGGGCGTATCGCCCGAGCCCGCGGTCGCCTCTAGGCGCTCCGACAGGCACGAGCAAACCGCGTCATCGAGCACTGCGAGCAACTCGCCCAAGCCCTCGCCCGTCTTGGAAGACACTGGCACCACCGAGGCCCCCGCAAACACGGTGCCCTCAAGAAAAGCCTCGACGTCGAGCTCGGCGAGCTCCGCCGTCTCGTCATCGACCAGATCGCGCATCGTGAGCGCGACGACCATGTGCGTGACACCCAAAAGCTCCAACACGTGCACGTGCTCTCGCGTCTGCGGCATCACGCCCTCAACGGCAGAAACCACCAGCAACGCAACGTCCACGCCCGTGGCGCCCTGCACCATCGCGCGCAGATAGTGCGCATGCCCGGGCACGTCGACCAAGCCGACAATCTTGCCGCTCGGCAGCACCAGCTCGCCAAAGCCGAGCTCTGTGGTCATGCCGCGGCGCCGTTCGACCTCCAGACGGTCGGGGTTTTTGCCGGTCAGCGCCTCGATGAGCGCCGACTTGCCGTGATCGACATGGCCCGCCGTTCCAACGACAACGGGACATTCGACAAGCTCGCACGCGGTCATCGACGCAAACCCGCTCGCACGGCAGCGGCCAATGCAGATGCGCACAGATCAAGGTCGGTATCGTGCAAAAGCGTGCGGACGTCAAACAGCACCTGTTCGTGCCGCACGCGCGCGACGACCGGCATGTCGGGCTCCTGAACCATGGCGCGCTTCAGGCCATCGGCGGATAGGCGCCCATCGACGGGGCAGACGGCAACGCAAAAGGTTGGGAGCTCGACAGTCGGCAGCGACCCGCCGCCGGGGGCAGAGGCGCCCTCGACAACCTGCAGCTCCACCGCGTCCTCGCACTGAAACTCGCGAAGTTTGCGCAGCATGCGGTCGTGTAGGCGCTTGGCCTGACGCTCGAGCGGAACCGGCGCGCCGGAAAGCATGTTGAGCACCGGGATCTCCCGATATGCCGTATCGGAGCCGGCCACATAAAGGCGCAGGGTGGCCTCGAGCGCCGCGAGCGTGAGCTTGCCGGGGCGAAGCGCGCGCATAAGCGGATGAGAGGCGCAGGCGGCAATCGCCTGGGCGCTGCCGAGAATAATGCCCGCCTGCGAAGCGCCGAGCAGCTTGTCCCCCGAGCACGAGACAACGTCGGCGCCGGCGCAAAGCGAGGCGGACGTGAGCTTTTCCCCCGCATCGGCGAGTACCCCATCTGCCAGCAAAGCGCCCGAGCCTTGGTCCTCGTAAAGCAAAAGGCCATGTTCATGCGCCAGCGCAGAAAGCTCCGCCGCCGAGACCTCCTCGTGAAAGCCCTCGATACGGTAGTTGGAAGGATGAACTTTCAGGATCATCGCCGTGTTGGGCGTAATGGCGCTTCGATAATCATCCAGATGCGTGCGGTTGGTAGAGCCCACCTCGACAAGCTTGGCGCCCGAGGCCGCCATGATGTCGGGGATGCGGAAGCTTCCGCCCACCTCGACAAGCTCGCCGCGGCTCACGATGACCTCTTTGCCAGCCGCGTGCGCGGCAAGCACCAGCAGCACCGCCGCGGCATTATTGTTGACAACCAAGGCGTCCTGCGCCCCCGTGAGTGTGCGCAGCAGGCGCGCGGCATGTTCCTTGCGGCCCCCGCGAGCGCAAGTCGCGACGTCATACTCGAGCGTGCTGTAGCTGCGGGCGACGTCTGTCACCGCCTGCACCGCTGCGGGAGCGAGCGGAGCACGGCCCAGATTGGTGTGAATCACAACGCCTGTCGCGTTGACGGCGGGACGCAGGGTCGGCAGCGACAGGCGGTGGCACCGCCGCTCAATGGCCAAGGCGAGCTCGCGCTTGTTCCTTGCGGGGACGCCGGAGCGAATCGCCGCGCGCTCGGCATCGAGCTCGACATCGATCGCCTCGCGCACGATCGTATCGCCCGCATCGCCGGCAGCCTTCATGACCGGCCACTCCACCAGCAGCTCGTGGACAGCGGGAATGGAGCGCAGGCGGTCGCGCACCTCGGCGGGCATGGATTCGCAGTCGCTCATGGAAAGCCTTTCGACATATTCAATAAAAAGCAGGTCCCCCACGATCATCGTCGGCCACCAAATGGCGACGCGCACGCAAAAGGGACAGGTCCATTATGGCAGCTCGTGGCAAGACGGCGCAGCGCCTCGTTCAAAACCTGCCAAAATAAACCTGTCCCTCTTTGGTCGGTTATGGCCTGGGGCCTTTAGGCCTCCCTGTTGGCGTAGATATACCAGTAACCCAGCGCCACGATCAGGGCGCCGCCCACGATATTGCCGAGCGTAGCGAAGGAAAGATTGAGCGCCAGGCCCGCCGCGTTGAGGGCGTCGGCGCCGGCGACATCAGCTCCATAGCCGCAGGAGTGCATCAAAATGCCCATGGGCAAAAAGTACATGTTGGCGACGCAGTGCTCAAAACCGCAGGCCACAAAGGCGGCAATGGGGAGCAGAATACCCACGACCTTGTCGACCACGGTTTTGCCGGCGGTACCGATCCATACGGCCAGGCACACAAAGATGTTGCACAGGATGCCGCGGAAGAAGATGGTGACGGCATCGATCGTAACCTTACCGGCGGCGACGCTCACCATGGTGTTGGCAACCGCCTCACCGTTGAGCTTGTAAATGGCTGCCATGTAAATCAAAAAGACAACGAACAGGGCGCCGGCAAAATTGCCGATCCACACAATAGCCCAAGCCTTGAGCATCTGGACGAGCGTGATCTTTTTGCTCTTAAGCGCGCAGACCATCAGCGAGTTGCCGGTAAACAGCTCCGCGCCGCAAATGAGCACGAGCACCAGTCCCAGGCAAAAAGCAAGACCGCCCACGAAGCGCTGGGCGCCCCAGCCAAGCGTGGGATCGCTCAGAAAGACCGTGAAGAACAGGCCGCCGAAGGAGATGAACGCGCCGGCGAACATGGCAAGCATAAAGGCCTTCGAGGTCGGTAGGTTGGCCTTGGTAACACCGGCAGCCTCGGTCTTGGCCTCGATCGCGGCGGGCGCCAGGCAATCGGGGGTGGGATAGTCTGCCTTGCTCTGTGCCATAGCAGCCACTTCTTTCTTACGACTTGGGACCGGCATTGCCAATGAATGTGTCCCGCGACGGATGGTCAAAAACAAAACAGGTCAGAAGTAAACGTACCTCTGACCTGCAAATTACATGGAGCGGGCGACGGGAAGTCCAAGGATTTGCTTCACAAATCCTTGTTTCGCTGCGGGCCTTCGGCCCTTGCGTGCTGCGCTGGAAAATGCTCACGCATTTTCTCAGCTTCGCACCCTGGCGGGTTCGATCCCCGTCACCCGGCACGCCTACGAAAACGGCTTTGGTCCCAAAAGGGGTCAAAGCCGTTAGCCAATCTTATGGAGCGGGCGACGGGAATCGAACCCGCGTCATCAGCTTGGAAGGCTGGGGTTCTACCATTGAACTACGCCCGCAAGATATGGTCGGGACGACAGGATTTGAACCTGCGACATCCTGCTCCCAAAGCAGGCGCGCTACCAAACTGCGCCACGTCCCGAAGGTGTTGAGCAGCTAAGGTCTAAACCTTGCGTGTCCCAAAGCGAAGGAAATTATAGGTGAGACTCCCCGCCTGTGCAAGCGACGATACCCTAGCTCCTCGAATGTGCGACAAACCGGCTGTGGAGCAGACCGATCGCAAACGCCACCACGGCAACCGGCGCCCACGCGGCTCCAATGTCTGCCAGCGGCAGCGCGTCAAACGGCAGCCATACGCCCGCAAAAAACGCATCGCGGACCGACGTGATCACGCTCTGCACCGCGACAACGCCGCCGACCCAAACCCACACCTGCGGATGCGCATCGCAAAAACCGTGCACCAGGCCCATAAGCACCAGCACGATGGCGACGGGATACAAGGCGTTGAGCATGGGCACCGAGAACATGAGGATCATGTCGAGGCCCACGTTGGAGAGCACGCACGAAAACGCTGCGAACACAAAGGCGAGCACCGCAAAGGGACGGCGCATGGCCTCCTCGGAAGCCTCCGCTCCCCCTTTAACCACATACGTCTCGCAGAAGTAACGCGAGCAGCAGCTGATAAGGCCGATGCACACGTTCATGCAGGCGAGGAAAAAGATCGCAAAGACCACGACCGTGCCGGCAAGCCCAAAATGCATGGAGGCCGAACGGGCGAGGATGGCGGCGCCGTTGGTGGCGTCGGGCATCACGGTGCCGAGCTGCATACCGGCAAGGCCCAAGCCGCAGTAGATGATGGCCATGAGCACGCCGGCGATCACACCAGAACGCGAAATCTCGAAGGCCACGCGCTTGTCATCAGTCACGCCCAGCTCGTGGATGGTCTCGGCGATGATAATGCCAAAGGCGAGCGACGCGAGCAGATCCATGGTCTGGTAGCCGGTCAAAAAGCCCTGCACGGCGGCACCTGCATCGTAGGGAGCCTGAGGCGCGGCAGCCGGTCCCAGCGGCGAGATCACGGCAGCACCCACGACCAGAACGATGAGCGCAATGAGCGCGGGGCCCGTAATGCGGCCGAGTACGTGCGTGATGACGCCTGGACGCAGCGTGAGCGCAAACGCGACGATAAAGAAGCCAACGGCGAACACCAGACGCGCCGTGCCGAGCGAGACGCCCTCGGGCAGCAGCGGCACCAGCATCTCGAAGGCTGTGGAGCTCGTGCGCGGAATAGCCAGGCACGGACCGATGGCCAGATACACCGCTGCGACAAAGAACTCGCCGAACTTGGGGTGCACGCGGCCGGCAAGCTCGCGCGCCGTTCCGGCAAGCGCCACGGCGATAAAGCCCATGACGGGCAGGCCGATGGCAGCGATCAGAAAGCCGAGCATGGCGACCAGCGTGGCAGAACCTGCCTGCAGCGCCAGCAGCGGCGGAATAATGAGGTTACCGGCGCCAAAGAGCATCGAGAACAGGGCGATGCCGACCGTGACGACATGGTCGGAGCGCAAGCCGCGCGGGGCGGATGAAGCCATGGGCACACCTTTCGGGTCGAAACTAAAACGGAACGGGCAAAAGACCCGTCCCGCAAGTATATACGCTTTAGCAGGCTAAATCGCGCAAAGCGTCAATCGCGGTATCGACTTCCTCGTTCGTGTTGAAATACCCAAACGAGAAACGAACGACACCCTGGCGCTCGGTCCCCAACGCGCGGTGCATGAGCGGAGCGCAATGAGCGCCGGGGCGCGTCGCAATCCCCCACCCCTGCATGAGCGCGTCCGAGATCTCGGCCGAATCGATATCGCCCACGTTGAGCGAGACGATTGCCGAGCGCGCAGGCTGGTCAAACGCGCCGTAGAGCGCAATGCCAGGAATTTCGCGAACGCCAGCGAGGAAGCGCTCGGCCAACACACGTTCTTGAGCCGCAATCGCCTCCACCCCGCCCTGGGCCTCGATAAAGTCGAGGCCGGCGGAAAGACCGGCGATACCGTGGCCGTTGAGCGTGCCCGCCTCGAGGCGCGTGGGCCAATCAAGCGGCTGCAACGCATCGAAGCTGTGCACGCCCGTGCCACCCATAGCCCACGGAGCCACATCGATGCCCTCAGCCACGGCCAGGCCGCCGGTGCCTTGAGGTCCCATGAGCCCTTTGTGGCCGGTAAAGCACACCACGTCGAGCCCCATGGCCTGCATATCGATATGCGCCGTGCCGGCAGACTGCGAGGCATCGACGATCACGAGAGCGCCGTCCGCATGGGCCATGGCAGCCACGCGTGCAATGTCGACCGCGTTGCCGGTCACATTGGAGGCGTGCGTCACCACCACGACACGCGTGCCCGGCGTGACCAGCTGCTCGAGCTCGTCGTAGTCGAGCACGCCGTTCGCGTCGCAGCCCGTATGCTCAACGGTCACGCCCTGCTCTGCCGACAGGCGGTTGAGCGGACGCAGCACGGAGTTGTGCTCGAGCACCGTCGTGACCACACGGTCGCCGGGGCGCACCACGCCATTGATAACGGTGTTGAGGGCCGCCGTGGAGTTGGGCGTAAAGCACACATGGTCAGCACGCGGACAGCCCAGCAAGCGCGCAAGCTTGGCGCGGCAGCCGTGGATGGTACGCGCCGCATCGAGGGCACCCGACGTGGCGCCGCGCCCGGCATTGCCGAGCGAGCACATCGCCTGCGTCACGGCATCGATGACCGCCTGCGGCTTGTGCATGGTCGTCGCCGCGTTATCCAGATAGATCATCGCACGACCTCCCACATGTCGATCACCGTAAAGCCCTCGGTGGGAATGCCCGCCGCGGCAAGCTCGGCGCGCAGCAGCTCCTCATCGGCAGGCGACGCCTTCCACGCCAGACCGCAGCCGGCAGCGACCTCCCCGGGTACGGGAATCGTTCGCCCGGGAAGGCCGCGCTCGATGCACAGGGTCTCGCAGCCCATGGCGGCCGCCGTGGTGGGAAACGTGATGACAAGCGCCGGGCGCTTCTCCCTCATGGCAATCCCACCCAGGCGCTACGGACGCACGACGCGGCCGGCCTGCTCCATCTTTTCGACGATCACGTACATGTTCGTGACATCGCCCACGGCAAGCTGGTCCTTAATGCCAAAGTGGTCGAGGCAGGTGCCGCAGGTAAGGATCTCGACACCCTGCTCGGCCAGGCCCTTGAGGTCGTCAAGCACCGGCGACCCCTCGACGGTGAGTTTGGCGCCGCCGTTGTAGAAGAGCATCGTGGCGGGCAGCTCCTCCTGCTGCGTCACGGCAAAGATAAAGGCCTTCATGAGCTTGTGGCCCAGCTCATCGTCGCCGCGACCCATGCAATCGGTGTAGACGGCCACGACCAGCTTGCCCTTGCCGGCGCTGGCGTCGCAGAAAGCGGCGCCGTCCTGCTCAGGATCGGCCACGGCAACGGCGCCGGCGGTCGCCACGATCACGTGCCACTCGGCATCGGCGACCTTCTCGACCGAGGCCGTGCAGCCCTTTTCCTGTGCCATCTTGGAGATGTTCTTGACGGCCGTCTCGTTGTCGACCGAGGTCACGACAACACCCTCGCCATCAAGCTGCTTCAGAGCTTTGAGCGTCTTGACGACGGGCAGCGGGCAGGCATCGCCCATGGCATTGACTTCAATTTTGGTAGACATAGCAAATCCTTTCAAAAGGGACCGCCCAGAACAGTAGACGGTCGCATAAACGGTTTTCCTTAATGCACAACGTGAACGGCAGGACCACCCGGCACCGCCTCGCACACGCGGCCGATTGTGGCGGCAACGCGACCTTCGGCATGCAGGCGGCGGGCGAGCTCATCCACATCGGCAGCAGGCGCTGCGATGAGCAGGCCGCCCGAGGTCTGCGGATCGTACAGCGCATCCAGCATTCCCGGCTCCAGGTCATCGTCGGCCGCCACGCGCGGGCCAAAGAAATCCTGGTTGCGGTAGGCGCCGGCAGGGATAATGCCCAGACGCGCCATATTGAGCACCTGGTCAAAGAGCGGCACCGCCCCCGACGCGAGCTCAATCTGCACGCCCGAGCCCTCGGCCATCTCGCACGCATGCCCGATCAGGCCAAAGCCCGTGACATCGGTGCAGCCGTGAAGCTCGAGTCCCTCGGCCAGGCGAATCGGCGCCTCGTTGAGGGTGCGCATCGAGTCAAACATGGCTGCGGCCTCGTCCTGCTCGATGAGCTCGCCCTTGATGGCCGTGGTGATGATGCCCGAGCCAACCGCCTTGGTCAGCAGTAACGCATCGCCCACGCGCGCGCCGCTGTTGGCGAGCATGCGGTCGAGCGCGACAAAGCCGCTCACGGACAGGCCGTACTTGGGCTCCTCGTCGTTGATGGTGTGGCCGCCCGCGATGGAGCAACCCGCCTCGACGCACTTGTCGGCGCCGCCCGCCAGAATCTGCCCGGCAACCTCAACGCCCAGGCAACTGGAAATGCACAGGAGGTTCATGGCATGGCTCGGCCGACCGCCCATGGCGTAGATGTCCGACAGCGAGTTAGCCGCGGCGATCTGGCCAAACAGGAACGGGTCGTCGACCATCGGCGGGAAGAAGTCGATGGACTGCACGAGGCCCAGGTTTTCGCCCACACGGAAGACACTCGCATCGTCGGAGGTATCGAACCCCACGAGCAGGTTGTCGTTATGCACATTGGGTAAGTCGCCCAGGACCTGGGCGAGGGCTCCAGGAGCCAACTTAGCGGCTCAACCAGAGGCGGC
Source organism: Collinsella sp. (assembly GCA_019414645.1). Lineage (GTDB taxonomy): Bacteria > Actinomycetota > Coriobacteriia > Coriobacteriales > Coriobacteriaceae > Collinsella. The sequence goes on from DXLP01000004.1 coordinate 43,357, forward strand.
GGTCATCTGCGTGAGCTTCACGAGTTCATCAGCCATCGATTCCTCCTCTCATAGGTCAATCAGTTCCTCCCAGTATACGCATGGCGGCGCCGAGAGCGGGTGACTTATCGCGCCGGCCCTCTACGCGAGCGCCAGTGCGCGAATGGCCGCATCGACCGACGGCCAGCCCGACGGCATGACACAGGTCCACGCAATGGCGCCATCCGTTTTTCACCACCGCGGCCTTCGCGGCCGTCGAACCGATGTCGATACCAATGCCAACCTCGGCGTCCCCCCCCTCGCATGTGACAAAGGGGCTGTCCCTTTGTCACATTATCGGCAAACCAGATGGATTCTCTTGGCATCGAAGTGCATGCGCAGCGTCTCGCCTGCTTGCGGCAGCTCATCGACAGGCATGCCCACTTTGTTGACCTTCCACTGCAGACGCGTGGGCGCATCGGCACGCGGCGCGTCCAGCAGCACCAGCCGCTCAAAGCGCGAATCGCTCACACGGGCCACGTGCAAATCATAGCTGTTGCGGCCCCGCGCGGTGCGATTGTCAACATGGAAGTAGCTCACGCGAATGCCCAGGTACGCCACGTCGTCGGGCACCTCACGACCTACATTAAAGTTCATGCCCCAATCGAGGGCCTCGACCTCCTGGGGTCCGATCTTGCGCGCCCGGCTTGTGTTCTTGCAGCCCGTCAAGCGCAGCGCGGCCAAGGTTTGCGGCCGGCGGACTACATCTTCGACGGAGCCGATCTCCTCCACATGCCCGTTATGCATCACGCAGATGCGCTCGCACAGACGGCACGCCTCGTCGATGTCGTGGCTCACGTAGAGCACGGTGCGGTTGCACACATCGAACAAGTCGAGCATGTTCTGCTCGAGTGCGCTCTTAAGATAGGAATCGAGCGCGCTCATGGGCTCGTCGAACATAAAAATGCCCGGGTGCGCTGCCACCATACGCGCAAGCGCCACGCGTTGCTGCTGACCGCCCGAGAGGCGCGCGGGGTAGCGGTCGGCGAAATCGGCCAGTCCAAAGATACCCAGGTAGCGCTCGGCAAGTTGCCTGCGCGCCGCGGCGTCGCCTGCACCCTCAACGCCGGCGCACACGTTATCGGCCACCGTCATATTAGGGAACAGCTGATAGTTTTGGAACAGCAGGGCGCACTTGCGCTCCTGGGGCGACAGGTTGATGCCCGCCGCCGAGTCAAAAAAGGTCACGCCGTTGACAACGATCTTGCCCTCGTCGGGGGTCTCCACACCGGCAATGCAGCGCAAGGTGCAGCTCTTGCCGCATCCGGAGGCGCCGAGCAAGCCAACGCGCTCCTCGCCGGCTTCGAGTTGGATGTCGAGGGTGAACCCCGGGTAGCGCTTTTTGATATCCAGAACGAGCGACATGGCCTATCGACCTCCCTTCGAGACGGCGTCATCGCGCATGAGCTCGGCCAGCGCCTCGCAATCGATACGCAAGGCATCGCCGCCCGCCGGGTCGAGCGAATCGCCCTGTCCGGCGAGATCTTTGGCCTGCTTGCGCTCCGCGCGGGAAAGGCCCCGCTCGCGATACTTTTGCGAGTGCGCCGTGTACATGTTGATAAACAGGATGACCAAGAAGCTAAAGGCGATCACGACGACAACCCAAAAGAGAGCCACCGACGTGCTGCCGCCCATCCACTCAAAGTAGATGGCGATGGGGATGGTCTGGGTAATGCCGGCATAGTTGCCCGCAAAGAACAGGGTGCAGCCAAACTCGCCCATGGCGCGCGCGAAGGCGAGCACCGTGCCGGCGGCAATCGAGGGCCAACCAAGCGGCATCATAAGCTTGGTGAAGATGCGACGTTCGGACCATCCCAAGGTTCGCGCGGCGTCGAGCATCTGCGTGTCGAGGCTCTCGAAGGCTCCGAGCGCCGTGCGGTAGACCAGCGGAAACGACACAACGACGGCCGAAATGACCGCCGCGGGCCAGGTAAAGACGATCGAGATGCCGTGCGCGATGAGCCACTGGCCCACCCCGGTCGAGCGGCCAAACAGCATGAGGAGCAGAAAGCCGCAGACCGTGGGCGGCAGCACCATAGGAATCGTAAAGACCGAGTCGAGCAGGCCCTTGATGCGACTCGAGGTACCCATAGTCTTCCACGCGGCGAACAGGCCCAGCGCAAAGGAGATCAGCAGGGCAAGGCCGCTCGTTTTTATGGACACCCAAAACGGGCGATAGTCGATGTCGCCCAAAAAGGAGGCCAGAGAGGTCCAGGGCCCCTGCTCATCCCGCAACACGACAGACGATGCTTCTACCATTTGAGCGCTATCAAGCCAACGCGCGCCGCCCTTGGCATCACCCGAGGCCGATGCAATCACCACATAGCGGTCCCCATCCGCACCGCGCTCGTCAAAGCCATAGGTATACCCGCCGGTATCAAACGTTGTTTCCGCCGTGACACACCAAGGAAGATCCACGTCCCCTAGCTGCGCACCTCCCATGGAGTTTGCGCTGTCGAGCTCACAGACGAGGGCCTTGAGACCCGATACGCACTCGTTGTCCTGCGGATCCAATCCATACTTCTCGACCGCCTTGGGCGATATCCACACCACAACGCGATCGGCAGCAGGCGCCACTACAAGGTCCACGTCCTCGTCAACGGGAAACCGGTAGCCCTCAGGCTGGCCCTCCATGGCACGAGCGGTCCCCTTGGCCAACCGCTCAAAACCCTCGATCCCATAGGAAAGCCCATGAGCGGTCGCAGCAACCTGGGCCCCGTCCTCAGCGTCCCCAGCAAACGCAAATCCCGGCACCCAGCAAAGCGCGAAGGTCAAAGCACAGGCGACAAGCATGCGGAATTTATTAAGCACGAAAAGCTCCAAGCGAATACAAGGACGGAGTGAAACACAAAACGATGGAATTATCGCGCCAAGCCGCACTACGCGGAAAGCTCAAAGCCGTAGTTAGCCCAAATCTTCTGGGCGGACTTGCTGGACAGGCAGAAGTCGATGAACGCCTTGGCCTCGTCGGCGTGCTCGGAGATCTCGGCAACGGCACCCGGATACACGACGGGCTTATGCGAGTCCTCGGGGCACACGAAAGCCTCCTCGATGCCGTCATAGCGGAAGATATCAGAGCTGTAGACAAAACCTGCCACGCAGTCGCCCGTAGAGACGTAGGCCGCAGCGGTGCCGACCTTGTCGGCCAGGGCAACCTTGTCGGCGAGCTCGGGTGCATATTCGCCGTCGTCGCCCTCGGTGCCAGTATAGAGGCCCACGGAGGCCAGCGCCTGGTTGGCATACTTGCCGGCGGGGACGGTCTTGGCGTCGCCGATGGCGATCTTGCCGTCCAGATTCGCAACGTCGGCGATGGCCTCGATCTTGGTGTTGGAGCCCTCAGCGCGAATGATCACAAGGTCGTTGACGAACATATCCTCACGGGTGTCGGTGTCGACGAGCCCGGCGGTCTCGGCGTCGTCCATGGTGCCCTTGGAAGCGGTGATGAGCACGTCGACCGTGGCGCCGGCACGCATCTGCTCGACGAGGTCGCCGGAGGCCTTAAACTGCGTGTCGGCAAACGTGGTGCCGGTCTGCTCGGTGTAGAGCTCTTGAACCTCGGGCAGGGCCCTCTCGAGCGAGTTGGCGGCAAAGACCTGCAGCTCGACAGCCTTCTTCTTAGAGGAAGACTTGGCGGAGCCGGCATCTGAACCAGCGAGCTCGGACGTCTTGCTGCCCGAGCAGCCAGCAAGACCAAGGCCGGCAGCGGCGACAGCAGAAAGCGAGACAAAACCGCGGCGAGAAACCAAATCGAACATATTCAACCCTTTCGGACCTTATGCCCGGGCACCCCACCGCGGGCTTTAATCTGCAATCAGATTATACTTCTGCGCGAATAATGATAGTGAGAAATTATTCTCACCAGAGAATATAGTTTCGAGTTAGCGTACACCTCGGCGTCGCTTCGGCGGAAAACAAAGGCGGAGCAGCCCGTAAGGTCGCTCCGCCGCAGGTAAGCCGCTTAGTTGGTATGTCCGCCGCCCGCCGTCATCTGGGCCGCATGCTCCAGCTGGTCGCTCACGGCCTCCCAGCTTTCGCAGGCGGCCTTCGTAGAACCGGGAAAGTTTACGACAAGTGTATGACCTCGTTGCATGCAAATAGCGCGTGAGAGCATGGCGCGGCGCGTCTTGGTCATCGAGTACGCACGGATTGTCTCGGCAATACCCGGCACATCGCGGTCGCAAACGGCACGCGTCGCCTCGGGCGTCACATCGCGCATCGAAAGCCCCGTGCCGCCGCAGGTGAGCACGACATTGGCGTGGCACTCATCGGCGGCTTCCACAATGGCATCACCAATCTCGCTGACGTCGTCGCGCACGACCACATGTGAGGCGACCGTCCAGCCCTGCGCCTCGATGAGTTCCTCGAGTGCGGCTCCGGCCTCGTCCTGAGCAAGATCGCGCGTATCCGAGCACGTCACGATTGAAATCTTCAACTCCATAGCGATCCTCCTATAGCACCGTTCCCTCAGGCAGGTCGACGCGAACAACGTCCACGACATCTCCCGCCTTGAGCTCGCACGGTCCTTCGTCAATACGCAGCAGGCAGTTGGCCCGCTGCATCGTGCCGAGCAGCGCCGAATTCTGCGTCTTGGCCTCGGTCACCAACAGCTCACCGGTCTCGGGGTCGCGCAAAACCGTGGCGCGATCGAAGAAGCGTCGGTCCTGGCGCTTTTTCACGCCGTGTGTGAGCGTCGCCTGCTGCACGGGACGCGCCCCCTCGGCAAAACCACGCATCTTGCGGATCGCCGGGCGCGCGAGCATCTCAAAGCCCACATACGCCGCCGCTGGATTGCCCGAAAGCCCCAGGTAGGGCTTGCCCCCAAGCAGGCCAAACGTGATGGCCTTGCCGGGACGCATCGAGATGCGATCGAACAGTACCTCGCCCTCGCGCCGGACGAGCGCCGTCACATAGTCGTAGTCGCCCGCCGAGGCGCCACCGCTCGTAATGACAAAATCGCACTCCTGCACGGCATGATGCACCAGCTCGGCGATCGCCTGCTCATCATCGGGCGCAATGCCGTAGAACACGGGCTCGGCGCCGGCATCGAGTGCCTCGGCCATCAGCGCCGAGGAGTTGGAATCGCGAATCTGACCACGCGCCGGCAGCTCACTCGGCGCGACCAGCTCCGTGCCCAGCGAGATGATGCCCACACGTGGGGCAGCGTGCACCTTCACGCTCGCGTATCCGGCGCTTGCCAGCAAGCCGGCGCCGGCCGGAGCCACGACCTCGCCGGCGTGCATCACAACATCGCCGGCATGGGCCTCCTCGGCAGCAGAGCGAACGTTCTCCCCTACCTTGGCCGGCGCCGAGAAGCTCACGCGTGAGCCCTCGTTGCCATTGCCGTCAAGCACCTCGACAATCTCGTATTTCACCACGGCATCCGCACCCTCGGGCACCGGCGCACCCGTCATGATGCGGACCGCCTCGCCCGGGGCGATTGCGCCCTCAAACACATGGCCCGCGGCCTCGTGTCCGATAACGTCGAGCGTCACCGGCGCCTCGCCAGACGCCTGCACCAAGTCCGCCGAGCGCACGGCATATCCGTCCATAGCGCTGTTGGCAAACGGCGAGATGTCGATATCGGCCACCGCGTCCTCGGCCAAGGGAAGACCGGCGGCCTGCCACACGGGAATCTCGATGAGATCCGTCGGAACAACATGCGACAGAACAATCGACTGCGCGTCCTCCAGCGGAATGAGTTTCTCTGCCATATGCACCTCTTAATGCCACGCCGCACAACAGGAGCGCCGATTCTTTATGCTTGTCTCAGTATAATCCCCCGACGCACGACCGCGACTCGGCCTGTACCCGCAAATACACCTGTCGGTTGCAGGCCGCGAAACAGAATGGAAACCAACCCACCGGCTCGTCGCGTTTACCGCGTTTTATAATGCTTGCGTTACAACCTAAAAGAGGAACATATGGCTCATAACGACAAACCCGAAAGCGCAAACGAGGCGCAGGATCATTCCCAGCCGCTCGACGACGGCGGCCTTTTCTCCCTTAGCGACGTCATCATGGCAGGCAGGCAACAGCTCACCCGCTCCGAGCATCTCTTGGCTGCCGACACACTCCGCAACGCCCGCAACCTACTCGCGAGCGCTAAGTTGCTCGTACTCGTCGTCATCGTCTCGCTCGCCATGGGCGTTGCCGCTTGGGCGTTTTTGGCCTCGCTGAATATCGCGACCGACTATCGCGAGCACCATGCATGGGTCTACGCCTTGCTTCCTGTTGTGGGCGTTGCCACCGCATGGGTGTACAAAAACCACGGCCTTGCCGCCAAACGAGGCAACAACCTGGTCATCGACTCCGCTCTGGGCACACGTCTCATCCATATGCGCATGGCCGTCCTCACCTTCGTCTGCTCCACGCTCACGCACCTAACGGGCGGATCGGCCGGTCGCGAGGGAGCCGCGGTACAGATTGGCGGCACCATCGCCAGCAACATCTCGAGCCTCGCCCACCTCAAAAAGCATGACCACCACGACCTCATGCTCGCCGGCATCTCGTCGGCCTTTGGCGCCGTATTCGGTTCGCCCCTTGCCGGCGCGTTCTTTGGCATGGAGATGTGTTTTATCGGCAAGATCGACTACACCGCGGGCATCTACTGTCTGGTCGCCTCGTTTACCGGCTACTTTACATCACTCGCCCTGGGTACCGAGTACGAAGCGAATGTCATCGCCAGCGTTCCCAACATGACACCACGGACGGTTGCCATCGTTGTTATCAGCGCCATTATCTTCGGTCTGACGGCACGCCTCTTTGCCTGGTCGGTTCGAACCGTCAAAAGCCTGTACGGTCGCTTTATCACCAACTACCTTGCTCGCGCACTCGTGGGCGCGCTCGTGGTGCTCGCGGCATACGCGATGCTCGACGCCTGGAAGTATGCCGGCCTTGCCACCTGGCTCTCGGGCGCCGGGTTCGCCGGTAACACGACCCTTGCCGACGCAGCCATCAAGCTCGTGGTGACGGCGCTTACCCTGGGTGCGGGCTTCCAAGGCGGCGAGGTCACGCCCCTGTTTGGCATCGGCGCGGCGCTCGGCGGCTGGATCGGTTGCCTCGTCGGTATCGACCCCAGCTTTCTGGCGGCGCTGGGCATGCTCGGTGTTTTCTGCGCCGGCCTTAACGTGCCCATCACCACCTGTATGATGGCCATCGACCTGTTCCACGGCACGGCAGCCGGCTTCTTCGTGATCGTGGCGTTTATCAGCTATCTTGTCGGCGGCCACCGCGGCGTATATCCCGCGCAGCGCATTGTCTCGCCTAAACGCCGTTCGCTTATTGTGGATGAGGGCGGTACGGTAGCGGATGCTATCGAGCGCCACAACGACCTGATAGAGTAGACGTTAGTATTCGCCGTGCAGCCACAATCGGGGGCAATTCGACCTGAGCGCGACCGCACCGTCACGTCATACGCCAGGAGTCGCCCCATGCACGCAACTGATTTTGGTCGCACGCTCATAATCGCCAACCCTGCCGCCCAGTCGGGTGCGGCGCGCGAGGTCGCTGAGCGCCTGCAGCGCTTTTTGGACATGACCGCGCGCGCATCCCAGTTTGATCTGGTGCTAACCGAGCACATGGGACACGCCAAGGAGCTTGCCGCACAGGCTCAGGGCTATCGTACCGTTATCGCACTCGGCGGCGACGGCGTGATCCACGAGGTCGTCAACGGGCTTATGACACAGGATGAGGCGGTCCGGCCCGCTCTTGCCGTCCTGCCCGTAGGCTCCGGCAACGATTTTGCCCAAACGCTCGGTATCGATGATTTCTCCGGTAAGGATTTTGGCGCGCTGCTCACCTGCGAGCTGCAGCGTCAGGACATCGGGCGCATTCGCTCATGGAACCCCGCAAACGGCAGCGGCGAGGCTTCCGTTGTGTACTACGACCAGACGCTTTCGGTCGGCATCGATGCCGCCATCGGCCTGGGCACCACCGAGCTGCGCAAAAAGACCGGCTTGACGGGCGCGCCGCTCTACACCCTCTCGGGTCTGGAGCAGTTTGGCCTGCGCTATCGCAACTACCTCATGACAGTCAGCTTTGACGGGGCGCCCGCCGAGCGCGTGAGGGCGATTATCATGGCGATTCAGCTGGGCCCCACGTATGGCTCGGGCTATCGCATCTGCCCCGATGCCGACCCCTGCGACGGCATGCTCGACGTCTGCTACGCATGCGGCCCCGTCCCTCGCGCGATTGCCCTGCCTATGTTCCTCTCGGCCAAAGACGGCCACCATACCAAGTTGCCACCGGTTCGCATGCGCCGCTGCCGCCATGCCGAGCTCACCTTTGAGGAGCCCGACTACCCCATCCAAGCCGACGGCGAGCCCATCGTCGCCTCGCGCATCGAGGTCGACATCCTCGCCGGCGCCCTCCATGTCTGGCGCCCCACCCGCTAACCCAACCTAAGTTGCGGTGAAATAGGGACTGTTTATGCAGCAAGTGCCGCAAAACAATCCCTATTTCACCGCAACTTATGAGGAGGCTATTCGTCGCTGCCCGGTTTGCGACGGTTGGCCTTTTTAATGGCGTTGAAGTGCTTGTCATTGAGCCTGCGCTGGCGAGAGCGCTGAGGCACCTTGGTCTTTACGCGTCGGCGCGGTGGACGCCCGCGACGCTCAAGCTCAGCGCGCAGCTTACGCAGGCAGCTGCTACGGTTTTGGAACTGACTGCGGCTCTCGCGCGCCGTCACGGTAATCCCCGTGGGCCCATGCTTCATGCGCACCGCCGAGTCCGTCGTGTTCACGCCCTGCCCACCCGGGCCCGTCGCGCGAAACACCTGAACCTCGCAATCGCGTGCCAACTCCTCGACCGACATCTCGGCATAGTGCGCATACTCACGCCATCCCATCTTGTTCTCATCCATATCAACACCTCCCCTCATACAAAAAATGTGACAAAGGGACAGTCCCTTTGTCACATCGCATACCAATCGCTTGTGTTGCGCGCTTAGGCGAAGGTGATCTCGCCGGTCTCGCAGTCCATATCGGCGATGCGGGCCAAGCTCTCGACGCGGAAGCCGCGCTCGCGGAGCTTATCGCCGCCGCCCTGGAAGCCCTTCTCCACTGCAATGCCAATACCGGACACCTCGGCACCCGCAGCCTCGCAGATCTTGATGAGACCCTCGAGCGCGCAGCCGTTGGCCAGGAAGTCGTCGATAATCAGGACCTTGTCGCCCTCGGACAGGAAGCGCTTGCCGACGATGACCGGGTACTCCTTCTGCTTGGTAAAGGAGTAGATGGTCGTGGCATACTGCTCGCCGTCAAGGTTGATAGACTGCGCCTTCTTGGCAAAGACCACCGGCACGCCGCCAAAATGCTGAGCCGCGATGCAAGCCATGCCAATGCCCGAAGCCTCGATCGTCAGGATCTTGTTGATCTCGACACCCTCGAACAGACGGGCCCACTCGGCACCCATGTGGTCGAACAGCTCAACGTCGCACTGGTGGTTGAGGAAGGCGTCAACCTTAAGGACGTTACCGGCCTTTACGATGCCGTCATGGCGAATACGATCCTCAAGCTCCTGCATGGCGCAACCCCTTCTCGCGGCAACGATACCGCGCGATTAATAAACGTTGTTCGATAGTCTACCACGGACCGACCCCCGCCCGTCCCACAAGCCGCATCGCACCATAAAGCCGCAAGACCAGTAGATGGGCCGATTCGTGGCAAGCCTGCCTCCACAAGCTAATGGCGGGCGCGCACCCTCACCAAACGCACCATGGCAAGCGCAAAGCCCACGGCGGCCACAGCCATGAGCACGTAGAACACCGAACGGAAACCAAACAGGAACACATCCGGACGGCCTGCAACAAAACTGGTCACGGCCTCGCCCATCGCCACGCTCATCTGCCCATACAGGATATGCGACGCCGCCGTAATGCCCACCGCCATACCCGCATAGCGCGCTAGACTACCCAAGCTGCCTGCAAAACCGAGCGCCTCGCGCGGGGCCGAACCCATATACAGCGAGTTGTTGGGGCTCTGGAAAATCGACGTGCCGCACGACATAAACGCGGCACAGCACACGATCACAGGGATAGAAGAGTGCTCGTCGAGCGTGCTTACCGCAAAGAGACCGCACACGTACACGCCCAGGCCGACCGCCGTGGGGCCCTCGCAGCCAACACGGTCCGAAACCGTTCCAGAAAGCGGGCCGATAAAGGCATTCACCATCGGCAGTGCCAAAAAGAGCAGTCCGGAAATATCGGAGCTAAAGCCATGGGCGTCCTGAAAATAGAACGGCAGAATAAACTCGGATGCGCCAATGCCAACGAACACGATGAGCATGCAGGCAAGGTTGATGGTAAAGGCCGAATTTGCAAAGCAGCGACGAGCAGCCTCGATCAGGGACATGGGACGCTCGCCGGCCTCCGGCTTAACATGCGGCAGCGTATAGAGCCCCACGATAAACGAGATGACGCCAATGGGCAGGTTGATGAGGAAGATACTCTCCCAGGGAAAGCTTGCCACCAGCATGCCACCGAGCACGGGGCCACACATCATGCCGAGGGCCACGAAGGTCGCGAGAATACCCATAGCACGACCGCGTTCGCGCGCCGGAAACGACTCGGTGATGATACCCATGTTGTTGGCCATGGCCGCCGCGCAACCGACGCCCTGAACAATACGTGCCAGAATAAGAACCTCGAGCGAGGCCGAAAGGCCACAAAGCAGCGAGCCAACCGTAAAGACGATGACGCCCAGCTGGAACACATTCACCTTGCCGCGCACGTCGCCCAGGCGGCCAAACGGCAGCATAGCCACGCATGTCGCAAGCAGGTACACCGAACTCACCAGCTGAATGCGATCGAGGCCCACGCCCAGTTCCTTTTGCATCACGGGCAACGCCACGGTCACGACGGTCGAATCCAGGCACACCATAAACGTCATGATGAGCACGGTAAACAGAATCGCCCACTTGTTCTTGCCATGGGTGTCGCCCTCAAGGGCAATGTGCTCGCGGCGCAGCTGCTCTGCGGTTTTCTCCATATCCATCCTTTCGAGTGGCGCAACGCAAAAACGGGACCCCGATCGCCTGCAAACAGTCGCGATTGGGGTCCCGCCTACGGAATCGGAACGAAAGGTCGTCGAAGCTTTCTGCCAGCATCGGCGCCTCGTGCGAACGCTAGCCTAGCACTGCTCGAGCGCCTGCTCAAGGTCGGCAATCAGATCGGCCGTGTCCTCGAGACCGCACGACAGGCGTACCATGTCGGCAGAGATGCCGCAGGCGATGAGCTCCTCATCGTTCATTTGGCGATGGGTGGCGTTTGCCGGATGCAAGCAGCAGGTGCGGGCGTCGGCCACGTGCGTGGCGATCTGGGCGAGCTTAAGGCTCTTCATAAAGGTCTCGGCCGCCGCGCGACCACCGTTAAAGCCAAAGCTCACGACGCCGCAAGTACCGTTGGGCATGTACTTCTGAGCGATGTCATAGTACTTGTCGCCCTCCAGGCCCGGATAGCTCACGAAGCGTACCTTGGGGTGGCTCTGCAGGAACTTGGCGACCGCCAGACCATTCTCACAATGGCGCGGCATGCGCACGTGCAGGCTCTCGAGCGAGCTGTTCAGGAAGAACGCCGCCTGCGGGTTCTGCATGGGGCCGAGGTCGCGCATAAGCTGCGCAGTGGCCTTGGTAATAAAGGCGCCCTCGCGACCGAACTTCTCGGCATAGGTCACGCCGTGGTAGCTCTCGTCAGGCGTGGTGAGACCCGGGAACTTGTCCGCATGGGCCATCCAGTCAAACTGGCCATGGTCGACGATCACGCCACCCAGGTAGGCCGCATGGCCATCCATGTACTTAGTGGTGGAGTGCGTGACGATGTCGGCGCCCCACTCAAAGGGACGGCACATCACGGGCGTCGGGAAGGTGTTGTCGACCATCAGCGGTACGCCGTGGTCGTGCGCGGCCTTGGCAAAGCGCTCAATATCGAGCACGGCAAGGGCGGGGTTAGCAATCGTCTCGCCAAAGACAAGCTTGGTGTTGGGCTGGAAGGCTGCCTCGAGCTCCTCGTCGGTGCAGTCGGGGGCAACGAACGTGCAGGTCAAGCCCATACGACCCATGGTGTGAGCCAACAGGTTGTAGGTACCGCCGTAGATGGCGGAGCTCGCGACCACGTGATCGCCGGCGCCGGCAACGTTAAAGATCGCGAGGAAGTTCGCGGCCATGCCCGAGCTCGTGAGCATCGCTGCGGTGCCGCCCTCCATCTCGCAGATCTTGGCGGCAACCAAATCGCACGTGGGATTCTGCAGACGGCTGTAGAAATAGCCCGACTCCTCCAGGTCAAACAGCTTGCCCATGTGCTCGGACGTGTCGTACTTCCACGTGGTGGACTGGTAGATGGGCACCTGGCGCGGCTCCGCATCTCCCGGGTGATACCCGCCCTGAACACATGTCGTACCGATGGTCTGCTCGCTCATATCCAACTCCCTTACTTGGGTTTTGTTTTTATTCGGTTCACGATACCGCTACCCTGCACCCCTCTCAACCCATCCCCAAGGTAGGTTATGGGACAAATTGATCAGGGGTATTTATCTCAAGCCTTGGGCATTTGCTCGATAGATAAAAATGAGGCATCCATGAAGCTCTCGATGATTACACGCACCGTCATGGGTACCATAGGCGGGCACACCGTGACTAAGGAGACAACGATGAAGCAAATCGATACGGCCCAGCTCGACATCACCGCCTGTCAGGCTCAGGCTGCCGAATACCATGCCCGCGGCTTCAACTGCGCCCAGGCCGTCGCCTGCACGCTCGCACCTGCCGTCGGACTCGACCCCCAGGTCGCCTTTACCCTCACCGAGGGCTTTGGCGCCGGCATGGGCGGCATGACCGAAACCTGCGGCGCCATCTCGGGCGCCGTGGCCATCATGGGTTTTGTAATGAGCGACGGCATGGAAAACCCCAAGACCAAGGGCCAGACCTACAAGCTGTCGCGCGAAATCGCCAAGCGTTTTAAAACGAAGAACACAACGACCGTCTGCGGCACGCTCAAGGGCGTCGGATCGGATAAGGGTCCGCTCCGCAGCTGCCCTGGTTGCATCGACGATGCCGTCGAGATCGCCTGCGATGTGCTAAAGCAGCTCGCCGAGTAAACGGCAGCAACAGAAAACGACGGCCGGCGCGCTTGGGATCCATCCAAAAGCACGCCGGCCGTCGCCATTAGAACTCGGCAAATTCGGGAGCGCCGACCTCGATCTCCTCGCGCCCCGCCATAAGCTCGCGCATCTTGGCGCAAAATAGCTCCTGCTCCCCCGCCTTAAACACCAAGTGAAGTGTCACGGCATCCGCGTAATCGGTATCCGAAACCTTGGCACCCGAATCCTGCGCCAAACGAAGCACCTGCTCATACTGCGGATAGGCCACATGCACGTCAACAGGCACGACACTCGTCATCTCGACAATCTGCCCGGCCTCCCGAGCAGCTGCCACCGCCGCCTGCGTCGCCGCAGTATAGGCGCGCACCAAGCCACCAGGTCCCAACAGCGTGCCACCAAAATAGCGCGTCACCACGCAGCAAACATTTTTGAGCTCTGCGCCGCGCAACACCTCGAGCGTCGGCATACCGCTCGTGCGGCTCGGCTCACCATCATCGCTCTGGCGCTCGCGTCCATCGACTAAAATCCACGCGGGAACATTGTGTCGAGCGTCGTAATGACGCTTGCGAACCATCTCGATAAAGGCATTCGCCTCATCCTCGGACTCAATATGGACCAGCTGGGCAATAAATCGGCTCTTGCGGTCCACAAACTCGCCCGAAACCTCAATATTTGATTGCAGAGTTAAATAGCTGTCCAACAAAGCCCCTCAACAACAAGCAAAGCAACAAACAGCCTCAATAATACGGCAAAGGCCGTACCGATAACCTCGGTAAATAGAACGGAAACGCCAATGATACCGTCACCAACAGCGAGAACCCGTCAGCGCGAGCAAGGTGCCTTGAAAGACAAGGGCATTGACCTTATGGTCATGCCCGAAGGCTTGAAAGGCAGATTGCCGCGCTGACGGGTTCGCAGCGTCAACATAGTTGCCAAGTGGGCCTATAAGCCGGGTTCTGTCGTGAACGGTCATTTATCTTGTCTGCACGTTACCGTGCAGCTCCACGCACGCTACCCGAACGCGGACCGGGCCGGCCCATAGCGTTCCTATTCGCGCTTGCTCCGGATGGGGCTTGCCAAGCCGCCGTGTTGCCACGACGCTGGTGGTCTCTTACACCACCGTTTCAGCTTTTCCCTTTACGCCTTGCGGCGCAGGTGGGAGTCTTCTTTTCTGCGGCGCTTTCCGTCGGATCACTCCGCCCGGCCGTTAGCCGGCATCCCGCCCTCTGGAGCCCGGACTTTCCTCACGCGTACTGCAAGCAGCACATCGCGCGACCGTCTGGCCCACTCAGCAGTGCAAGAGTATAACACACCGTTGCCGCAGGCAATGGCACAACGCAAACGCTCGACACGATAAACCAAGAACCGCCATGCGTTACAATGGTCCTGTCGATGGGCAACGTCGTCAGTCGAGACGCGACCGCGCTCCGCACCCCTCCGTCTACTCGGTGTGTTCCCGCCTCCTCCCCGAGGCGGGATGTCGGCATTTTTTCATGCACCGACAATCCAATAGCCTGTGGACAGCCCGGCAGCATTGCGCATCTCGGCGCCAAATGCAAAAAGGGATCCGTCCATTACGGACGGATCCCTTAAACAAGTGATCGTCAAACCGATTTACTCGGCGTCGGTCTCCTCGTCCTTCTTCTCGGAAGGCAGCGGGGTAACCTCGATCTCGACGCCCAGAGTCTCAGCAGCAGACTTCATGGACAGGGAGATACGACGACGGTCGAGGTCGATCTCCATGACCTTGACCTGAACCTTGTCGCCCACATGGGTGACCTGAGAAGGCTGATCGACGTGCTTGTTGGCCATCTCGGAGATGTGCACCAGGCCCTCGATGCCCTCGCCCAGGTCGACGAAAGCGCCGAACGGGACAAGCTTGGTCACAGTGCCCTCGACGATGGCGCCGACGGGGTACTTCTTGACCAGTGCGCGCCACGGATCCTCGGTGGTCTGCTTGAGACCCAGGGAGATGCGCTCGCGGTTGAGATCGACGTCGAGAACCTCGACCTCGACCTCCTGGCCGACCTTGACAACCTCGGAAGGATGGTTGACGTGGTTCCAGGAGAGCTCGGAGATGTGGATGAGGCCGTCGATACCGCCGAGGTCGACGAAGGCGCCGAAGTCGACGATGGAGGAAACGGTACCCTGGAGACGCATGCCAGACTTGAGCTTGGACAGGATCTCGGAGCGCTCGGCCTTACGGGACTCCTCGAGCACGACGCGACGGGAGAGGACGACGTTGTTGCGGTTGCGGTCCATCTCGATGACGCGGGCCTCGATGCGGGTGCCCATGTAAGAGGTGAGGTCCTTGACGCGACGGAGGTCGACGAGAGAAGCGGGCAGGAAGCCACGCAGGCCGATGTCGAGGATCAGGCCGCCCTTGACAACCTCGATAACCTCGCCCTCGACGTTCTCGCCGGAGTTGAACTTCTCCTCGATGCGGTTCCAAGCACGCTCGTACTCGGCACGCTTCTTGGACAGGACCAGACGACCGTCCTTGTCCTCCTTCTGGAGAACCAGAGCCTCGATGGGATCACCGAGTGCAACGATGTCTGCAGGGTTAGCGTCCTTACGGATGGACAGCTCGCGGACCGGGATAACGCCCTCGGACTTGAATCCGATGTCAACGAGCACCTCGTCATGCTCGATCTTAACGACAGTGCCGTTAACGAGATCGCCCTCATCAAAGTCGGTAATCGTACCGTCGATGAGGTTGTTCATCTCCTCCTCATTGACATCGTCAAGAGAGAAAATGGACGAGTTCTGAATCTCACTCAAAGGTGGACCCCTTTCGAACTACGGGGCCCCGATTGCTAGGACCTACAGAAGGGTGCGACAAGCACACAACGTTTAGGAACACTCGGGAGCCGACAGATACTAATGTGACGCTTATGCAATCACGTTCGTATAGATTACGGGGAATTTACTTCGATTTCAAGCGCGAACTGCGATTTTTTACTCGTATGGAGACTTTTTCGCAATCTTGTGGACGACCGTCTCCATAAATTGACGATAGGCAGTTAGGCATACGGCTTTGGGGTAAAGTATCCGGAGCAACGATTCTGGAACGATTTATCGAGAAAGGTGCCCGCGTGCTCAAAGCAGTCGTTTTCGATATGGACGAGACGCTTCTTAGCATCAACCTCAACGCGTTCATCCTTCGCTATTTTAAGGATGTCTCGTCGATGCTCGCGGATATCGGACGACGCAGCCGAGGTGGCACGATGGCGCGCCTCGGCACCATCCTGGTCGACCTCAACGCCAACCGCCGAAGCGGCACGGACAACCGCACCAATCTTGAGTTTTACCGCACCGAGGTCGAGCGTAGGTGCGGCATCTGCCTCTCCGATCCCCTCATCTATGAGGCGTTTACCTACTACGACCGCGAAGTGCTTCCGCACAAGAATGACGATGTCATCAACGCCCACGCCATGTCGGGCGCACACGCCGCTCTCCAGGCCGTACAGGATGCAGGGCTGCGCTGCGCGCTCTTTACCAACCCCAGCTTTCCGCAGGGGGCCATCGAGTGCCGCATGGGTTGGGGCGACCTGGCCGACGCCCCCTTTGAGCTCGTCACGCATATGGGAAACGCCACCCGCTGCAAGCCCGATGCCACCTACTATCTCGAGCAGCTTCAGATGATGGGACTCGAGCCACACGAGGTCCTTATGGTGGGCAACGATCCCAAGCGCGACTTCCCCAGCCCCGCCTGCGGCATTCAAACCGCCTATGTTGGCCAGGGAAAACCCGGCCGAGCCACCTGGCACGGAACCATGGAAGACTTCGCCCGCAACTTCAACGCCGTAGTAGAAGCCTTCTACGAACACCAAGTAGCCAACGAACTGTCGTAGGACCCCTCGCTCCAAACAAAATAGTGCCGCAGGTTGAGCATAAGTCAGCGAAAACGCCCCTAAGCGAGCAATGTGCCTTGAAAGAGGAGGGCATAGGCCTTCTGGCCATGCCCGACGATTGAAAGGCAGATTGCCGTTTAGGGGCGTTTGCAGCGTCGACTGGTTACGCGGTTTGGTAAAACCGCGTAACTAACAGACTCGAGTCTTGCCGATCATAATGTTGAGGATCTCGACGTCGGTGTCCTTCATGCCCACGCGGCCTACGTAGCCCATGCTGGCGATTGTCTGCTCGACGGTATCCTGGATCAGGCCCTCGCCGGCGCGAAAGCCGCGACCCTGCATGGCCATATCGTGACCCAGAATTGCCGCATCGACGGCAGCGGAAATCTTGGCGGCGCAGCTCGCCTTGGCGCCATCGCACACGATGCCGCCCACGTTACCGAGCGTGTTCGAAACCGTTGCGCCAATCTGCTCGCGCGTGCCACCGCACAGCCAGGTAATCGCGGCGCCGGCGCCGCACGCGGCGCAAATAGCACCGCAAAACGCCGAGAGCGCACCGATATAGCTCTTGATATGCACGGCAATAAGGTCGGACAGCATCACGGCGCGCACCAGGCGCTCGTGGTCGCAACGCAGGTACTCGGCATACTCCATGACGGGCAGTGCGCAGGTAATGCCCTGATTGCCCGAGCCGCACACAATGGCGACCGGCAGCGCGCAGCCGTTCATGCGGGCGTCAGACCCGGCGGCCGCACGGGCACGGGCACGGCAGGCGACGTCATCGGCACGAGCACCCAGCAGCGTACGACCCACCTCGGCGCCCCAAGCGTGCGCAAGGCCCTCGGCACTGATCGCGCCATTCAGCTCAATCTGACGCTCAACGGCAGCGCGGGCGTCCTCAATGTCGCCGTCCTCAATAAAGTCGATGATGGACTCAATCGACATGGGCGTGTCGGCGTTGTCTGCCGCACGCTCGGCCACGACGCGTTCGGCGCAGGCGGCGCACTCCCCCGCCGACTTGCCGCACACCGGAATACCGTCGAGCGTATGGCACGTGACGTTGGTGTGGTGGTCGGTAATCTCGACGACCGCGGTATGGCCCCCGGCCGTCGCAGTCACCTTGATGTAGAGGTTGGGCACACCCTCGACAAGCGACACATCGCAGTAGCCGGCGTCGGCGAGGAGCTCGGCCACGCGAGCGCGGTCTTCATCGTTAACGCTCTCGAGCACCTCGAGAGCGCTCTTAGCGTCGCCACCCACGGCACCCAGCACGGCTGCCGCCTCAATACCGTGCATACCACCCGAGTTGGGCACGGTCACGCTCTTAACGTTCTTGATGATGTTGCCCGAGCAGGCAACGTCCATATGATCGGGCTCGCAACCGAGCGTCTGGCTCGCCAGTGCCGCTGCATAGGCAACGGCAATGGGCTCGGTGCAGCCGAGCGCACAGACAAGCTCGCGGTTCAAAACATCGCAAAACGCGGCATCACGAAGGGAATCGGTAGGCATAGGTATCTCCTACTTGTATAACGGACTGGGCTCTCGAAAATAATTAGTTCTTTTATTTGATAACAATGCATCAAAAACCGCAACCATGGTTCCGGCAGACGGCGCTCAAGCGCAAACTGACGACATTCATTCACGAGAAACCGGTCTTGTTGCATGCTAAAGCGTTTGACCAAAAAACGCCCGAGCGTTTACGCAAAAGTCGCGCTATCATGCAGTCGAACGCGGTAAACACCTTTAGCATTTGCGCCGCACAGACCAGAGAGGAACCATCCATGAAGATCGGTATCGGTAACGACCACGCCGCCGTCGAGCTCAAGAACATCATCTCCGAGCACCTGAAGGAGCGCGGCTGCGAGGTCGTGAACTTTGGCACCGACACCTCCGAGAGCTTTGACTACCCCATCGCCGGCTACAAGGTGGGTAAGGCCGTTGCCAACGGCGACGTCGACCTGGGCATCCTCATCTGTGGCACCGGCGTCGGGATTAGTCTGGCTGCCAACAAGGTCGAGGGCGTACGCGCCGTTGTGTGCTCCGAGCCCTTCAGCGCCAAGCTCTCCCGCATGCACAACAATACCAACGTGCTCGCCTTTGGCGCCCGCGTCGTGGGCTCCGAGCTCGCCAAGATGATTGTCGACGAGTGGCTCGACGCCGAGTTTGAGGGTGGTCGTCACGAGCGTCGCGTTAACCTCCTCAACGAGATCGATCGCACGCGCGGCCTTAAGATCGTCGACGAAGCCTAAACTATTCAGTGCCACAAGCTAACAGCAGGGGCCCGCTCGGAACACGTGTCCGAGCGGGCCCCTTCATAGATTTTGAAATAAAAGAGCGCCGCGGATGGAGTTCCGCGGCGCCCAAGCCACACGCTAACAGCTTTAAGGAGTCAAAGCTGGTTTAGCCAAAGAAGCGCTTGATCTCGATCTCGGCGTTCTCCAGGCAGTCGGAGCCGTGGATCACGTTGGCGTTGACATCAACGGCAAAGTCGCCGCGGATGGTACCAGGAGCAGCGTCAAGCGGATTAGTAGCGCCCATAAGGGTGCGCATCTTAGCAACAGCGGAGAGACCGGAAACGACCATCTTGACGACCGGACCGCTCGTCATAAAGTCACAGAGACCGCCAAAGAAGGGCTTGTCGGCCAGATGGGCATAGTGCTCCTCGACGGTAGCGCGCTCGAGCGTGGTCATCTCCATGCGCTCGATGACAAGGCCGCTGCGCTCGATGCGAGCAACAATCTCGCCGATCTTGCGGTCGCGCACGGCGTCGGGCTTAATCATGATGAAGGTCTTCTCGATAGCCATAAGGTAGCCTTTCAAGTAGGTTCGCGCGTGCCCAAGTCCCATTCCGGCACCCGCCTGGACTGCATCGTAACAGAGTTTTAGCTGCAGTTAAACAAAAAGCTGTTTATTGAAACGTTGCAATTTATTGAAGCGTTCCATATGTGTCACTTCTGTTTCGAAGCCCGATTAGAGTACCATCCGACTGCCCATCAACCGCATCGAGCAGAGCAGACGGTCGGTTGCCGCCCGCGAACGTACCCCATTCACAACCTGCCCAAAGGTTCTACAGAACTTCTCGACAAGCCCCTCCCCCATAGCAACAAAATGCGGGCGCCCACATCAGCAGGCGCCCGTAAAGCGAAAACGATTTATCAATAAATGGCCAAAACGGCTTCAGCCAAACCTCTACTTTGCCCCGTGACCCATCTCGACGACCTTGGTCAGCAATCCAAACACGCCCTCGTCAGCCACGAGCTGTGCCTCGGCGCGCTCAAGCTGCACGGCAACGGCGGCAGGAGCGGTGCCGCCCTCGGTCGTGCGCGCGGCGACAATCGACGGGATGTCGAGCGCCTCGGTGATGTCGCGCTCAAAGAGCGGGCTTGCCTCCTGGAACACCTCAAACGGCAGGTCCTCAAGATTGCAGCCGCGCTTCTCACACATCAGAACCAGATGCCCCACCACGGCATGTGCCTCACGGAACGGCAGACCACGCTTAGCCAGGTAATCGGCAACATCGGTGGCGGCAAGGTGACCCACGCCGCACTCGCGCGCCATGGCATCCTCGTTGACGGTCCAAGTCGAAATCATTCCGGCCATAACCGACAGGCACTGCATGAGCGTGTGAGCGGTATCGAGCGCGCCCTCCTTGTCCTCCTGCAAGTCCTTGTTATAAGCAAGCGGCAGGCCCTTCATGGTCACGAGCAGCTGCACCAGGTTGCCATACACACGGCCGCTCTTGCCGCGAATAAGCTCGGCAAAGTCGGGATTCTTCTTCTGCGGCATGATGGACGAGCCGGTGGAGTACGAGTCGGAAAGCGTGATAAAGCCAAATTCGGAGCTCGACCACAGCACGATCTCCTCGGAAAGACGCGACAGGTGCATGGCCATGACGGAGCCGGCGTAATGCAGATCGAGCAGGAAATCGCGGTCGGAAACCGCATCGAGCGAGTTGGGAATCACGCCCGCAAAGCCAAGCTCGGTAGCCGTCATCTGACGATCGAGCGGATAGCTCGTACCGGCAAGCGCGGCAGCGCCCAGCGGGCAGTTGTCGGCAGCATCAAAGGCGGCCTTCAGGCGTGTAAAGTCGCGCGCGAACATCCAAGAATACGCCAGCAGATGATGCGACAGCAGCACGGGCTGAGCATGCTGCATGTGCGTGTAGCCCGGCAGAATCACCTTGTCGTACCTCTTGGCCGCATCCACCAGCACGTGGCGCAGCTCAAGATTGGCCTCCATAAGCTCCTTGGCCAGCGCCTTGACGCCCAGGCGCGTATCGGTCGCCACCTGGTCGTTGCGTGAACGCCCGGTATGCAGGCGCTTGCCCGCCTCGCCGATGCGACGGGTCAGCTCGCTCTCGATGGACATATGAATGTCTTCGTCGTTGATGTCGAAGGTGAAGTTGCCGGCATCGATATCCTGTTCGATTCCGGTCAGGCCCTTGGCAATCGCCTGCTCGTCCTCGGCACTGATGATGCCCTGGGCCGCCAGCATTTTGGCATGCGCCTTAGAGCCGGCGATATCCTGCTTATAGAGATGTTTGTCGACCGGCAGCGACGCGCCAAACTCTTGCGTGACCTCGGCCACGCCTGCCTCAAAACGACCGCCCCAAAGAGCCATGGAACCGTCCCCTTTCTCCAAATACCAAAACAAGCGCCCAAAGCAATGCGCCATATCGCTAAAGCGATTTTTCAACCGCTAGTTTTACACATTCCCCACCATGCGCGAGGCCATATAGCTAATTTGCAAAGAAGCGACGCGCCATGCACTTGGCGCCCAACGTCTCCCTCCGAATGTTGCCCTGCGAACCATCGATCCAGGCCTTCAAGCTCATAGGGACGTCCTCGACCTTTGCAGCATCGAACTCGGGCGCAAGGGCAAGTAAAGCATGCGCGACAGCATTGAACATAATGGATACTCCTCATATATATAGGCACAGAGCCGCCAAATTGATAGAAGGAGCCCCGCCGGACAACCCCGGCGGGGCTCGGACTCAGCCGCAGACGCGGCATCATATATGCGGGCGGAACGTAGGGGCCACCGATGTTAAGAAGTGTCAGCAAGCATAACGAAAGGTAGGGACCCCATGCGCCCGTTATGTATCACGCGGATGGGCCGCGCGGATACCAAGGAAAGGAAGACTTAAGCCTGGGCGGCAGCAGAGCTGGGACCCTGGACCTTAGCCCACGTCTTGAGCGACAGCGTATCGATCTCGATAAAGCCGGCGCTGGCCTTCTCGTCAAACGTGGTGTCGCGGTCGTAGGTAGCCAGGCCGTAGTCGTAGAGGCTGAAGGGGCTCTTGCGGCCGACAACATGGCAGTTGCCCTTAAAGAACTTCAGACGGACGGTACCGGTCACGAACTTCTGGGTGTCGGCCATAAAGGCGTCGAGCGCGTTTTTGAGCGGGCTGTACCACTGGCCGTTGTACACGGCGGTGGCCCAATCCTGCTCGAGCTTAATCTTAGTCTTGAGCAGGTCGCCCTCGACGCAAATGTCCTCGAGCGCCTTGTGGGCGGTGATGAGCGTCAGGGCTCCGGGAACCTCATAGCACTCGCGGCTCTTGAGGCCCACCAGACGATCCTCGACCAGGTCGAGACGGCCAAAGCCGTTGTCGCCCGAAATCTTGTTGAGGGCGATGACGATCTCGGAGAGTTTCATCTTCTTGCCGTCGACGGCGACGGGCTTGCCGGCCTCAAACTCAATCTCGGTATACGTCGGGGTGTCGGGCGTGTCCTCGGGATTCTTGGTCATAACCCAGGCGTCGTCGAGCGGCTCGTTCCAGGGATCCTCCAGGTGGCCGCACTCAATGGCACGACCCCACAGGTTGTCGTCGATAGAATAGGGGTTATCGTTGGCACCCTCGGGAACCGGCACGTTATGGGCGTGAGCATAGGCGACCTCGTCGGGACGGCACTTCAGATCCCACTCGCGAACCGGGGCGATAACCTTGAGCTCGGGGTCGAGGGCCTTGACGGCAGCCTCAAAACGAACCTGGTCGTTACCCTTGCCGGTGCAGCCGTGGGCGACGTAGGTCGCGCCAAACTCGTGAGCGACCTCGACAAGCTTCTTGGCGAGCAGCGGGCGTGACAGGGCGGAGAGCAGCGGGTACTTGTTCTCGTACATGGAGTTTGCAGCGATGGCCTTAGTCAGGAACTCATCGGAGAACTCGTCGCGCAGGTCGAGCACCTGGCAATCGAGAACGCCCAGGTCGAGCGCTTTCTGCTTCTTGGCATCCAGGCCGGCCTCCTCCTGGCCCACGTTGCCGCAGACGCAAACGACATCGAGATTCTTCTCGTCCTGGAGCCACTTGACACATACGGATGTATCAAGACCGCCGGAATATGCGAGAACGACTTTTTCCTTGCTCATGGCTGTTTCCTTTCGCCCTTGGTAGCTAGTTAGAACATCGGTCAGTTGCAAGTCACCTTGAGGTCAAAAACCGTGCAATATCAGGTTATTCAGCAGAATGCATCACAGGCATGCCCTAGAAACATGCGTCTATGTCGTGCATAAAACCCAACGACCTCAAAATGACTCTGTTGAGGCGTTACGCCCCATAAGGACAGAGACGATTGTTATCGTCGTCGGGAAATTGCGCGCTGGCGTCGGATGGCATTGTCTGCAGTAGTGATGATCTTTACGAACTGCATCTGCCTCTCCTTTCACCTATCGCCGGGCGCAATTCTAATATCGCAAACGGTACCTTTTCCTCGGTAAGCGGTTGTTTTTCCGTCTCCGTTTTCGATGGTCGCTATATTACGCTAAAGTGCCCGCAGCACAAGCGACAAATTCAAATTTCTGAAAAGTTTTTTCATTACTTTGTGAATGATAATGCAAATATGCGCCAATCCTGCGAAAATACGCCCGACTACCAAGTAGAGGGTCAATCACCCGAAACATTCTGGAAACCGAAAGGCGCGTTTTATGCAGACTTACGAATCAGACGCCAATATCGGCAACATTAAGATTCTCGCCGTCGATATGGACAAGACGTTACTGACCGACGAGCGCGTGCTGCCTCAGGGCCTCGACGAGCGCCTAGACAAGCTCGCCGAGGCTGGCATCGTGTTCTGCCCCGCCAGCGGACGCCCTGCCCCCAAGCTCGAGGAGATGTTTGAGGACATCAAGAGCCGCATCGCTTTTTGCCCCGATAACGGAGCCTGCGTTATCTACCGCGGCAACTATATCTATAAGAGCACTATCGACGTGGCGCTGTATCAGCAGGTCTTGAGCCGTGCCTCGGAGGATCCGCGCGCTGTCCCCGTCCTGTGCTGCTTCGACGAGTTCTACGTACTTGCCCGCGATCATCAATACCACGACGAGATCAGCGTCTACTACAACACGATCAACTACGTCGATAGCTTTGAGGGCCTTGACATCGAGTCCAACAAGATTTCGATCTTCTTCCCCGCCTACGATGCCGAGCCAGCGTTTCGCGAGGACTACAGCCCGGCATTCTCGGACCGACTCTATGTCACGAATGCTGGCCGCGAGTGGATCGACTTTATGAACCTGGGCGTCGACAAGGGGTCGGGCGTCGCGCACCTGTGCGAGCAGCTCGGGATCGATATTGCCGACGCCGCCGCCGTGGGCGATACTTACAACGACATCCCCATGCTGGAGCGCGTCGGACACAGCTTTATCGTGGACAATGCCGAAGAGCACATGAACGCGCATGCTAAGTGGCGCATTCCGAGCAACAACGACGGGGGCGTACTGACACTCATCGACGCCATCTTGGCGGCTCGTTAACGTTGCTCGTCGGACCTGACCGGGCGAGGCGGGTAAGTTTTTCGTTCGGTCAGGTCCTGGGCTCGCTCGGAAAGCACATTAAGCGCTTTCCGGCTCGTGCGGAATCTACGAATAACTTACCCGCCTCGCCCGGCCAGGTCCTGCGGTGACTTGCTTGCCGCCTAGATGGCGTCTTGGCGTCTAGATACTTGGCTGATTATTTGGAATGAAGGGGGCTCCTTGTTGGCAAGGAGCCCCCTTCTGCTTTTGGTTACTCTGGGATTGTTGGCGCATCTTTATTTGGCGTCGGCCCAGGTTATGCCGGTGCTGGCTTCGGCGATTAGGGGTACGCGTAGGTCTACGACGTGTTCCATGACGTCTTGGACCATGGCGGTCAGGCGTTCGACTTCTTCGACCGGGCACTCAAAGTCCAGTTCGTCGTGTACCTGCAGGATCATGTGAGCGGCAAAGCCTTCCTCTTCCAGACGGCGGCTCACGCGGGCCATCGCAATCTTGATGATGTCGGCGGCGGTGCCCTGCATGGGGTGGTTCATGGCCGTGCGCTCGCCAAAGCCGCGGAGTTGCGGATTTTTGGCCTTGAGCTCCGGAATATGACGACGGCGGCCGTACATGGTCTCGGCGTAGCCCGTCTGCTTGGCGCGCGCCACCACGTTGTCGAGGAACGTGCGCACGCCCGGATAGGCCTCGTAGTAGCGGTCGATCATGTCGCGCGCCTCGGCCATCGAGATGTGCAGCGACTGCGACAGGCCATAGGCCTGCTGACCATACACGATGCCAAAGTTCACGGCCTTGGCGCGGCTGCGCAGGTCGGGCGTTACCTCGGACACGGGAACGCCAAACACGCGCGCCGCCGTCTCGGCATGGAAGTCCTCGCCCTCGTTAAAGGCGCGCACCAGGTGCTCGTCACCCGAAAGATGCGCCAGCAGACGCAGTTCGATCTGCGAGTAGTCCACCGCCAAAAAGACGCTTCCCTCGCCTGCCGAAAACGCCGTCTTGACGGTACGGCCCAGCTCAGAGCGCGTCGGGATGTTCTGCAGGTTCGGGTCGCTCGAGGACAGACGCCCCGTTGCCGTGATGGTCTGGTTGTACGTGGTGTGCACGCGACCGTCACCGCGGCGCAGCGGGCCCAGCGTGTCCAGATAGGTTGACTTAATCTTGGACTTCTCGCGCCAGTCCAAGATCAGACGAACAATCTCGTGGTCGCGAGCAAGATCACTCAGTACCTTGGCGTTGGTCGAATAGTAACCGCGCTTGGTCTTTTTGAGGCCCTTGGTCGGAAGCCCCATAACGTCAAACAGCACGTGCGAGAGCTGCATGGGGCTACCGATGTTAAAGGTCTCGTCGCCTGCCAGGTCGCGGATGTTGCGTTCGACCTCGGCAATCTGGGTAGCAAGCCCCTCAGACAGACTATGCAGACGGTCAGGGTCTACGAGCATGCCCGCGCGCTCCATCTTGGCAAGCACCGGCACGAGCGGCATCTCGATGCCATCGAACACGTTGACGGCGTTCTCGCGGGCCATGCGGTCGCGCAGCGGTGCGACCAGCGCCAGCGTCAAGGCCGCCGTGCGAGCGGCGGGCGCAGGAGCGTCCTCGCCGGCATCCTCTGCACCGCGCGTCGCAGGCAGCGCCATCTGCAGATAGGTATCGGCCAGATACGCCTCGTCAAACTCGGAGCGGTCGGAATCCAACAGGTAGGCGGCAACCACGGTATCGAAGATGCGCGTGGAGTCGACTGCCAGCGGATCCATGAGCTCGGGCTCGGAAGAATCGACGGGCGAAAGCTCATGCAGCAGCGCCTTCGTATCCGGGCTCGCCACGCGGCCCTCCATAAACAGGCGCGCAAGCACGCCGGCGATCACGCCGTGGGCGAAGTTGAAGCCCTCAACTTCAGCCGCCGCACAGCTGTCGCCCTCCTCGAGCGCGAACAGGCCCTTGGACGTCGCCAGCCACAGCGTGCGCGTCAAGCCAAAAAGCGCGCCCTCCTCTTTGTCATCGTCCACCACAGCGGCAATCCACTCGCCTGCCTCGATCGCGCGAGAAATCTCGGCGGCAGCGACAGTGAGCGCCTCGGCATCGCCGGCGGCAGCGCGCGAAACCGCGGGTATCTCAAACGTGCTGACAGTGGCCGCAGCCCCACCCTCGCCACCGATCAGCGACAAGAAACGGTTCTGCATGGCCGTAATGCCGAGTGCGCCCAGCGCCGCGGAGACTTCGTCGGCAGAAAACGCCGGGAAGGACGTTTCGTCAAAGTCGAGCTCGACAGGCGCATCGGTGCGGATGGTCGCGACCTTGCGGCTCAGCAAGGCATCGTCGATATGCGCACGTAGGTTCTCGCCCATCTTGCCCTTGACCTCGTCGGCATGCGCGATGACCTCGTCCAAGCTGCCGTACTGTGCGATGAGCGCGCTCGCCTTTTTGGGGCCGATGCCCGGTACGCCGGGAATGTTATCGGACGTGTCGCCCTTCAGGCCATAAAAGTCGGGCACGAGCGCCGGCGTGATGCCGTGATACAAATCATCCACGCTCTCAGGTGTCATGATCGCCACGTCGGACAGGCCCTTGCGGGTCGAGACGACGTTGACGTGCTCGGTCACGAGCTGATACATATCGCGGTCGCCGGTCACCAGCAGCATGTCGCAGCCGGCCTCCTCGCCCAGGCGCGCCATGGTACCCAAGATATCGTCGCCTTCCCAGCCCTCGGACTGCAGAATCGGCACGTTGAGCGCGGTGAGCAGCTCCTTGATCATCGGAAACTGCGCGTGCAGATCGGGGTCCATGGGCGGACGCTGGGCCTTGTACTGCGGCAGCATCTCCATGCGCACGCGCGGCTTGCCCTTGTCAAACGCCACAACCACACCGTCGGGGTTAAAGGCGTCAATCATCTTGAGGAACATATTCAAAAAGCCAAAGATCGCGTTGGTGGGGCGACCGTCCGGCGCGTTCATGGTCGGCGGCACGGCGTGGAAGGCGCGGTGCATGAGCGAGTTGCCGTCGATGACGGCAAAAGTACGGCGCTTGTCAGACATATTGAATACCTCGCTTTGGGCTGGGCACGTTTGCTCACTCCAGTTTACACGCTCCCCGCCCCGCGGCCACTGCACATCAGGCTTCCCTGCCGCCGCGCGCCCGCGCGTGATACGATGGCTCACGGTACATCAACCAGCACGATCGATCCGAAAGGAGCCTGCGTCATGGAGCGTCCCTGCGCATGGAAAAAGTACACGCCACAGCAGATTGAGGAGCTCGAGGAGCTTTGCCGCGGCTATAAGCAATTTTTGAGCGAGAACAAGACCGAGCGCCTGTGCGTCAAGACCGGTATCAAGATGGCCGAGGAGGCGGGCTACGTCAATCTGGAGACCGTGATCGCCGAGGGCCGCGCGCTCAAGGCCGGCGACAAGGTGTACGCCGCCAATCACGGCAAGGACCTCATGCTCGTCAACCTGGGCACCGCCCCGCTCGAGCAGGGCTTTAACATCCTGGGCGCCCACGTGGACTCGCCGCGCCTGGACCTCAAGCAAAACCCCGCCTTCGAGGCCGGCGACATGGCCTATCTCGACACGCACTACTACGGCGGCGTCAAGAGCTACCACTGGGTCGCTTCCCCGCTCGCACTCGTAGGCGTCATCTGCAAAAAGGACGGCACCACCGTCGACATCAACATCGGCGACAAGGCGGACGACCCGGTCTTTACCATCTCCGACCTGCTGATCCACCTCTCGAGCGAGCAGATGGCCAAGCCCGCCAAGGACGCCGTCGATGCCGAGATCCTCGACGTGATCGTCGGCGGCCGCCCCGTCAAGTTTGACGAGGACGACAAGGACGCCCCCAAGGAGCCCGTCAAGCAGATGTTCCTTGACATCCTCAAGGAGCAGTACGACGTCGAGGAGGAGGACCTCCTCTCCGCCGAAATCGAGGTCGTGCCCGCCGGCCCGGCCCGTGACATGGGCCTCGACCGCTCCATGATTTTGGGCTATGGCCACGACGACCGCGTCTGCGCCTATCCGTCCATGCTCGCCCAGATCGACGTCGCCAACGTGGAGCGCACGAGCATCACACTCATCGTCGACAAGGAGGAGATCGGCTCCGTGGGTGCCACCGGCATGACGAGCCGCTTCTTCGAGAACACCGTCGCCGAGATCATGACGCTCGCCGGCGAGGATAGCCCGCTGGCCCTGCGCCGTGCACTCGCCCACAGCCGCATGCTTTCCTCTGACGTGTCCGCCGGCTTCGACCCGGGCTATGCCGGCAAGTTCGAGACCAAGAACGCCGCCTTCATGGGTCGCGGCCTGTGCTTTAACAAGTACACGGGCAGCCGCGGCAAGGGTGGCTCCAACGACGCCGACGCCGAGTACGTGGCCCTCGTCCGCGACATCATGGACGAGGCCGGCGTGGACTTCCAGACCTGCGAGCTCGGTCGCGTCAACGCGGGCGGCGGCGGCACCATCGCCTACATCATGGCCAAGTACGGCATGAACGTCATCGACTCCGGTGTTGCCGTCCTGTCCATGCATGCCCTGTGGGAGGTCGCCAACAAGGCCGATATCTACGAGGCCTATCGCGGCTACAAGGCCTTCATCGAGCGCGCCTAACCAACCCTTCATCAGTTGCGGTGAAATACGGACTAAACTGGCCCATAAACGGCCAAAACAGACCGTATTCCACCGCAACTTCCTTTTTGGCAGAGGAGAGTCCATGCTGCAGGTCATCATTTCGCCCGCCAAGCAGATGCGCGCGGCTCAAGATGCTTTTGAAGTCCTGGGCATTCCACCTTTTGCGCACGAGACGGATCGCCTCCACCGCGCACTGCTAGATATCGAACGAAATGAAGGCAGCGGCGGCCTGCAAGCGCTATGGAACGTGAGTGACAAACTGCTGGGGCCTTGCCTCAACACCCTGCATGAGTTCGGGCCCATCCTGAAAAACGGCGATCTCGACAATCCCGAACTCGCCCGTCACCTCTCCCCTGCCGTCATGTCCTATCACGGCATTCAATACCAGAGCATGGCGCCCGAGGTGATGGATTCCGCGCAGCTCGCATGGCTACAAGACCATCTATGGATCCTCTCCGGCCTCTACGGGTGCGTTCGTCCCTTTCATGCCGTCGAACCGTATCGGCTGGAGATGGGCGCGAAGCTCGCCGTTGACGATGCCCGAGACCTCTACGCGTTTTGGAGCGACAAGCTCGCGCGGGCTATCGCCCCGGCGGACTCAAACACCACGATCGTCAACCTCGCCAGCGTAGAGTATGCCAAAGCCGTTCTGCCCCACCTCGCGGGCGACGCCACGGCCGTCACATGCCTCTTTGGCGAGGGTATCCGCAACGGGAAGCCCATCCAACGGTCGACCGCCAGCAAAAAGGCGCGCGGCTCCATGGTGCGGTGGATGGCAGAAAACAAGCTCGAGGATGTAAGCGGGCTCACCGCGTTCGACGTTGGTTATCGTCACTTTCCCGAGCTTTCAAATAAAAACACTTTGGTCTTCCTGAACGAACAGGCCTTGTAGGACCACCGCTACTTTGAATGTGCTACCTAGGCACGGCGTCTATTCCGCCAAGCTGTCGGCTTTGGCAATTTCATTTGTCGAGCCGTCCTGATAGGTAATCTTGACGTGCTCCACCTCGGACACTTTGACGCCCGACGGGGGCTCCAGGCGCCATTCCGTCAGCGCGATATCCATCGTCGTGGGCACGTCTCCTTGATTTTTGAGCTTCACCGTCAGCGTTTTGAGCGCCGCATCAAACGTCGCGCGTTCGATTTCTTCACCTGGAATGGACCCACCACTCAGCTGCAGCTGCACAAACTCATCGCGCGGGTACCAATAATCGCCCGGAACGGCGAGCGTATTGGCATTACCGCCAGTACTCCTCACCGTCATAATCGGTAGGCTATCATCAACCTCGAACTCCCAGCCAGCGCCGCCGCGACCGCCAAACGTCCAAATACAAAAGGCAATCACCAACACGGCAAGCACCGCAAAACCAATCGCGACAAGGCCATGGTGCGCACGGCTTTCCTCGGCCGATACATCCCATTGCGTCTCTCGATATAGATGCTTGTCTTCCATGTTCGCCTCCCCGCAGGCACGCTCGTTGGCCCAATCGTACCCATTCAGGCTATACTTGAGCCCATGACATAACGGGGGGCTTGCAGGACAAGACGGCAGGCTGAGATTGGGCGCGCCCGCCCTGACCCGCAAACCTGATATGGGTAATGCCAACGAAGGGAGCCGTGCCAATGAGCACACAGACCGAGCCCAAGCTCGTCACGCAAATCGACTTCGCCCGCGCCGGGCAGATCACGCCGCAGATGAAGGAGGTTGCCGAGCGCGAGCATCGCGACCCCGAGTACATCCGCGAGCGCGTGGCCGACGGCCGCATCGCCATCCCCGCCAACATCGTGCACATCAAAAAGGGCATGCGCGCCTTTGGCGTCGGCGAGGGCCTTTCCACCAAGGTCAACGTCAACCTGGGCATCTCGGGCGACAAGGCCGATGCCGCCGAGGAATGGAAGAAGGTCAAGATCGCCGAGGACTTTGGCGCCGACGCCATCATGGACCTCTCCAACTCGGGCAAGACGCGCCAGTTCCGCCAGCAGCTCATCGACGAGACACCGCTCATGGTAGGCACCGTCCCCATGTACGACGCCATCGGCTACATGGAAAAGCCGCTGGTCAAGCTCACCAAGGACGACCTGTTCGAAGTCGTGCGCGCGCATGCCGAGGACGGCGTGGACTTTATGACCATCCACTGCGGCATAAACAAGTCGGTCACCAAGACCTTTAAGGAGACCGGCCGCCTGATGAACATCGTGAGCCGTGGCGGCTCACTGCTGTTTGGCTGGATGGAGGTCACCGGTAACGAGAACCCATTCTATGAGTTCTACGACGAGTTGCTCGAGATTTGCCACGAGTACGACGTGACGATTTCGCTCGGCGACTCCTGCCGCCCGGGCTGCCTCTACGACTCCAACGACGCCACCGAGACCGCTGAGATGATCGAGCTGGGCAAGCTGTGCAAGCGCGCTTGGGCCGCCGGCGTCCAGGTCATGGTCGAGGGCCCGGGTCACATGGCGCTCGACGAGATCGCCGCCAACATGAAACTGCAGAAGCGCCTGTGCCACAATGCCCCGTTCTATGTGCTCGGGCCGCTGGTGACCGATATCGGCGTGGGCTACGACCACATCACCGCTGCCATCGGCGGCGCTATCTCCGCCGGTTCCGGCGCCGACTTCCTGTGCTACGTGACGCCGGCCGAGCACCTATGCCTGCCTAACGCCCAGGATGTGCTCGACGGCCTCATGGCCACCAAGATCGCCGCACACGCCGCCGACATCGCCAAAAAGGTGCCGCACGCCCGCGACATGGACGACAAGATGGGCCAGGCACGCCGCAAGCTTGACTGGGACGCCATGTGGGAGTGCGCGCTCGACCCGGTTACGGGCAAGAAGCGCTACGAGGAGTCCCCCGCCGCCACCGAGGGCACTTGCACCATGTGTGGCAAGATGTGCGCCGTCCGCACCGTCAACAAGATCTTCGAGGGCACCACGATCGACCTCGGCATGGAGGACTAACCCTGTCGCCGCGGCCGCCTCTGGCGGCGAGCTGGTGCCTGTCAATTGTTGACGTGTGAACATTTGCTTGCATTTGCGTAAAGATTGCATCGCCCGCCCGGGTTCGACATAGAGTCGGCCCGGGCATCTTTATAATGCTGGCTTAAAGACCCATTTGATTCCGACCGAACAAGGGGGCGAACATGGATCGTAGTAAGGTACCTACCGTCCTGTCCATCGCGGGATCCGATTCCAGCGGTGGCGCCGGCATTCAGGCCGACATCAAGACCATCACGGCGCACCGCCTGTATGCCGAGACGGCCATCACCGCCATCACAGCGCAAAACACACTGGGCGTCACCGCCGTGCAGGATATCTCACCAGATATCGTAGCCGCGCAAATTGACGCCGTTTTTGACGATATCCGCCCCAGCGCCGTCAAGATCGGCATGGTTTCTTCTGTCGAGATTATCGATGTTATCGCCGACCGCCTGAGCGCCTGGAACGCGACAAACGTGGTAGTCGACCCCGTCATGGTAGCCACCTCGGGCGCACGGCTGATTGCCGAAGATGCCGCCGAGGCGCTCACCCGCCGCCTGTTCCCGCTAGCGACGGTTATCACGCCCAATATTCCCGAGGCCATGGCGTTGCTCGATTATGAGGTCGATTCCGAGCGCACTCAGCAAAATGCCGCCATGCTTCTCACCCGCCGCTTTGGCTGCGCGTCTCTCGTTAAGGGCGGGCATTTTGTCAACGAGGCCAACGATGTGCTAGCAGAGCCCGCGCCGCTCGATGACGAGGGCAACCACCTGGGCGATCCGCTCACCACGTGGTTCCGCCACAAGCGCATCGAGACCGGCAACACGCATGGCACCGGTTGCACGCTCTCGTCCGCCATCGCCTGCGCGCTGGCCCAGGGCATGGATCTTGCCGACGCCGTCAACGCAGGCAAGGCATACCTGACAGGCGCTCTGGCCGCCGGCCTGAACATGGGCAAAGGTTCCGGCCCCGTCAACCACATGTGGCAGTATTAAGATTCGCAGTCCAAGCCACCGCAAAGGCGCCCGCCCCCTTTGCGGTGGTTTGGGGTCGCGCTACTCTCCGAGCATCTCTTGGAGCTTGGCTGCCACGGCGTGACCCAGGCTCTCATGGCTTTCGGGCATCATATGCAGATAGTCGATATCGCCCGGCTCGGCAAAGTCGGCGGCATTCAAAAAGTCGCAGCCAAACTGCTCAGCCACATGCGCGTAGTACTCACCAAAATGTTCCGAGGCTTCTACGGAATGCTCGTCAAAATCGGTCATATATACGTCGGCGATCTGCGGCTTAATCTTGATAGGCGCCATCAGCAGAATGCGCGGACAAGGCGCAGCGTCGGTCCACGGAAACGCGCGGACGGCGCGAATCAGCGCCATGGCGCCACGAGCGATATCGGCAGCCGTCACGTTAAAGACCGTCTTGCAGTCGTTGGTGCCCAGCATGATCACAATGGCGTCCAGCGGCTTATGGGCCTCGAGCATCATCGGAAGCGCGCGAATGCCGTTAAGATTGGTGTCCAGATGGCACATGTCGTCGCGTACCGTCGTGCGGCCGTTGAGGCCTTCTTCAATTACATGCCAGCCCTCGCCTAAGTCACGTTGGGCCACGCCACACCAGCGCACATCCCGCGCATAGCGCACCGCGGTGCCGTCGCGCATGCCCGCCGGATCGTAACCATAGGTGTTGCTGTCGCCAAAGCATAGAACGTTTTTCATCGTAAGCCCTTCCTTTTAGTAAAAAGCCGACGGGAGCAGCCTCTCCCGCCGGCTCGACCTATCTGTCAACACGTACCGGTTACAGGTACTTGCGCCAATCGTCCTCGTCCTCATCATCCTCGGTAGCAGCCTGGGCCTGCTCGGCGGCGCGAGCTGCCGCAGCGCGAGCGGCAACCTGAGCATAGGACTCCTCGTTGCGCTCGGGGAAGTTTGCCAGCACGTGCTCGAACTTGGCAAAATCCTCATCCCAGCACGTAGAAGGCACGGCAAAGAAGACTTGCTTGACCTTAAAGTCGCCCGACGCGAGCTCCTTGCGGAAGAGCTCGGCCACGGCCTCTGCGTCAAAGCCGTTGTTGTCGCAGCCCCAAGCACCCAGCACGAGCTTCTCGCGACCCAGCTCGTCGCAGATGGCAAGCACAAAGCGAATGCGGTCGCGCAGGGCATCCAGCAGAGCATCGTCGCTCACGCGATACTCCTGGCGGGCGCGCTTAACGTTGGGCGCGGCGGCCACGATCACGTCGGCGTATGCATGCACGTGGTTGCGGTCGAAGCGCACCGCAGGCACCACTAGGGCGCGGTTACGATAGAGCTCGCAGTTGATGTTGCGGCGACGGTTCTCGCCGTACCATTTGCGCTGCTTATCGAGAACGTTGTACAGATACGAATCGGCGCACAGTGTGGCCTCCTGGCCCAGATAACCCTGAATATAGCCACCGCCCGGGTTGGTGAACGAGGCAAAGGCGAGCACGGCCATGTCGCAGAACTGCGCATAGCCACGACCGTTGTCCAAGATGGCCTGCGTGGCGGAGGCATCGAGCACGGTGACCTCAGGCAGGGACGCAGCAGGCTCCTCAGCAGGCGCGGACTCAGCTCCGGCGATTTCCTCGGCAGGCTCCTCGACGGGCTCAGGAGCTGCCTCGGTCTCGGGCGCTGCCTCGCTCTCGGGTGCCGCCTCGGTCTCGGCAGCCTCCGCGCCCTCGACGTCCTCGGCAACCTGTTCTTCGGTGGCCACAGCACTCTGAACCTTGGCCTTCATCGCCGCGACAAAACCGGCAGGCATACCATCGAACTCGCATACGCCGGCAAGCGAGCGCTCGATATCCTTGGCGCACGCTTCGGACACAGTCGCCACGTGACGCTCGGCGGCCTTGGCACGGGCCTCGCGCTTGGGATTGGGCTGCCCTGCGCGATTGGGTCTGTGGTTACGGTTCCTGTTGTCGACGTCTGCCATAAGTGGTCACCTTTCTCGGTCTCTGCCGCTATCGGCTTTTCCATCCATGATACCCCGCCGTGTACAAAAAAGACGGCCCCGAAGGACCGCCTTCCGTATCGATTTACACGTGCGGCAAGCACCGCTGCAATTTGGCACTAGTCGCGACGACCAAGGATGTTCAGGATGCGCAGGAACACGTTGATGATGTCCACGAACAGGTTGGATGCCATGAGCACGGCGTTGGGCAGCGTGGGCGGCACCGTCGTGGCCACATAGGTGTCGTAGCCAATAAAGCCGGCGAACACCACGATCACGATCAGGTCGGTGATGGACTGCGAGACGCCCATAAACATCAGCACGATCTCGACCAGAATCGTAGCAAGCAGGATGCCAAAACCAATGCCGTACACACGCTGGAAGAACTTGGGGAAGGTCACGCCCAGCGCACCAAAGACAAAGGTGATGGCGGCCGTGGCGATAAAGGCAGTGTTGATGGTGGGCAGGTCGTAGTTGGCAAGGCCAAACGACGCGGTCAGGCCAAAGGTACTCGCAAAGATTACGTAGCCCACAAGGGACAGACCCACGGACTGCTTGCTGGCGGCGGCCGACATCATGACCATGCCGACGATGGTCAAAATAAACGAGCCAAAGACCAGCGGCAAGGCTGCGCCGCTCATCATCATGCGCGCAAACGACATGGTGCTCGTAAAGTAGGCGCCGGCGCCCATGGCGCAAAAGCCCAAGAAGATCAGGGCAGACATGGTGAGGTTGTACGCGCGCGGCGACATCTCCTTGGCACGGCTTGCACCGGTCTCGATGGGGCCGTTCTGATAGCCCTGGATATCGTTCATACTTCGTCCTTTCAAAAAGCGCACGACAGCGCCGTAGGTGACAAGATTCCTGCCATTGTACCCGAATGCCGCACGTCCTTACCTACGGCGCTCGCCCTCAAGCGTACGATCAAAGGCCCAGACCCACCAACGCATCACGTGTGCCTGCGAGCCGTCTGCCCGCTCGCGCGTCTGGTCCTCCAGATACAACTCGGTCGCGTGCCCGCCAAAACGCACCTTATAGGTTGCCGTACGGATGCCGTGAACCGTCAGGCCAAACCCAGTGGTCGAGACAATCTCGTCAATCGTAAAGCAACGACCGTCGACCCAGCAGACGGTGACCGGCACGACCTGTCCGCCCGCGAGGATGCGAGCCACGACGTCCACATACTGCTTGTGCACGCGCCGAGTTTTGCCATCTGTCTGTCGATATTCCATGCCTCCTATTATCGAACGCATGTTTGCATGTTGTAAAGCGAACAGACTGTGGTTTTGGAGTGTCGTAGTAATCGCACGTGTCCGCATGGCGTGTTAGCAAAAAGAACACCCGCGGTCAACAGGGCTAATATTCAATTTTAGTGCCAAAAAGTTCACTTCTCCCATCAGAACTCGGTAAAGAGACCCACAGGAGGTGATACGATTTATCATGTTTTTGTAACGTGTCTGCAAACTTCGAGAAAGCCCATATATGGACGTAACGTTCTCAACCTTCCTCGGCCAAATTGTGTCGAACCCAGTCCTTGCCGTCACCGTGATCCTCGCGTTGGGCGCCATCTTCGTCAATGGATGGACCGACGCGCCCAACGCCATCGCGACCTGCGTCACTACGCGTTGCATGCCCGCCCGCGCCGCCATTCTCATGAGCGCCGCATTCAACTTCCTCGGTGTGCTCATCATGACGCACTTTAACGCGAGCGTCGCCAATACCATCTCGCATATCGTCGACTTTGGCGGAAACAGCACCATGGCGCTCGCGTGCCTCTGCGCGGCGCTGTTCTCCATCGTCGTCTACGGCGCCACAGCGTCGCGTTTTGGCATCCCCACCTCGCAAAGCCACAGCCTTATCGCCGGCCTGACCGGTGCCGCTATCGCCCTCGGCGGCGCGAGCAGCGTCAACGTCCACGAGTGGATGAAGGTCATCTACGGCCTGGCGCTCTCCATCGGCCTGGGCTTTATCATGGGCTGGGTCCTGTGCAAGCTCGTCTCGATTCTTTTCGCCGCCGCCAACAGGCGACGTGCCAATGTCTTCTTTAAATATGCTCAGATCGCAAGTGCCGCGGCCATGAGCTTTATGCACGGCGCGCAAGATGGACAAAAGTTTATCGGCGTGCTCTTTTTAGGTGTCGCCTTTGCCAGCGGACAGACGAGCGTCGGCGACGCCGGCATCCCCATCTGGATCATGCTGCTGTGCTCGGCCACCATGGGCATCGGCACCAGCGTGGGCGGTGAGCGCATCATCAAGTCTGTCGGCCAGAGCATGGTCAAGCTCGAAAAGTACCAGGGCTTCTCCGCCGACCTGGCGGGCGCCGCAAACCTGCTGCTTGCCACGCTCACCGGCATCCCCGTGTCCTCCACGCACATCAAGACCTGCGCCATTATGGGTGTCGGTGCCGTCAAGCGCCTCTCGGCGATCAACTTCGGTGTCGTCAAGGACATGATGTTCACCTGGTTCTTCACCTTCCCCGCCTGCGGACTTATCAGCTTTGTCATGGCCAAGCTGTTCATGATGTTCATCTAGTCAAACCGAACGTCCATCCGGACCGCAATACCTCGCCCACCCGTCTTCGCCTCGAAAGGACCCACTCATGGCAAAGAAACCCGATTCGTTCTACTTTGACAACTACGTCGCCTGCGCCGACCTTGCTGTCCAGGCCGCAGAGTTGCTCATCAAGATTTTTGAGAACTTTGATCCCGCGCAAATCCACGACATGCTCGAGGAGATGCATGCGATTGAGCATGCGGCCGACAAGAAGCACCATGAGCTCGAGGATGCCCTGCTCACTGCCTTTATCACCCCGCTTGAGCGCGAGGATCTGGACCTGATGAGTTGCGCGCTCGACACTGTGCTTGACCGTATCGAAGGCGTCGTGCAGC
Organism: Collinsella sp.; assembly: GCA_019414645.1. GTDB lineage: Bacteria > Actinomycetota > Coriobacteriia > Coriobacteriales > Coriobacteriaceae > Collinsella. The sequence continues at coordinate 81,510 of DXLP01000004.1, forward strand.
GCGTCTACTTCACCAACATCCAGAGCATCCACCCCGATGCCATTGTCATCGCCCACAAGGTGACCGACGCCTGCCGCGCCATGAAGGACCTGATGGTCGAGCTGCCCAACTACCGCAAGTCCAAGACCCTGCGCGAACTCGTCATCCAGATCAACACCATCGAATCCGAGGCCGACGAGCTCTACATCAACGCCATGCGCAACCTGCACGTCAATGGCAAGGATCCGCTTGAGGTCATCGCTTGGCGTGACGTGTACGCCTTCCTGGAGTACTGCGCCGACTGCTGCGAGAATGTGGCCGATGTCGTGGATTCGATTGTCATGAAGAACAGTTAATTGGGGGTACATGTCCTACCGGTCGCGGGCCCGGCCACTAATAACCTTTTTCACTCCGGCTGCAAGCAGAGTCGTTCAAAAGGTTATTAGTGGCCGGGCCCGCTCCCTTATGTACCCCCATTGGGAACTTTGGCTGATAGTTATAGTGCAATGGGGGCTTGGCTGAAGGGACCTTTGGTATCCGTTCGGACACTTTGGCCCTCGATGAGCGTTTGACTGATTGCTGCTTTGGGTACTGTTTGGGTTACTTTGGGTTTGTTTGATTTTTAATTGTTGGAGGGCTTGTATGTCTTATTTGGATCTGGCTCGGGGTCGGTATTCTTGTCGTGAGTTTGAAGATCGGGCTGTGGAGCAGGCTGTGGTGGATGCCATTGTTGAGGCTGGGCGTATTGCTCCTTCTGCTTGTAATAATCATCCGACCCGCGTGATGGTGCTTGATACTCCGGAGTTGTTGGAGAAGGCTGCTGCTTGTCAGCCGCGCTTTGCTCGTGATGGATCTATCTTTGGAGCTCCGCTTATCTTTCTTATTTGCAGCGTTACCGATGATGCTTGGGTGCGCCCGTATGATCAGATGAACTCGAGTGCCATCGATACTTCGATCGTCTGCGATCAGATGATGATGGAGGCCACCGAGCATGGCCTGGGAACGTGCTGGGTATGCCATTTTAAGCCCGAGGTGGCACAAGAGCAGTTCAATCTGCCCAAGGGCGTCTATCCCTATCATATGCTCGTCTGTGGCTATCCCGCCGACCACATCGCCGATCCCGAGCATCGCGAGGCCCGAACCATTCCCCTCTCCGACTTCCTCCTCAAGTAGATTTTGGGACATGCCCTAAAACCTATCCTTGACCGCTCACCGGTTCGCCGAGTTCTGGGCTTATAGGACAAAATGTGTGTCCCGATAGAACATCCGTTTCTATCCATTAATC